>DASUOS010000488.1:0-8270 GCA_036276515.1 Anaerolineales bacterium | reverse complement strand
GATGTGCAGGGGGATCCATCCGAGTACGCGCCGGCGTTCGAGCTGGCCTGGGGCAAATGGGATGTACACTCGCGCATTTCGCTTGTTAAGACCGAGCTGGCCGCGGGAAATGAAGAAGAAGACTGGACCGGCGGCAATCCTTATAACCAGGCCTCACCCGGAATCCTGGTGCAGTTCGCCATCTTTGGATTAGTGACCTCGGCCCAGATCCTGGTGCAGGAGCGCAAGAGCCGCACCCTGCAGAGGCTGATCACGACCGCCATGGAGCCCTGGGAGATCGTTGCCGGGCACATGCTGGCGATGTTCACCGTTGTTTTTTTACAGACCGTGCTGCTCGTCCTGTTTGGGCAGTGGGTTCTGAAAGTGGACTACCTGCGCGAGCCCCTGGCTGTGCTGTCTGTGGCGATCGCGCTGGGCCTGTGGGTTGCCTCGATGGGACTGCTGATCGGCGTCCTCGCCAAAGCGGAAGACCAGGTCATCCTGTTATCCATGATCGCCATGTTCCTGTTCTCGGCCCTGGGCGGCACCTGGTTCCCACTGGAAGTGGCCGGCGGCGCGTTCGCGGCCATCGGTACACTGATGCCATCCGCCTGGGCGATGAACGGCCTGCAGAACATCCTGATCCGCGGGCTGGGGTTTGAGTCGGTGGGACTGCCCGCCCTCATACTCCTGGCCTACGCCGGCCTGTTCTTCCTGCTGGCCGTCTGGCGCTTTCGAAAAATGGAGATGTAAGCCTGTCCATCCGGCCAGGGGAATACCCCTCTCCCGCCTGAGGCGTTCCGGTTTCGAATGCGTATACTACATAGTGCCGCATAATTTGCTTAACGTTTACTTGGATTTTCAACCTGCAAATCAAAACGAAAAGTAAAGTTAATTATGAGACAAGCGGTAAGCATAGAAATCAAAAGGAGGATTTCCCATGAAAATCAATCGATCGGGTCTCTTCTGGGGACTGCTGTTGATCGGCGCCGGCGCGGTGGCGCTTGGCCAGCAAATGGGCTACATCGAGCAGTTCAACAATCCACAATTCTGGATCTGGGTCTTTGCCCTGGTCAGTCTCGTGGCAGTCATCGAATACGCCTTGAGCGGCTGGAAGCAATGGGGCTGGCTGTTCCCGGCCGGGGTCTTTGGCGGGCTGGCGCTGGTGATCACCCTGGCAACCAATGACGTGGGGACTGCGGCCGTTGCCACGCCCCTGTTCGTGGGCCTGCTCCTCCCGTTTGCGGCTGCGTACCTCACGGATCGCACGAATAACTGGTGGGCGCTGATCCCTGGCGGCGTGATGCTGTTCCTGGCTCTGGTCACCCTTCTGGTCGACACGGTGGGCGGTGAGTGGATCGGAGCGATGTTCCTGCTCCTGATCGGTCTCGCCTTCCTGGCCGTCTACCTCAACAACCGGACGCGCACCTGGGCCCTGCTTGTAGCCTATATCTTTGGCGTGATCAGTATTGCGCCGATGCTGGCTTCGGGCGGGGATGATGCTGCGTACTTCGGCTCGATCTTCCTCCTCGCCATCGCACTGCCTTTCTTCGTGGTGTACCTGCGGTCAGCAGAGAATTGGTGGGCCATCATCCCGGCCGGCGTCATGACTACCCTGTCCATTATTGCCGGTATGGCGATCGCCGGCTGGATCAACGATGGCGGGTCCGGGGGGTTTGTCGGTCCCGGATGGGTCAATGCTTTGTTGATGGGCGGCCTGGCGGCTACCTTTGCCGTTGTCTGGCTGCGGCATCGCAAGGATTGGGCCCGGATCGTGACCCTCGTCCTGGCGGTTCTGGCGGTCGCCTCGGTATTTTTCTTCAGCTACTACGAGCTCTTCTGGCCGGTGGCCTTCATCCTGGGTGGGCTGTATCTCTTTTATGCGGCCCTGCGGCCGCGAACTGCATAAGTGATTTACAATAACAGGACCCTCCATGGAGGGTCCTGTTATTGTTGAACGGATCGATCGACGGAGGAGACATGGACATTAAGACAGCCCAAAGGGACGTGGAAACTACGTTTCTGCGCGGCTCCGTAGGACAGACCGTATCCGGCCTGATCTGGCTGGTCTCGGCGGCGATCGGCGCCTGGGGCAGCGAACGACAGGCGATCCTGGTACTGGTGTTGGGCGGTATGTTTATCTTCCCGCTGACACAGCTTGGCTTGCGTTGGCTGGGACGTCCCGCCGGCCTGCCTGCCGGCCATCCCATGAATGCCCTGGCCATGCAGGTCGCCTTTATGCTCCCATTGAATATGCTGCTGGTTGGGGCAGCGGCCCTGTATAACATCAACTGGTTCTATCCGGCTTTCATGCTGATCGTTGGCACACATTATCTGCCATTCATCTTCCTGTATGGGATGTGGGAATTTGCCGTTCTGGCAGCCCTGCTCATCTTTGGAAGCGTTGGGATCGCGATGCTGTTCCCCGATTCATTCACGCTGGGCGGTTGGGTTACCGCCATCCTCCTTTTGCTCTTTGCGGTGTTCGTGCAATTTTCCTCGCGTACCCCACGACAATAATCCTGTCCATCTGCCCATACTATCCATTTGGATAGTAAAAAACTCCCCTGTAGTTGGGGGAGTTTTTCGTTTTACCCGGATAGGATAGCGGAAAAGGAGATAATACCATGTCACCGAATATGCTCATCAATATTGGAAGCTTCGCCATCCTTACGATTTTATGGCTGGGATTTGGAGCGGCAATGCTCTTTAACCCGGCGCTTCTCGACTCCACCTGGCAGCTTTTCCGCGGACTGCCCACGATCGCCCAGATCGGGCTGGGCCTGCTGCTCCTGCCGCTGGTCGCCGGATTGTGGGTCTGGCAGACCCCCTGGCCGCTGTGGATCCGTGTGATCCTGGTCCTCGGCCTGGCCTGGGCAACGATCTACACCTTCCTGCCGAAGCAGGCTTGATATTCATAATCAAGTAAGGTAACCAGCCATGACGCAAACCCTGATCGCACTTTCCTACTGGCTCCACTCGCTGGCAACGGTCGTCCTGATCGGGCATTATCTGCTGCTGGCCATCCTCTACCTGCCTGCCATGCGCAAAAACTCCCTGGAGGTGACCGGCCAGATCCTGAGTGATATCTCCCGGCAAAGCCGCCGATGGATGTATGCCTCCCTGATCGTATTCACGCTCACCGGCATCTACCTGATGTTCCTGGACCCGAATTATTTCGGCATGGGCGACTTCCGTAATTTCTGGAGCATCATGATGCTGGTCAAGCATCTCGTGATCGTGGGCATGATCGGCGCGGGATTCTGGTTCAATGCCTTCCTGCGGGTTGGTCCGATGCTCAGCTCGCGCAACAGCGCAGAGCAGGCCTATGCCCGCTTCAGGCTCTTTGTCAATATCATGGCGGTCAGCGGAGTGCTGGTGCTGCTGCTCACAGCCCTGGCGCAGATCGAATAAGGATCGAGGAGGCTGGCATGGACCACGTGGTCTATCTGGATACAAAGGCTCGTGAGCTGGAGAAACTGCTTGCCGGAGGGAAGAGCATGATCGTGCGCGGCGCGGCCGGCCGGAAGCTCCCGTACGGACGCGTGGACACCGGCGACTGCCTGTTCTTCATCCAGAACAACGGCGATGGCATGGTGCGTGCCAGCGGCCAGGTCAGCAGCGTGTTTCACTCGGAGAAGCTGACGGAGGATCAGTGCAGCCAGCTGCTGATGATGTATCAACCGAAGCTGGCGCTTACTCCCGAACAGATCGAGCGCTGGGCGGGGAAGCGCTATCTGGTGCTTGTCGAAGTCACGAACATCCTGGCGGCCGGGCCATTTTCCATTGATCGCAGGGAGTACGGCAATATGGATGACTGGCTTATCGTGGAGAAAATAGAACGAGTCAGGAAGTAGAAATACCAGGAACCTGCATTCAAGGCGGTACATAAGATGAAACCCATCCTGCGACCCTATCAAGACGAAGAGGACTACTGGCGCATCCGAACCTTTTTGCGCGAGGTCTCACTGCTCAACGAACTGCATGACTATTCCTGGCCGCTCCTGCGCTGGGATTACTGGGTCTGGCATGTCAACATGAACATCTACCATCTACAGCTGGAAGAAGTTGTGACCCTTTGGGAAGCAGACGGGCAGATCGTGGCCATGCTTAACCCAGACAGCCCGGGTGAGGCATACTTCCAGGTTCATCCCGCCTATCGACACCTTGCCTCCCTGTCCGACATGCTGGATGTTGCCGAGCAGAAATTATTCAAGACGAACGAGACAGGCAAAAAAGATCTGCTGGCCTGGGTGAACGAGTCTGACGCAGAGACAAAAGCCCTTTTCGCCGAACGCGGCTATGCCCGCTCCAGGTTCAAAGCTGAACATATGCGCAGCCGCTCCTTTACCCAGCCGTTCCCGGAACCTGTTCCTCCAGACGGATACACCGTCCGTGCCCTGGGGGATGAGAGTGAGCTTCCCGCCCGCAGCTGGCTCTCGTGGAAGGCCTTCCATCCCGGCGAGCCGGATGAAAAGTACCAGGGCTGGGAGTGGTATAAAAACGTCCAGCGTATTCCGCTTTACCGCCGGGACCTGGATATCGTCGCCGTCGCGGCGGATGGAGAGCTGGCCGCCTTCTGCACGGTCTGGTTCGACGATGTGACCCGCACGGCGGTCTTCGAGCCGGTTGGCACGCATCCGGAGCACCAGAAGCGCGGGCTTGGCAAGGCGGTGATGAGCGAGGGACTGCGCCGCGCCCAGCAACTCGGCGCCACGCTGGCGACGGTCAGCTCGTATTCTGACGGGGCCCATGCGCTCTATCATTCCATGGGTTTTACCGAGTTCGACCTGCTCGAGCCCTGGATCCGGGAATGGGAGTAGCAACTTGAAGGTAAACGGAGTCCCCTTACAGCTTGAAACAAAGCGGCTTATCCTGCGTCCCATGCTCGAAAGCGATCTCGAGGCGCTGCTCCTGGTCTTCACCGATCCCAGCGTGATGGCCTCCTTCGGCGTGGACCCATTCACCCGTGAACAGATGCAGCGCTGGCTTCAGCGCAATCTCGACCATCAAAAGGAATTCGGATACGGCCTGTTCCCGGTGCTGCTCAGGGAGACCGGGGAGCTGATCGGCGACTGCGGCCTGGAACAAATGGAGGTGAACGGCGTGCAGGTGGCGGAGCTTGGGTATGACTTCCGCAGTGGGTTCTGGAATCAGGGGTTCGCAACCGAGGCCGCCGGCGCGGTGCGGGATTATGCATTCAACGTGCTGAAATTACCGGTGCTGATCAGCCTGATCCGCCTGGGCAACCTTGCCTCGAAGCGTGTGGCCGAAAAAGTGGGCATGACCCTGGAGGATGAATTCATGCGCTATGGGAACCGGTACTGGATGTATTCACTACAACATGCCTGAGATCGTCGACATCCTCTTCAGCCGCAGGAGCATCCGCCAGTTCACCGGGGAGCCTGTCGATCATGAGACTCTTGTATTGCTGCTGCAAGCTGCCATGGCTGCCCCCACGGCCTGCAACAGCCAGCCGTGGGAATTCATTGTAGTGACGGAACCGCAGGTGCTCCAGGCGATCCGCAGCTCATTCCTGTTCGCCCGATATAACGCCCCGGCTGCCATTGTCGTCTGTGGAAATGTAAGGATTGCCAACAATTCGGCGGCGCGTGAGCATTGGATCCAGGACTGCAGTGCCGCTACGGAGAATATTCTGATCGCGGCGGCAGGCCTGGGCCTGGGAGCCGTGTGGATCGGTGTGTACCCGTATCCGAGCAAGATCAAGCCCATCGCCGAAGCGCTCGGAATTCCGGAACATGTGATTCCATTGAGCATGGTCATGATCGGTCACCCCGCCGAACCAAAGGAACCCCGGACTCAATACGATGAGCACAGGGTGTACTGGCAGCGTTATGAGCCGCGCAAGCGCAGGCCGAAGGTCAAGAATGCCAGGCATCTGCCCTGAACTCAGAAGGACCCTTATGGAACCGACGCCCTGCCCAAACTATTTCTGGCAGACAGGCCTTATCCGCCTGCGGCCCCTGCGCCCGGAGGATGCCGAGCTGAAACACCGCGAGTGGCTGGATAGCGAAGCCCGCCGCCTGCTCGAAGGACAATTGGACCTGCCGCCGGTCTCGCTCGAGACCTTTCGCGCCAACCTGCTTGAGGCCTGCGACTTCAAGGGCGATCCAGACCGCCGCTGTTTTGCCATCGTGAACCTGGAGGGTGAATTCGTAGGCTGGATCAACCTCTTCCTCGGCGAGCCCCGTCATGGACGGTTCAGCCTGGGTGTGAGCATTTTCCGTGAGCACCAGCGCAAGGGATATGCCCTGGATGCTGCAAAGCTGATCCTGAAGTATGGATTCAACGAGCTGCGCTGCCATAAATGCAATTCCGCCTGCCTGGATGTGAACACAAGCTCGATCGCCTTTCACCGCAGGCTGGGCTTTATCGAGGAAGGCCGCCGGCGCGAAGTCATCTTTATGAACGGACATTATCACGATGAGATCCTGTACGGTTTGACGGATGAAGAATTCAACAGGACCCGCTAGCTGGCACTTGGTGGCCGCAGGCCTGTTTTGCTCAGAACTGGAAACAATACATACGTCACCTCTTTTCGGTGATAAGAGTGACTTGTCTAGGCGGAAATACACGCTAAAATTCTGACTCACCGATGGTATCCCCTGTCCGCACGGACAGGAAAAGACTTGCCCATGGATGGGTGAGTCTTTTTGATGCCCTGGCTACAATATTTAAAATACAAATTGTTTGGAGAAACAATGAAAATCCTCTATACCATCCTGCTCATCCTTGCTGCGCTGATCTTCATCGGCTGGCTGGGATTGCAGTTCAAGCCGTCCGCCTTTCCCCGCTATGAGGCGCAGACAACAAATACCAAAACCATTCCCATCCCCGGCAACCTGCCCGCACCGGTCGAGCGCTTTTACCGGGCAGCCTATGGAGAGACCATCCCGGTCATCGAATCGGCGGTGATCCAGGGGCATGCCACGGTCCGGCCGTTTATGAATATCCCGCTGCCGGCCCGCTTCCTCTTTGTCCACAACGCCGGCAAAGACTACCGCCACTACATCGAAGCGACCTGGTTCGGCCTGCCGATCATGAAGGTCAATGAAGGCTATGTGGATGAGGCCAGCTTCTTCGAAGCGCCGGTGGGGAACATTCACGATGATGCCAGCACCAACCAGGCAGCCAACCTCGCCCTCTGGGCGGAGGCGGGCTGGTTCCCCTCGATCTGGCTGACCGATCCGCGCGTCCGCTGGGAGGCCGTGGACGAGAGGACCGCGCTGCTGTTCGTCCCGTTCGAGGACAAGATGGAGAACTTCGTCGTGCGCTTCAACCCCGAGACGGGCATGATCGACACCATGGAGTCCATGCGTTTCCGTGACTCCGGCGACGCGGCCAGAAAGATTCTGTGGATCACCACCACCGAAGAAGGTCCGAACATCGAGGGCGCGAATATCAGCTCGGTCGGTTCCGCCACCTGGCTCGATCAGGGCAAGCCGTGGGCGACGTTCAGCCTGGAGCAGGTCCACTTCAACGTGGACGTCAGCGAATACATCTACCAGAGAGGCCGTTAGCCCGAAGCAATCTCCTCGAAGGTCCCATAACACTTTTACGAAAATAAACCGAGGGTACAACACCATGAAGATTTCCAATACACTTACCATTCTCTCCTTACTGGTCGCCCTCTTTGCGGCTGTGTATGCAGGCATCGGCTTGTTCTCCACCGGCGGCGAAGGCTCGTTTGACTTCACGACCCTGCACGGTGAAACCGTCGAGATCTACGGGCAGGGCATTTACCGCAATGACGCCGCCTTCCGGGCCCCGATCTTCCGCGGCACCGACGCGGTGACGTTGTTCGTCTGTGTCCCGGTCCTGCTGCTGGCGCTTGCCTGGTACCGGCGCGGCTCGCTGCGCGGCGGCCTGCTGCTGACCAGCATGCTGGCCTACTTCCTGTACAACTCGGCCTCCCTGGGGTTTGGCGCGGCCTATAACAATATCCTGCTGCTCTATATAGCTTCCTTCTCGCTTAGTCTCTTTGCCCTGGTTCTTGCCGTCCAGTGCATCGACCTGGAAACCCTCGCCGCCCGCACGTCCCGCCAATTGCCGCGGACCTGGATCTCCATCTTCCTGTTTGTGGCCGGCCTGTCGCTCATGGTCTGGGTAATGGACATCGTCGTCGCGCTGGCCTCGAACAGCATACCGGGCACGCTGGGCCCCTATTCGACCGAAGCCACCTATATGCTGGACCTGGGGATCATCCTCCCAGCAGCGTACCTGGCCGGCATTCTGGTCCTGCGCCGCAGCCCGTGGGGCACGCTGCTGGC
>DASUOS010000487.1:0-6484 GCA_036276515.1 Anaerolineales bacterium | reverse complement strand
GAAGGCCGACAACTACCTGACCTACCTGCAAAACTCCAAGAAGGTCCCCCAGACCGAGACCCGCTCCTTCCTGATCCAGACCTGGAAGGGCTACGAGTACCAGTACAAGACCAAGTCCTTCAAGGGTCCCGCTCCTCAGGATTGGATCATCGAAGCCGAGCAGGATCTGGCCCTCAAGACCGCCCGGCTGGAAAAAGCCCAGCGCCTCTACGACCGCATGAAGGATGGCGTGGATGCCGACCAGCTGGCCGTGCTCGAAGCGCGGCTCAAGGCTGCCGAAGCCGGGCTGGCTGCCTTCACCGTCACCTCCCCCTTCGACGGCGTGGTGGCCGACCTGCCTGCTCGCCTGGGCTCGTCCATCAATGCCGGGCAGATCGCCGTCACGATCGCCGACTTCTCCTCCTGGCTGGTCGTGACCACCGACCTGACCGAGATCGATGTGGTCGAGCTTTCGGAGGGCGACCCGGTGGCCATCCGTCTGGATGCCCTGCCGGAGGTCGAGCTGACCGGCACAATCCTGTCCATCGGCCAGACCTTTGCCGAGAGCCAGGGCGATGTCGTCTACGAAGTCACCCTGCTGCTCGACGACACCCATCCCGCTCTCCGCTGGGGTATGACGGCCGCTGTCTCGTTCGAATAAAAACAACAGCGCAATGACAGTGTAAATCATTGAACTGTCCACTGTGAGGCTCTTATGTCTTTGTTTGGTAAACCTACGAATGGAAGCGAAAACGGCCGCGACGCCATTATCGATCTGCGCGATGTCAACAAATTTTACAAGACCGCCGTTGGCGACTACCATGCACTCAAAACCGTCGATCTGCAGATCCAGGCCGGCGAATTTGTCAGCATCATCGGCAAGTCGGGCAGCGGCAAGTCCACCCTGCTCAACATGATCACCGGCATCGACCGGCCCACCTCCGGTGAAGTGTTCGTGAACGGCACAGGAGTCCATGAGCTGAACGAGAATCGGATGGCGCGCTGGCGCGGAAAAAATCTGGGCATCGTCTTCCAGTTCTTCCAGCTGCTGCCCACCATTTCGGTCATCGAGAACATCATGCTGCCGATGGACTTCTGCCGCACCTACCCGGTGCGTGAGCGGGAGAAGCGGGCGCTGTCCCTGCTCGAGATGGTCGAACTGGCGGACCATGCCTACAAGCTACCCACGGCTCTTTCCGGCGGACAGCAGCAGCGCGTGGCCATTGCCCGCGCCCTTGCCAACGACCCGCCCGTCGTCATCGCCGACGAGCCGACCGGCAACCTCGACTCGAAAACGGCCGACAGTGTGTTCGAGCTGTTCACGAACCTGGTGGCGCAGGGCAAGACGATCATCATCGTCACCCACGACAGTGCGCTTGCCAAGCGCACGCACCGCACTGCGCTGATCGCCGACGGCGAGATCGTCAACGAGTATGTAGCGAAGGCCATGCCCACCCTGTCTCAGGAACAGCTGCTGCAGGCCACACGCAATGCAACGCATATGGCCTTCGAGCCGGGCGCCATGATCCTGACCGAGGGCACGAACACAGACCGTTTCTACATTGTCTCCAAAGGCACGGTGGAAGTCGTCCTGCCGCGCCAGAACCAGTCCGATGTCATCGCCGTTCAGCTTGGACCGGGAAAGTACTTCGGCGAGATCGCCTTCTTCCACCAGAAGAAACACAATGCCTCCGTCCGGGCCTCCGAGCATGAGGCGGTGGAAGTCCTCAGCCTGAGTTATGACCAGCTCAAGGATCTGCTGGACCAGTCTGAGGTCACCCGCGAGACGCTGCACCAGTCTGCTCACAGGCATGAAGACCAGAATATGCGCCTGCGGGGAGAGCTGTCATGACCAGCCGCTGGAAGAAGATCTGGGCAGACTTCTGGGGCAACAAGTCCCGTACTTTTCTCACCATCCTGACCATCATGGTCGGTACGTTCGCGGTCGGGTTCAACAGCAATCTCGGCGCGTACATGCTCGAAAGCATGGACGAGGATTATCTCTCCGCCAACCCGGCCGAGGCGACGATCTTCATGTCGCCGTTTGACGATGATATGGTCAAGGTCGCCCGCGAAATGCCGGGGGTGGACGCGGCAGAAGGTCGCAGTACAACCGGCGCCCATTTGATACCCATACAGGGCGAGCCCATCTCGATCCAGTTCACAGGGATCGACGATCCGAAGGAATTGACCCTCAACCAGTTGAAACCCAGGACCGGTGAAGATTCCATCCCGGCTTTTTCAGACCGCGAAGTGTTACTGGATGCGTCTGCAGTTTCCCTGGGCTATGAGCTCGGTGACACGCTGACCATCGAACTTGACAATGGCCGGCACCGGGAGCTGACGTTTGCCGGATATATCCATGATGTCACCGGCTTCCCCTACAACCTGGCGCGAACGATCAACGCCTACGTTACGCCAGACACACTGGAGTGGCTCGGGGGCTCGCGCAGTTACAGCGCGCTGGCGATCAGTGTCTCTGAAAAGCAGACCGATGCCGAGCATGTCACCCGGGTCGCCCAGGCCGTCGCCGACCGGATGGAACGGGCGGGCGAGCAGATCTATTTTGTGAACGTCTATCAGCCCGGGCATCATTTTGCCTGGAATATTTCCCAGGGTATTTTCTTCGTCCTGAGCGTGCTGGGTTACATGACCGTGGTTCTAAGCGGCTTTCTGATCGTCAACACCATCACAGCCATCATGACCCAGCAGACGCGCCAGATCGGCATCATGAAATCCGTGGGCGGGGGGAACGGGCAGGTCTTTGCCATGTACGTGGTTCTGGTGCTTGGTTTCGGACTTGTGGCGTTATTGATCGCGATTCCTCTGGCAAGCATTGCCGCACAGGGTCTCGGCGGCGGTATGGCTGCCTATTTGAATTTCGATCCCCTGCCATTTAAAGCCTACCCGTCGGCTGTTATCCAGCAGGCCATTGTAGCCCTGGTCATCCCCCTGCTCGCTGCATTGTGGCCGGTCTACAACAGCGTCCGCATCACGGTACGGGAGGCGATCAGCGATTACGGGATCGGTGGGAATGCAAAGCCGAAGGACAGCGCCGTCAGCAAACGGGCCCTGTTCATCCCGCGCCCGATGCGCCTCTCGCTGCGCAATGCCTTCCGTCGAAAATTGCGCCTTGGCTTGACCTTGTTCTCCCTGGTGCTCGGCGGCGCGATCTTTATCGGGGTCTACAATCTGTGGGCATCCTTCGACCAGGTGATCGAGGATATCCAGGGATATTTCCTTGCGGACATAAATGTGACCTTCAGCCGCTATTACCGCTATGAGGAGATCGCCTCCATCGCTGAAAGTGTTCCGGGCGTTTCGAGCGTGGAAGGCTGGAGCGAGTACCCGGGCACATTGATCCGGGACAAGGAGTCCGCAGGGACACAGATCGTATTCATTGCGCCTCCCTCCACATCCACCCTGATCGATCCTGTCATTACCCAGGGCCGCTGGCTGCAAACAGGCGACGAGAATGCCATCGTGATCGGCAATCACCTCCTCAACATATTCCCCGACCTGAAGGTCGGCG
This sequence comes from Anaerolineales bacterium, assembly GCA_036276515.1. GTDB lineage: Bacteria > Chloroflexota > Anaerolineae > Anaerolineales > Villigracilaceae > Defluviilinea. The sequence continues at coordinate 2,973 of DASUOS010000487.1, read as the reverse complement.
ACTGGCTGACCATTGAGATCGATGGCAAGGAAACACAGTGGCACATCGTGGGTTTCTATACCATCACCGGCAATGTCAACCCGCCGCTCCTGTATGTGAATTATGAATATCTCAGCCATCTGGTTGGCGCACCGGGACAAGTCTATTCCCTGCGGGTGTTGACGAATGAGCACGATGCAATCACACAGCAGCGGGTCAATGACCAGTTGACTGCTCTCTTTGATAAGCGCGGCATCCAGGTCGGATCCACACAACTGGGCGCCGATTTCATCACCAGCCAGAAAGCGACCACGGATATCCTGGTGTATTTCATGATGGTCATGGCGGTCCTGATCGCGATCGTCGGTGGGCTGGGCCTGATGGGAACGATGAGCATCAACGTGCTGGAGCGCACGCGCGAGATCGGTGTGATGCGGGCCATCGGCGCCTCCAACCTGGACATTCAAAGCATCGTCATCGTCGAAGGCCTGGTCATCGGCCTGATCAGCTGGGCGATCAGCATCGTGCTGGCCATACCGATCACCGCTGTATTGACCTTTGGCGTCGGTACGGCGGTTCTGACCGCACCGATGCCGGCTGTCTACGGGGCAAGCGGGGTGATTGCATGGCTCGTCTTTACTGTGATCCTCGCCACCATCGCCAGCGCCCTGCCCGCCAGACGGGCCTCGCGATTGACCGTGCGCGATACCCTGGCGTACGAATAACGATCGATTGTGAATCGAAAAGCGGACAGGCTTCTGTCCGCTTTTTTTATTTAGAGTTTTTATTCAGGAAGATCGACACAATTCCCTGTGCCAAGGAGCACCGAGTGGTTGCTCCTCGCCACCAGCGCGCACATCTGGGTTGCGCCTTCCGGACGGTTGGCGATGCCATACTGGGTAAAGGGCGGGTCGCCGTACTGGTTCCAGGTTAACTTCCAGGGGCCTGACGCGGGTGACCCGGCCTGCTCCGGGGGGACCGTGTTGAAGAACATATGGACGTGCATGCTGTCGTCCAGGTTGAACACCTCATAATCCACAATATAAAGGTAGCTGGCGCCTTCGACCTGGATGTCGGTGATGACGACATACGGACCTTCAGGCGTTGGCGAAAGGGTTGGTAAAGCCGTGTCGGTGGGAGCAACGGTAGCGCTCGGCGCCGGGGTCTCCGAAGCAAGGACGATCGCCACCGGTTCCTCGGTCGCGGCTGTCGTACTTGTGACAGCGGGCGCGGTGTCGGTGACGGGCGGGGCCGATCCAATCCCCTGCAGCAATGCCCTGCCGAGCACGAATCCTCCCGCGAGACAGGCGACCGCCACAAGACCCGCCCCGATCATCAGCAGGGAGCGGCGGGAGGCGGGAGGCCTGCTGACAGGTTCGCTTGCGACCGGCGTGGGAATAGGAACCGGAACAGGCACGGGCTGCGCTCCTGTTTTTCTGACAGCCGTCGAGTTTGCGTCCATCGGCGAGGCAATGGTGTGAGCTTCCTGCACTTCGACCGGGCTGACCGTGGTCTGCTGGCCGGTCATCGTCAGCGCCTTGCGCAGGTCCGCAGACAGCTCGGCAGCCGACTGATATCGATCGTTTCGATCCTTGGCAAGCAGACGCTCCAGGATGCGCACCATCTCGGCCGGGATATCCTGGCGAAAGCCGCGCACGTTCGGGATCGGGTCGTTGAGGTGCATCATCATCAGCGTCATGGCCGAATCCGCCACGAACGGCGGGCGCCCGCTCAGCATCTCGTACAGGGTAACTCCCAGCGAATACAGGTCCGAGCGGTGATCGGCGACTTCGCCGCGGATCAGCTCCGGAGACATATAGCGGGCCGTCCCCACCACCGCGCCCGTGGACGTGTGGCTGTCGCCGCCCAGGATCTTGACGATCCCAAAATCCATCAGGATCGCCTGGCCCTGCACGTCGAGCATGATGTTGGCGGGTTTGATGTCGCGATGGACCATGCCGCGCTGGTGGGCATAACCGGCCGCATCGGCGATGTTCGCTGTAAATTTGACTGCATCTTCGATCGAAAGCTGCCGTCCGGCGTCGGCCAGCCGTTTCAGACGGTCCTGCAGTGTTTCCCCCGCGATGAACTCGAGCACCATGTAATACACGCCGTTATCCGTATTGAAATCGTACACTTGCACAATATTGGGATGGCGCAGGCTCGCCACAGCAGACGCCTCACCCTCGAAGCGCTGGACAAACAGAGGATCGGTTGAAAGGTGGGAATGAATGAGCTTGATCGCAACAACCCGTTTCAAATTAGGATCGGTGGCCTTGTAGACTGCCGACATGCCTCCCTGTCCGAGCAGCGCATCGATTCTGTAACGTCCACTCAAAGTCCGCCCAATCCAGGTTGGTTGTTGATCCATGCTCTCTCCTCTGACACCATGAACGATCACGCTGCGAATGAACTGGAGTGATTATACCTAAATTGGCAAATAAAAAGAGACCGGTTCGCCACCGGCCTCTGTGCATTGGCATTATTCGCCCTATCCCTGCCCGGCTTCGATGATGTACTTTGCCAGGACGAAATCCCAGCCGGTATCGTAGCCGGCGCGGCGGGACCGTGCATCTTCACCGAGCGTCTCCCAGCCCACGTGGACGAGCTCCACCAGGGTTCCGCCGGGTATCTCGTTGAAGGTGACCGTGACCTCCTGCCCGGTGTCCGCCTCACGTCCCGGATACCAGTGGAAGCGCACCTTGTGAAAAGGCTCCCACGCCAGCACCCTGCCCCATTCCGACTGGCTGCCATCCTTCAGCACCTCGACGATCCGGCCGCCCACCCAGCCTTCGAAGAAACAGGTCTCCGCCTGTTGTTCCCCCACCGAATGCGTCTGCATGGGCCACCACCTGCCCATGCCTTCGGTAAACAGGCGGAACGCTGCTTCGACCGGAATGGCAACCTTCAACTGCTTGCGAACGGGTTCGATCCTCACTTCCTGTCCATACAGATCTGCATACATGGTTTCTCCTTTTGGCGATTGTCCTGTCT
>DASUOS010000486.1:0-7592 GCA_036276515.1 Anaerolineales bacterium | reverse complement strand
AACCCCAATTCTCCAGTATATCCTTTTGACCTATGGTGAGGACCTCCTCCGCTGGGCGAAGGTCTTCGACCGAGCCGGCATGGCCGGCCGGAGGGCTCCGCCTTACTGAACTGTTGATACAGGTTTCAAAATCTGGGAATTTAGTATTCTATGCGCTCCAGACATTGCATAGGTAGGAGGGTGAAGACGCTCGGCGAGTTTGACCGGATCTCAATGCGGTCGTTGAGATATTATTCCAAATTTTCCAGATCAGCCAGGTCCTGGTGCCTGCCAGTTGCCTTTTTATTCTTCCTGAGATTCTCGAGATCAATGAAGTTCACAGAAACTCCATCCACATCCACAACGATCCGGGCCGGATAACATTCCGCAAATTCCACGCCGGGCAGAGTGGTAAGGATGTCGATCCGCCCTGGCGGATGTCCCAGCTGGAGCATCTGGTCAGGCATGGTGAAATCTGAGGCATTCACACCTAAAGAACCAAAACCAAATTGTTCGAGAGCTTTTAAGATGTTGTATGCATTGTCGGCAGTCATGTCCACCCAAATATCCATATCCTTGGTATAGCGGGGATAACCGTGTACCGCAACGGCATATCCTCCAACCACAAGATAGCGGACCCCGTTATCGTTTAACGATGCGATAAACTCTCTGAAATCCCGGTTCAGCACGGTATCTCCAGCGATGATATTCCCGTCGGATTTCTTCCAGGGCAGCCAGGCGTGCGGAATAGGGCTGCTCTCTCCAGTAGGCAGCATCCGTTTTCCTGTCGGTCAATTTCCCCTTTTTAACAACCCTTTCGATCCCGGATGTCTTTTGCATGGTTTAAGTATACACTACATAATATGCTATTGTGATGGGATCGAATCGTTTCTATCGGTGAGATAAATGTCTACCTGCAAGGGACCAACCCAGGCCGAAGGAGAGAGTACGCTTCGCAATGAGATTGAAATTTACCCTACTTTCAGGCGAGTCGGGGGATTCTTAAAATATGCTATACTCTATCCATGCAACCGCGATCCGAGTGGTCAACGTGGGCACAAACACTGCGCCGCCTCAAGCTGGATGGTTTTGCCGCCTGGCTTTTGGAAGCCGGTAGTCCACTTACCCTCCTGGGCGCACAGGCCGTCTACATGAGCCAGCCTTTTCTGGGGGGGAAATCACTCGACCCACTTGCTCACATGCTTGAAGAAGAACAAGAATCCCGGGCCTTTGCCCGCTATTTGCGCGGCGAGGGGATGTCATGACCGCCATCGCTGCCGGCCTGTTGATCTTTACCTCCGTGTTACTGCTCGGCGTGAGTCTCCTGCGCCGTCGCTTCCCGGGCGCGCTCCGCTCGATCGCGGCCTTCGAACGGCTGAACCGCTCGGTGGGCCTGGCCGTCGAGAACGGCACCCGCCTGCACATCTCGCTGGGACGCGGCAACCTGTTCACCTCGCGCGGCACCTCGGCCCTGGCCGGTCTCGCCATGCTGCGCAAATTAACAGAACGCACTTCCTTGAGCGACCGCCCGCCGGTCGTCACGACCGGCGACGCCTCCCTGGCGCTCCTTTCGCAGGATACCCTCCAATCCGGGTATCGTGCTGCGGGCGCGGAAGATCAATACCGGGTCAGTACCGCCCGCCTGACCGGGCTCACTCCATTCTCCTATGCCGCCGGGACGCTGCCCATCACCAGCGATGAGGACGTCTCGGCCAATATATTCATCGGCGACTTCGGCAGCGAGTCTGCGCTCCTGGCAGACGCGGCCGAGCGCGAGAACTCCACGCTGATCGCCGCCAGCGACAACCTGCCGGCGCAGTCGGTTTTTTATGCAGCTTCCTCCGACCCGTTGATCGGCGAGGAGCTGTATGCGGCCGGGGCCTACGTCGGCGCGGGTGCGGTGCATGAGGCCAGCCTGACCGTGCAGGATATCCTGCGCTGGCTGATCATCGCTGCCATCCTGATCGGTTCGCTGTTGAAATTCGTGGGAGCGATCTGATGCGGCTCTTCGCCACCGTCCTCGCCATCGCCTCGGGCCTGATCGTTCTCATTGGATACTTCTATCCCATCGAACCCTTATTACAACTGCGGCTGCTGCTGACCGACTGGGCGATCATCCTGGCCGGCATGGCCGTGCTGATCGGCCTCTACAATCTCGTGGCCGTGCACATGGAAAAGGTGCGCAGCGGGGGGACGAATGCCGCCTATGCCGGCGTGCTGCTTCTTTCTCTTATTCTTACCTTCGGGTATGGACTGCTGTTTGGACCGCAGGATGTGCTGATGCGGGCCGCCGTCGACGCGATCGTCGTGCCGGTCGAGGCTTCGCTGATGGCGATCCTGGCCGTGACATTGATCTATGCCAGCATCCGCCTGCTGCGCCGCCGGGTGGACGTGCTGTCGATCGTCTTCCTGGTCGTGGCGGTTCTGTTCCTGGTGGCGATGATGCCCACGCCCGCCGGCCCGATCCCCGGTGACCAGGCGCTGGCCGGATTGTTGAACACTTTCTCCGGGGGCGGAGCGCGCGGCCTGTTGATCGGCATCGCCCTCGGATCCCTGCTGACCGGTCTGCGCGTCCTCTTCGGCGTCGACCGCCCGTACGGGGGACATTAATCCATGGCCGACCTGCGCTGTCCCAGCTGTGGGAAGGACAACCCCGATTCCCTGACCGTCTGCCAGTTCTGCCAGAGTCCCCTGGTCCCTGAGCCCCGGCTGCAGATCGGCGACAAGCCGACCAAGAAGACCACCGGCGAGCTCGAGCCTGTCCTGCCGGACTGGCTCAGGGATGTCCGCCAGCAGGCCCGGGAAGCGGCAGAGGAAGATGCGGCTCAGACCGCCTCCATGCCCAAGACCCAGAAGGAGGAACCGCCCGATCTCCTGGCGGGCCTGGCCTTCCAAAGCGATTCGAATGAAGAGGACGTCCCGGACTGGCTGGCGAGCCTGTCTCCCAAAAAAGAGGAAAAGAAACCGGCTGCCCCTCCAGCCCCGGAGACGGACTTCTTTGCGCGGTTCAACCAGAACGCGCCGCCTTTTGTAGGCGAACCGGAAGCAGAGTCACCTGCAGACACAGGCCGCGAGCAGCCGTCCCTGTCGTCAGACCACGATGAGTTATCCGACTGGTTCGCCAGAGCCGCCGAAGAGCCGGCCGAGCCTTTCACCCTGGAACAGGATGCCAGCGACCTGGATCTGAAAGCGCATCTTTTACCCCGCAAGGATGAACCTGCTCCTCCGGCAGAGGATCTCAGCTGGCTGCGCAGCCTCGAGACGGATGCCCGGAAGACCGGCGAGCTGACCTCGCCCCAACAGGAAGAGTGGTCGTTCGACCCGAATGCTCCGGGCGACGCCTCCGGTGGAGACGATCTGAGCTGGCTCAACGAGCTGGGCTCCCTGCCGATGACCGAAGGGCCTGCCCCGCAGGCAAGCCAGCCCGCAGACGATCTGAGCTGGCTCAATACCCTGGGCGCCGTCCCTGCTGCCGACGAACCCGCCCCGCCCTCCCAGGCGAAAGAAGACCTGAGCTGGCTGAATGCCTACTCTGAGCCCTCGGCTCCCGCACAGCCGGACCCTCATGCGCCGCAGGCAGATCTGAGCTGGTTAAACGATCCTGGCTCCCAGCCCGAGGCGCAGGAACCGGTCAAACCTTCTGTCCCGCCGCAGCAGAATCCAGGCTGGCTGAATGACCTGGGCTCCTACGCCGCCCCGGGCGAGCCTGCCTCTCCGCCGGACCTGCCGAAGGAAGACCTCAGCTGGCTGACCGGTTTCGCCGAAACATCCGAGCCCTTGATAGCGGAAGCCACACCGCCTGCCTCGCAGGAGGATTTGAGCTGGCTGAGTGACCTGGGTGCAAGCCAGCAAGCTCCAGCACCCTTCGAAACCCATGAGCCGGAACCTGGCGCACAGGAAGACCTGAGCTGGCTCCATGAGCTGAAGGGCAGTGACGAGCCATCCGAGGAGGCAGCCCCGCCGCCTGCGGACCTGCCGCACGTCTCGCCATTCACCCCGCGCCAGACCGCGCCGCTGGGAGAAGGGGCCAACCTGGACGTTCCGGACTGGTTGAAGAATGCTACCGAGCAGCCGTCCATGCCTCTTGGCGCCCAGGCGCTCGATCAATTCCGGGAAGATTACAAGATTCCCTCCCAGCCCGAGGAGCCTTTCTCGTGGAAGAGCTTTGTACAGGGGATCGAGCCGAAAGAAGAAGACCAGCCCGCATCCTCCACAGAAGCCGCCTCACTCTCGAACCAGGAGGTCGACTCGCTCTTCTCGGTGGACATGCCGGACTGGCTTTCACGGCCCGAGCCTGAGCCCAGCGCGCCCGCTGCTGCCCAGGATATCGGCATCAATGCCGAAGGCGGCGAGGCTCTTGCCCCTGCCGACCTGCCATCCTGGGTGCAGGCCATGCGGCCGGTGGAGGCGGTCATTTCCGACGCTGCTCCGGGTGCGGCCGACCAGCCTGCCGAGCGCCAGGGTCCATTGGCCGGGCTGCGGGGTGTCATCCCGGTCGCACCGATCGGTTCATCGCGCCGGCCCCAGCCTATCCCGCTCAAACTGCAGGCTTCGGAGGAGCAGCAGGCCAGTGCCGCGCTTCTCGAACAGCTTCTGCTGAGCGAAACCACTGCGCGGCCGTTTGCCTCGGAGCCGGCCGTCATTTCCCAGCGGATGCTGCGCTGGGCGATTGCCGCCCTGCTGCTGATCGTGCTGGGCGCGGTCGTCTTCCTGCGCACCCAGGTCATGCCGGTCTCCACGGTCCTGCCGGCGAATGTGGCCGAGGTGTCGAACGTGGTGTTGAGCATTGCGGAAGATGCGCCGGTGCTTGTGATCCTGGATTACGAGCCGGCCCTGGCCGGTGAGCTGGAAGCTTCCAGCGGCCCGCTCCTCGACCAGTTGGTAAGCCAGCGCCACCCGCACCTGTCCTTTGTCACCACCTCGCCCAGCGGACCCGCCCTCGTGGAGCGCCTGCTGGCCAACACGAATATCAACCGGCCGGAGGGATACGGGTACATCGCCGGACAGAACTATGCCAACATGGGCTACCTGCCCGGCGGCGAGTCGGGTGTGCTGGCATTCATCCAGTCGCCGCAGACGGCGATCCCCTCTTCTCCGGTGCTGGAGTTCTCGGAGTACGCCGCCATCCTGCTGCTGACCGATCACGCCGAGTCCGCCCGGGTCTGGGTGGAACAGCTGCAGGCCTGGAAGGAAACAAACCCCACGCTCGCCAGCCAGCCTGTGCTCGCCGTGGCGAGCGCCCAGGCCGGGCCCATGCTCCGGCCTTATGCGCAGTCGGGGCAGATCAACGGCCTGATCAACGGACTGGCCGATGCCGTCCGCTATGAAGCGGCGAACAATCGTCCCGGGCTGGCCCGCAATTACTGGGACGCCTTCGGAGCCGGCATGATGCTGGCGGTGGCCTTGATCGTCCTGGGCGGCTTGTGGAGTCTCTTTGCAGGAATGCGCGAACGCCGCGCCCAGGCGGTCGAGGAATAAGACCCATGTCCATCGAGCTCATCTCTGCCTTCGTCGGTCTCATCCTGACCCTGATGGTCTTCAGTTACCTGATCGGCGACAATCCCCTGTTCCGCTTCGCCATCTATCTTTTTATCGGCGTCTCCTCCGGCTATGCTGCAACAGCCGTCTGGCATAACGTTTTGATGCCCAGGCTTTTTTCGCGGCTGGACGATCTCAACCAGCTGATCCTGCTGGTCGTCCCGTTGATCCTCGGTATTTCCCTGCTGGCAAAGCTCTCGCCCCGTATTTCCTGGATCGGTAATTTTGCCATGGCGGTCCTGGTGGGCGTGGGCGCGGCCACCGCGGTCGGCGGAGCCCTGATCGGGACCCTGCTGCCGCAGGCCGAGGCGGCGATGAACATGTTCGATCCCGGCGCGCCGGGGGGAGGCAGTTTCTTCGCCCGGCTGTTCCAGGGCGGGATCATGCTCATCGGCACCGTGCTGACGCTGGCCTCCTTTCATTTCACCCTGGGGCGCGCCGCCGATGGAGCGGCGAAGAACAATCGCATCCTGGATGGACTGGCCTGGGCGGGCCGTCTTTTCCTGGCCATCACGCTTGGCGTGCTGTTCGCCGGTGTGTATATGGCGGCGCTGACGGCTATGATCGAGCGGCTGAGCTCGCTCATCCATTTCATCCGGCAGTTCATAGGTCTATAAACCATGCCTGCATCGCTGGTCCAAAATGAATCCATTCTCGCCATCGACGTCGGCGCGGCGGTGACACGCGCCGTGCTCTTCGACGTGGTCGAAGGCCAGTATCGCTTTGTCGCCTCGGGACAGGCGCCATCCACGGCTGAAGCGCCGTTCCGCGATATCGGCCTGGGCATCCGGGAGGCGATCACCAACCTGCAGAACATCACCGGCGCACCCCTGCTCGGCGCACAGGACAACAACCTGATCGCACCCTCCCAGCCGGATGGCTCGGGCGTGGACGCGGTCGTTGCCACGGTATCGGCAGGACCGGCAGTCAAGACTGTCGTCGTCGGACTGTTGCCGGATGTCTCGCTGCAGAGCGCACGCCGCCTGGCCGAATCGACCTACAGCCGCGTCGTCGATACGCTCGACCTCTCCGACCACCGCAAACCGGACCGCCAGATGGACAGCATCGTCCGCTCGCGCCCCGATCTGGTCCTGCTGACCGGCGGCACGGACGGCGGCGCCTCGCGCTCCGTCCAGAAGATGCTGGAGGCGGTGGGGCTTGCCTGTTATCTCATGCCCGAGGAGAAACGGCCCATGATCCTGTATGCCGGCAACCAGAAGCTGGCCCATGAAGTGCAGGACCTGCTGGGCAGTTATGCCGGCAAGCTGCAGATCGGACAGAACGTGCGCCCGACGCTCGAGACCGAAGACCTGGTGCCGGCCAGCCACGAGCTGGCTGTGCTTGTGATGAAACTGCGCGAGCGCCAGATCAAAGGCGTGGACGAGTTGAATCTGTGGTCGGCCGGCTCGCTGCTGCCCACGGCCTATGCCCACGGGCGGATGATCCGCTTCCTGAGCAGGCTGTACCAGTCCACGCGTGGCTTGCTCGGTGTGAACGTGGGCGCCTCGGCAACTTCGGTCGCGGCCGGGTTCAACGGCGACCTGACGCTGGGCGTGTACCCGCAGTTCGGGCTGGGCGAGAACCTGGCCGGCATCCTGCAGCACACCTCGATCGAAGATATCATGCGCTGGCTGCCGCTCGATATCTCGGCCAATACGGTTAAGGAATATCTCTTCCAGAAATCCCTGTACCCTGTCTCCATTCCGGCTACGAAAGATGAACAGGCCCTGAACCAGGCGATCGCCCGCCAGTCGTTATATTTGTCGGTGCGGATGGCGCAGAAGAATTTCCCGGCTACCATCCGCCCGGCCGGCCCGGACCAGATGCCGGTGCTCGACCTGATCATCGGCGGGGGAGGGCCGATCAGCGATGGCCCGTCGCTCGGGCAGAGCCTGCTCCTGATGCTGGACGCGATCCAGCCGGTCGGGGTCCTGCCGGTCCTGCTCGATCAAAATAACCTTTTACCCCTGCTGGGTGCAGCGGCGTCCCGCAACCATTACCTGCCGGTGCAGGTGATCGAATCGGGCGCGTTCATCGGGCTGGGCACGGTCATCTCGGTGGCGGCCTCGGGCAGC
>DASUOS010000485.1:0-24947 GCA_036276515.1 Anaerolineales bacterium | reverse complement strand
GTCCTCCTGCAGGGCCAGCACACAGCGCAGGGATTCGCCATCCGGCTGCATGAGGAAGATGCGGCAGCCATCGGCCATGAAAAGTGCCTTGGCAGAGTTGCCCACACTGTTCAGGATGGCGTGAAGGTCCAGGTTGGTGAGAGCCATGGAGGCGGCCAGCAGGGCGGATGTCTCCTCGGCCCGGCGGCTGATCTCCTCCTCGGCTTGTTTGCGCTGGGTGATATCCTGGATCTGGGAAATGGCGTAGGCGGGATTTCCATCACCGGCCCTGACCAGGGAGACACTTAAGAGCACCCAAACGATAGCACCGGATTTATGGAAATAGCGCTTTTCCATCTGATAGGAATTGATCTCCCCATGGATGAGCTGCTGTACATAGTTGAGATCCGCATCGAGGTCATCCGGATGGGTGATCTCCTGGAAGTTCTTCTGATAAAGCTCCTCGGTGCCGTAGCCCAGCAGGTCACACAGGGAGCGGTTGACCTTGAGCCATTTTCCTTCCAGGGAAACCAGCGCAATGCCGATCGGGGCAAACTCAAAGGCATTGCTGAACCGAGCCTCGCTCTCACGCAGGGCATCCTCTGCCTTTTTTCGTTCTGTAATGTCAAAAAAGGTCACGGCAAACTGGCGAGGCGCCGGTGAATAGGCATTGATATCGAAATATCTGCCAAGGGATGCGAAAAACTCTTCAAAGTGAATGGGCTCTCCAGTCAGGGCTACCTGGCCATAGAGAGGAATGAACCTTTCAGTTTCCGTTTCGGATAAAACATCCCGGACCCTTTTTCCAAGAATATCGGCGGCGCGAAGGCCGGTTAGCTTTTCGAATGCTGGATTGACTTCCAGCCAGATGTAATCCACGGGCTGCCCATGCTCATCTGTGACAATCTCATGCAAGGCAAAACCATCCACGAGATTCTCAAAAAGGCTGTGGTAGCGCTCTTCACTGGCGCGCAGTTTTTCTTCGGCCAGCTTGCGCTCGGTCACGTCGGCGGCGATGCCGGCCAGGGTCTTGACCTGCCCTTCCTCATCGAAGACCGGGAAGGCGCGGTCCCAGATCCAGCCTATGGAACCGTCGGGCCGGAGGATACGGTACTCCATCTCCACTTTTTCCCCTGCTCGTTCCCGTTCCAGGCCGCGCTGCACCAGCGGCCGGTCTTCCGGTAGGACGCTGTCCATGAAAGCGGCTGAATTCTGCGTTAGATATTCGGGCGTTTGTCCCCAGACCTGCCGGCTGGCCGGGCTCATGTAGAGCTCCTCACCGGTCCGGGCATCGGTCATCCAGAATACTTCCTCGATGTTATCGGCCATCTGGCGGAAGCGCTCCTCTGAAGCGCGCAGCTTCTCTTCAGCCCGCTTACGCTCAGCGATCTCTTCCTGGGCTTGTTGAAGCACATTAGCGTTATGAATAGCGATTGCTGCCTGATTGGCAAAGGCCTCCAGGCGTTCGGCATGGATAGGAGTAAAGAAGCCAACCGTTTGGCTGTCCAGAAGGATGAAGCCAATGATTTTTCCGTGTATTGAGATTGGCGCGCCAACGTTTGATCGCAGCCAATCGGTGATGGACGTTTTGTGCCAGCCGGGATAGTTGTGGGTGTCATGCACGATTACGGTCTGCCCAGTCTCAATAATACTGCGCAGGTTTGTAGTATTGGCTATCGAAAGTTGGACTCCCAGAATGCGATCGGCAATCTGACGATCGTTATACCCGTGGGAGCGGACCACATGTGCAGTATCACCATCGATCAGCATGATCGTGGCCGCATCGTGAGGCACAACGCGTCCGACCGCGCTCAGGATGTGATCGAGTACGACTCCATAGTCGAGGGTGCTGTTGAGGATCTCTGCTGTGTCACGCAGAGCCTCGGCCAGGGTGCGCTGTTCGTGTTCAGCCCTCTCGGCCCGTTTGAGCTCGGTAATATCAAAAACGGTGACAATCACTTTTGAGAAATCCCGTTCATATCCTGGCGCCACCGACCACTTGAGACTGATCTCCAGCGGCTCACCGCTCAGGGTTTCATCGGTCCCTTCCCAGGCGTTGCTATACCTGCCCTCGGCAATGGCTACAAAATCATCCAGATTATGGGACTGTTCAGCAGTGCTGAGCACATGAAGGGTTTTGTCAATCAATTCTGCCTTGCCTTCGGCCTTGTACATCTGCAGACCGGCGTGGTTTACATCCAGGACACGGATCAGGGCCGCACATTCCGAAACGCTTTCCGGATGGGCTGCAAAGTAGGTGCGGAAGTCCGTTACGCCCTGTTGTTTCAGGCCGTCGACATAGCTCCTGACCTTGGAAAAATCCTCCTCCCAGATCGATACAGGCGAATTTTCGAACAGGGCACGGTAGCGTTCTTCACTCCTGCGCACCTCCTCTTCAGCCTGCTTACGTTCGATGGCCAGTGCAACCTGTGTTGCGATGGACGCCAGAAAGTTCCGGTCGCGCTCGGAGTACCGATGTGAGTTTTCATAGTCCTGAACGGCAATGACGCCGATGGGTCCGGTCGGGGTCTTGAGGGGCGAGCCCAGCCAGGATGCAGAATTGGTGCCAATCAGCTCAACTTCACCCTGAGCGAGCAGCTCCTCAAAACGGTCCTGAGTCAGGAGCAGTGGTTCGCCCGTGCGAAAAACATACGAGGTTATGCTCTTTTCAAGCCGGGAAGGCGGGGCGGGCGGGTCGTACTGATCTACCGAGTAAATTTCCTCGAACAGGCCAGTCTCGGGGTCATGGAAAACAACAAAAAAGTTTTCTGCAAAGATCACATTGCCGATCGAGCGATGGATCAGCGCAAGGAACTCGCGCAGATCCTGCGTTCGGGCGAGCCCCTGCATGATGCCCAGCAGCGCCTGCCGTTCGATCTCCACCTGCTTGCGCTGGGTAATATCCTGGACTGTGCCGATCATGCGCAGATGGTTATCGGCAGGGCCGTATTCTGCATGGCCCAGATTGGCCAGCCAGCGGATCTCACCATCCGGGCGGATGATACGGAATTCTTCGGCAAACATCGTGTCCGCGGCTACGGCCTTCTCCGCTGCGCTTCGAACGCGCTCCACATCCTGGGGATGGATGAGATCGGTATATCCTTCAAACGTCCCATCGAAGGTGTTTTCAGTAATACCCGTGATGGCGTAGAACTCCGGTGACCACAACACATCGTTTGTTTGCAGGTTCCACTCCCATACACTCATCTGCGCGGCCGACAAAGCCAGGATCAGGCGATTCTCGCTCTCGAGCAGTTTTTCCTGGACCTGCTGGCGCTGAATGGCCGCAGTGAGCTGGCGGGCGATGTTGCCAACACGCTTTAAGTCCTCTTCTGTGAAGATACCTGAGCTGGACGTATCGAGGATACCAATCGGTTTGCCATCCGAGATCAGGGGCACGACAATGGCAGATTTGATGTTGAGCAGTTTGAAGATCTGGGGGATCAGGCTGCGGATGGCGTTCTTCCCCATGGCTGGCAAAAACGTTGTTTCGACGAACTCCGACATCCATTCCTGGATTTCAGACGGGTCGCTCGTGATCGTGCCACGGCCCGAGCTGAGAACCCGGTGAAAAAAGCCGCCTTCCCTGACGGGTATGTGAATGGACGGGATGGATCTGCCGATCAATTTTTCGATCTTGCCCACGATTTCAGAGCGCAGGAAGTAGCGCGGCATCGTCAGGGTCTGCCCATCGGCCTCAAACATGTAGATAGTGCTGCTCTCGCCGGCGAAGAGACGTTTTATCTCGCGGGCCAGCAGGTCTACGATCAAGTCAAGGCTGTCGCCTCGGATCACGGCCTCGTTGATGGCATTGATGACGCCCAGGTCATCGTTGCGCTGCTGGAGCTCACGCTCTGCCTGCCTGCGCTCGGTAATATCATTCGCCAGCACCAGCTCTGCTTTCCGGCCCCCAAACTCCACGGTGTGTGAGACGATATCGACAAAGATGACCCTGCCGTCCTTTTTACAGTGGCGCCAGATGTCTGCGCGGCTGATCCCCTGCTGTGTATTGCCAAGAAGCTTGACCAATGCCGGGACATCCTCGGGCGGACGGATGTCTTTGATGGTCATCGCCATGAACTCATCCGCGGAGTATCCGTAATGCTGTACGGCGGCATCGTTGACCTTTAGAAATGCCAGGGTCTCGAGATCGTAGATCCACATCGGGAGGGGGTTATTCTCGAACAGAAGCCGGTAGCGCTCCTCACTTTCACGCAGTTTTTCCTCGGCTTCCTTGCGCTCGGTGATGTCGCGATAATTGACCACAATCGCATTGACACCCGGCTCGTCCAGCATGTTCGTGACGACCGCCTCGACCCAGCGCCATGTGCCATCCGAGTGACGCAAGCGGAAGGATTGGTGCTCGCGTCTGCCCGGTTCCTGGATGAGCTGGATATACAGGTCCCGGGTCCATGCCAGGTCATCCGGGTGCATGATCTCGAAGATATTGCGGCCCACGAAATAATTATGCGGGTAATCGAGGATCCGCATCACAGCCGGACTCTCCCAGATCAGGGTGCCGTCGGCTGTCAGGAGAGAGATGCTGTCCAGCCCGTGTACAAGAAGGGAGCGGAAACGCTTTTCATTCAGTTTCAGGGCTTCTTCCGCACTCTTACGCTCTGTAATGTCCTGCAGGAAACCTTCATAGTACAGGATCTTTCCGGTATCGCCGCGTACCACGCGGGCCGAGGTAGA
The DNA here is from genome assembly GCA_036276515.1 of Anaerolineales bacterium. Lineage (GTDB taxonomy): Bacteria > Chloroflexota > Anaerolineae > Anaerolineales > Villigracilaceae > Defluviilinea. The sequence continues at coordinate 20,273 of DASUOS010000485.1, read as the reverse complement.
CGTCCAAAAGACACTGCCATCCTTGCGGAGGCTGGCTCCTTCATAATTTTCGACAACATCGTGCGTCTCGAACAGCTTTGTGAATTCCTCCCGTTCCTCCGGCTCCGGGTACATCTGCTGGGCGATGTCAGTGATTGCGGCCATCATTTCCTGGGGCGAGGAGTACCCATAGATGCGCGCCATGGCCGGATTAACGCTGATAAGCTGTCCCTGCGGTGTAGATTGGAAAATGCCGATCGGTGAATTCTCGAGAACCGAACGGGTCTTCTCCTCCGCCTGCCTGCGTTCGATCAACAACTGCCGCTCCTCCAGGGCATGCATAATAGCAGGCCCCAGACGCTTGATGTTCTCCTTGAGAACATAATTGTTCGCCCCGGCCTTCATGCAATCCACGGCGATATCTTCACGGACCGTGCCGGTCCAGATAATGAGCGGGGTGAGCGGTGCGTGCTCATGGGCCAGCTGCAGCGCCTTCATTCCGTTGAAACCGGGCAGGGTGTAATCGGACAGGATGATATCCGGCTGAAAGGCTTCCAGGGCCTTCAGATATTCCCTGCGGGTCTGAACTCGTTTGAATTCGCAGTTTTTCAGGGAGTGGCCGATTACCCTCTTTGCCAGCTCAAAATCCGGGAGGTTGTCTTCCACGATAAGGATGCGGGTGGTGTCGTTCATCGTTATATCTTTCTTGAATGCCTGCCGAGCGTCGGGATGCTGGGATTTTATTTCACCGGGTGGTTCACCATCAGCCAGTAAATCCCGATCTTGACCATTGCCTCCATAAAGGAGTCGAATTGTACGGGTTTGATGACGTAACTGTTCGCCCCGAGCTCGTAGGCCTTTTTAACATCGGGGTCTTCTGCCGAGGAGGTGATAATCACAACCGGGATAGTCCGTGTGCGCTCATCGGCCTTCAGGGCGCTCAGCACTTCGAGCCCATTGATGCGCGGCAGCTTCAGGTCGAGCAGGACCACCTTGGGCGGTTCGTTCATATCCCGATTGGAATATTTGCCGCGCCCAAACAGAAAATCCAGCGCCTCGACACCGTCCTCCACATGGTACAGGTTGTTGGCAAGATTTTTTCGTTTCAATGCCCGGATCGTCAGTTCGGCATCGCGGGGGTTGTCCTCTACGAGCAGTATCTCAACGGCTTGAAGCTCATTCATTCTGACTCCTTTGGCGCGGCAGCGAGAAGTAGAATGTTGCGCCTTTGCCCACTTCCCCTTCGGCCCAGATCCGTCCACCGTGACGCTGAATGATGCGCTGGGCAATGGCCAGGCCAACCCCGGTGCCTTCGAACTCATTTTCACTGTGCAGGCGCTGGAAAACGCCGAACAGCTTATCGATGTACTGGATGTCGAACCCGGCGCCATTGTCGCGCACGAAGTAGACGTGATCCGCTTCGCTTCTTTTTGTTCCGACTTCGATGACGGCCCGCTCAACCCTGGATGAAAATTTGATCGCGTTCGAGAGGAGATTGATCCACACCTGGTGGAGCAGGGCAGGGTCCCCTTCCACAGCCGGCAGCTTGCCGATCCGGAAGTCGATGCGCTCGCGGTCTGATTCGCGGGTCAATTCTCCGTAGACGGAATACGCAAGCGACTTCATATCCACCCGCGTGGACTGAATCTGCTTGCGGCTCAAGCGGGAGAACGAAAGCAGGTCGTCGATCAGTTTGCCCATGCGCTTTGTCTCATCATTGATGATATGACAGACCCGTCTTCCCTCCTCGTCCAGCGAGTCTGCATAATCCTCGAGGAGAATGCGCGTGTAGCCATTGATGGCTCGCAGCGGAGCGCGCAGGTCGTGGGAGACGGAATACGAGAACGCCTCCAGCTCCTGGTTCGCCGCATGCAGCTGGGCGGTCCGCTCGATGACGCGCTCCTCCAGCTTCTCGTTCAGCCTGCGGATTTCCTCCTCGGTCTGTTTCCGCCGGGTGATATCTGTGGACAGGATAAAGATGCCTTCACTGACCGGCTGGATGCTCAATTCATACCAGCCCACACTGCCATCGGGGAAGATGAACCGGTTGTCCATCCGCCGGGATGTGCGTGCCTGCATGCACTCCCGCAAGACGGAGAACAATTCGGTGTTCTCAATGCCCGGATACATTTCCATCATGGTATGGCCGAGCAGTTCCTGAGGAGAGTGCCGGCCCTGTCCCGCCGCCACTTCGTTGACGTAGACATAACGCCAGTTGAAGTCGACGATCTGGCAGCCTTCCATCATGGTATCGAGAACATTGCGGTAGCGCGCTTCACTTTCCAAAACGGCTGTTTCCGCGCGTTTACGCTCGGTGATGTCTCGATTGACACTCACGTACCCGCGGACCGCCCCATGCTCATCGCGCAGGGCTGTCGTCCGTGCCTCCACCGGGAAGCGGGTACCATTCTTTCGCAGCTGAGTGACCTCTGCGGAAAACTCACCTTTTTCTTTTAACCCCTGCAACACTTCAGAACGGGAGATATTAAAAAACTCAGTATGCAGGATTTCCTCGCCCCGTTTGCCGACGGCCTCCTCCGCCTGCCAGCCGTAGATCCGTTCCGCGGCGGAATTCCAGGAGGTGATGTAATAATCCTCATCGGCGGTGATGACCGCATCGTTGACCTGGGCCAGAATGCTGGCCTGGTAGGCAATCTCCTCTTCGGCTTGTTTCCGGTTCGTGATGTCCTGAGCGGTTGCCACCCGGTAAAGTAACTCTCCTTGGTCTCCAGCCACACTGACCAGATCCAGCTGGACCGGGAATGTCGAGCCATCACGACGGATCATATGGGCTTCGAACTGTGCATGGCCGACCTGGTCTGCCCGTGTGGCATTGCGGCGTACCAGGTCATGGTCTGCGGGAGCATACAGGCTGAGGATAGCCGTGCCGACCACATCCTCCACTCGTGACCTGTGCAGGAGGGCAAAAGCCGAATTGCACGCTACAATGCGGTTGGTGGCCGGGTGACCGATGGCGATCCCGTGAGCGCAGTGTTCGAAGGCGTCCGCCCACAGGCGCAGCTCTCCTTCCGCCTGGTGGCGCTCGGTAATATCCTGAACCAGGGCAAAAAAGCCTTTCACCTGCCCATTTTCTCCGAGGTCGGGTACATAGGTCGCTTCGACAAACCGGGTGCCTTTGCCCAGGTAGGGAATTTCCGTCTGATATGTGACCAGCCTGCCGCTCAATGCTTCATCCACATAGCGGGCAATTTTTCGATATGCATCTGTCCCCAGCACCTCATCGATCTTTTTCCCATCTGCCTTGTTTCCGAACCATTCTTCATACGCCTGGTTGTTGAAACGGTAGCGCAAGTCCGAATCGACATACGAGATCAGGGCTGGCATGGCATCGGTGATCAGCCTTAACCGGTTTTCGTTTTCGCCCAGCTCGGCGGTATGGCGCTGGATCAGCCAGTAGAGCATGATCGCCGTTACGAGAATGAACCCCCAGCCTTTGTAAATGCTGATCGTTGTCAGCGTGGCCGGATCGAGGGTAATTTGCTCCACCGCTCTGTCGGAGAGCAGTATCCAAAGGATGCCGATTAGAAGGTAGATACCGGCGATTCTCAAAGATCCCGATCTGGATGAGTTCAAAAATACAGGGGATTTATGCCTGTTCATTTCGAACCTCCTCAAGTGAAAAAAGCCTGGTTTTGAGTAAAGAATCCCATTTGATAAGTAATTTTCCTATAGTCTATGTAAATGCACAGGGGGGGAAACCCTACTTTTTGAAGATATTTTGGTGAAATGGACATTTTCGTAAGGTGGGAAAACGATGGAAGCCATAAAGGTATTTCCTACACAACCGTTCTGTGACATCCATCCATGTGAGAATTGGTCTGGTTCTGGAATAATAAGGTCAGCCATAAGATTAATTGAAAGGTGTGCCTTATGTTGACACAATTGAGCGAAAGCACCGAGATGTATCTCAAGGCAATGGTGGAATTGGGCGAGGGGGATGAAGTGACCGTTGGGCGGCTGGCCGGGCGGCTGGGTGTGACGAACGTCTCGGCTAACGAGATGGTGCACCGCCTGACCGACCAGGGTCTCGTGTCTCACAGGCCCTATAAGGGAGTGTCATTGACGGAAACCGGGCAGGCCGCTGCCTGTAATGTGCTGCGCCGCCAGCGCCTGTGGGAATGCTTTTTGTATGAGCACCTGAAGATCGAATGGGCCAGGCTGTACGAGCTGGCGTGTGCCCTGGAGCACGCTACCGCGCCGGAAGTGACGGAAGCCCTGTCTGTTTTTCTGGGTGACCCGAAATTCTGCCCGCGGGGCAATCCGATCCCGGCCGCCGACGGCTCCTTCGAGCCTTTGATTGGAGTTTCGCTGCGAGAGGTTCCGGTGGGTGCGACCGTGCATGTACTTGCGATCAATGCCACAGAAACCGACGCACTTCGCTATCTGCAGGATCGTGGCATCCTTCCAGGATGTGAAATGAGCGTGATGGAAGCCGCCCCCATGGATGGTCCGCTCACCCTGCGTATTGGCGGGCAGGATGTAGCGCTCGGCCTGCTGCTTTCTGAATTTGTGATCGTGAAATTGATCGAAACCTAGAGCAGGGCAATCCTGCCCCTGCGCAACCAAGAATCATTCATTAAAAGGAAACCCATGTCTGAACCCACACAGCTCCATCTTCTGCGGCCAGGCCAAAAGGCGATCATCAGCCGCATCAACGGCGCCAGCGCCCTGCGCAGGAGATTCATCGAAATGGGGATCGTCAAAGGCGAGACCATCCTGATCGAGCGCCATGCCCCTCTCGGCGACCCGATCGAATACTTCGTCAAAGGCTATCATCTGGCTCTGCGCAAGGAGGAAGCCGCCCAGATCGACGTGATCGTCCGCGGAGAGTCCAATGATTGACCTGACCATCGCCCTGGCCGGCAATCCCAACGCCGGCAAGACCACCATCTTCAACGCGCTGACCGGCCTGCACCAGCACACCGGCAACTGGCCGGGCAAGACTGTCGAGAAAAAGGAAGGGAAGATCGAGCACAACGGCCTGACCATCAACATCGTGGACCTGCCCGGTACATACAGCCTCACCGCCTATTCGCCGGAGGAGATCATCGCCCGCGATTACATCATCGAAGAGCGGCCGGATGTGGTCATCAACGTGGTGGATGCGACCAATCTCGAACGAAACCTGTATCTCACCGTGCAATTGCTCGAGCTGGATGTCCCGGTTGTGCTGGCCTTGAACATGAGCGATGCCCTGCACAAGGATGGGGCGAAGATCAACGTCGATCACCTTTCGCAGCTGCTGGGGGACATCCCGGTTGTGCACACCTCTGCCAACCGCGGCAAAGGTGTGGACGAGCTGATCGCAAAAGCGGTGGGGACGGCGAGGAACAACTAACCACGGAGACACGAAGACACAGAGAAACGAACAGCCTCCAAAGTCTCTGTGGCAAAAACGCTATGACTACTACCTACTCCCCTCTCTTTCAACTGGACTATGGCGGCAAGATCGAGCGTGAGATCACCCGCATGATCGAGTTCTTCGACGAATGGAAGTTCGATACACGGCAGTATTCCAAACGCTGGCTGGCGATCAAGCTGCTCGAGAAGGATGCCGAGATCCTGGAACGCGTAAAAGGCATGGATGGCGGAGAGCAGATCGTTGCCTTCGCCCGGGAGCGTGCACAGCATGTCGAATCCCTGTTAGGCGACGATTTCGACCTGCTCACGGCAGACCGCCGGTATGGCTACATCAACGGTGTCGTGCGCCAGTCGCTCCACCGCCCGCTCATCGACCGTCTGACCCTTACCGACCGCATCGACAATATTGTCACGCATAAGTGGCTTGGACTGCCCGTGTTCTTTGCCGTGATGTACATTGTCTTCCGGCTGGTGATCGATGTCTCGGCTCCCTTTCTGGACTGGACGGACGCAGTGATCAATGGACCGCTGGCCAACGGGATACGCTTCCTGCTGGACCTGCTGCCGGCGCCGTTATGGCTGCGTTCCCTGCTTATCGACGGGATCGTGGCCGGCGTGGGCGGTGTGCTGGTGTTCGTGCCGGGGTTGTTGATCCTGTACTTCTTCCTGGCCCTGATCGAAGACTCGGGCTATATGTCCCGCGCCGCCTTTGTGATGGACCGCTTCATGCGTATCGTCGGCCTGCACGGCAAATCATTCATCCCGATGATCCTGGGGTTTGGCTGCGCGGTCCCGGCCATCTATGCCACGCGGACCATCGCCAGTCGCCGCGACCGTGTGCTGACGGCGCTGCTCGTCCCACTGATGTCCTGCTCGGCACGGCTGCCAGTCTACGTGGTATTCGGCCTGGCCTTCTTCGGCGCAAAAGCCGGGACGGTCATCTGGGGAATGTACGCGCTTGGCATCCTGGTGGCGATGATCGCTGGAATGGTGTTTACCCGGACCATCCTCAAGCCGGATGTCTCCTCGGCATTCGTGCTGGAACTGCCTCCCTATCGCCAGCCGGCATTGAAAAGTGTGCTCATCCACATGTGGGAGAACACGCGCGAGTTCGTCCGCAAGGCAGGAACAACCATCCTGACCGCCTCTATTGTCATGTGGGTGCTGTTAAACCTGCCCTGGGGCGTAGACAATCAGCGCGATTCCTATTTCGGGAAGTTCAGCGGCGCAATTGCCCCGGTCTTTGCCCCGCTTGGCTTCGGAAACTGGGAAACCGGCGGCGCACTGGTCTCCGGCTTCATGGCCAAGGAGATCGTGGTCAGTACGATGAGCCAGGTCTATCTGGGTGACATGGAAGAGATTAAAGTCGAGCCGACCACGCTGGCCGAAGACCTGTCCTTCATCGGCACGGGGTTTGTTGAAGCCACACTTCGCTCGGGAAAGATCTTGTTGAGCATCCTGCCCGGCGTGGACCTGATCGGTGCGGAAACAGCGTCAGAGGATACGGTCTTAAGCCTGGCCCTGCGCGAGCATTTCTCTACTCTGAGCGCAGTCGCTCTGCTCGTGTTCGTGCTGCTCTATGTCCCATGTGTGGCGACGCTGGGCGCCATCAAGCACGAGTTCGGCCGCTCCTGGGCGGTGACCTCTGCCATTTATCAGACCGTCGTGGCCTGGATTGTGGCCTTCCTGATCTACCAGGGCGGCAGAATGCTGGGACTCGGGTAGTCCCATGCTGGCGCAACTGGTCCATCTGCTGGAGAGCAAAGAGAACGGTCTCAGCCTGTCAGAGATCAGCCGGGAGATGAAGGCCCAGCCCTCGGCAGTCCTGTGCATGATCGGGCTGCTCGTCCAGAAGGGGAAACTGATCGAAGTCGGCCCCGATGGAAAGTGCTGCACCACCTGCGGCCTGGAATCGCAGTGCAATCTCCTGGCCGCCCGTGGGAAACGGTATATAGCTGCACACAGGTAAAGGGAATCGTTCTCCACACCCTCTATTCGCAAGCCGCCAGCGTTGGCGGCTTTTTCTTTTGATTGTTCTCTTTCTGGAAGACCGTGGCGAAGGGGATTCGCCGGTAGGGAAATCCCGTAGGAGGGTTGGGTGATGGATTTCAAAACAAAATAACCCGCGCCTCGTTAGTAGGGTTGAGAAAGGTGAAGAAATGGACTGGAATGAGCTTCTTCTTACGGCCCTGCGGGCCACGTTTGTCTATTTTTACCTGTTGATTCTGGTGCGCCTTCTTGGCAAGCGCGAGATTGGCGCCTCGAGCGCCTTCGACCTGCTTGTAGCCCTCATGCTGGGCGACGTGGTGGATGAAGTGATCTATGGCGAGGTCACCATCGCACAGGGCGCAGTGGCCATGGCCATCATCGCGGTCTGGCACCTGGTCAATGCCTTTGCAAGCTACAAGAGCGAGTTCATCGACAAGCTGACCGGGGCTCCGCCGACCGTGCTCGTGAAGAACGGGCGCATCCAGCGCAAGGAGCTGGCGCGTGAACGCATCAATGAAACCGAGTTGTTCTCCGGCCTGCGGCTGATGGATGTCGATGATATCAAGGAGGTTAAGCAGGCCACCCTCGAGCCGAATGGCCAGATCAGCGTCCTGAAGGAGGATTGGGCGAAACCGCTCCAGAAACAGGACCTGTCCGGCTCGAAGGCCAAAGCCTGAGAAGCTTAAACGATGGAAATTACCTTTACCAGCATCCTGGTCCGGGTCTCGGCGATGTACCTGATCGCTCTCGTCCTGGTCCGCCTTTCGGGCAAACAAAGCATCGGGGAGTTATCCACCATGGATTTTGTGGTTATCACCCTTCTGGGCGACCCCTTTGACACCGTGATCTTCTCGGACGCGACCCTGGCCGAGGGGGTGGTGGCTTTTACCACGATCACGCTTCTGCATCTTCTGGTTACTTTCGTCTCCTCTCGCAGCGAAACCTTTTACCGCCTGGTATCCTCCCCACCCCGGATGCTCATCCAGCAGGGAAGGGTCCAGGGCAACATGCTGGCGATGGAGAGAATACGGCCGGAAACACTTGCATCCGACTTGAGGCTTAAGGGGGAAGATCAACTGGATGAAGTGCAGGATGCCTGGCTGGAATCGAACGGGAAGGTCAGTGTTTTGAAGAATACCCCGAGCAAACCGGCCCGTAAACAGGATCTGAAGCTGTTACAATAAAATTTCTCCCGGGTGGCTGTGACCGCCTGGTTTTCCATACATTTCATATTTCATTGAAAAATCCAATAATACGGAAGCTGCCGTTTACGTTTTAAAAGATAGGAAATTATCTTGGAGCACGCCACTTCCTCCCTTACCGGCTCGATTGCCCTGGACCTGCTGATTGTATTCCTCCTGGTCCTGGCAAATGCATTCTTCGTCGCTTCCGAATTTGCCCTGGTCTCGGTGCGCAAGACACGGATCGACCAGCTTACCGCCGAAGGCAGCGGCGCGGCCGCCGTCGTCCAGCGCGCCGTACGGGACCTCGACCGCTATATTGCCGCCACCCAGGTCGGCATTACCCTGGCTTCCCTGCTGCTGGGCGGCATCGGTGAACGGTCGCTGGAGCCCATTCTCACCCCCCTGTTTTTCTGGGTGCCGGAAGGATGGCAGGGGATCTCCCGGGCAGCCCTGGTGGCAGGCTTTGCCTATTTCATCATGACCGCCCTGCACGTCATCATCGGCGAGCTGATGCCCAAATCCATTGCGCTTCAAAGGTCCGAAACTACCGCGCTGGCCATTGGCCGCCCGATGGCCTTTTTTGCATTGCTATTTTCCCCGCTGATCTGGCTTCTCAACGGCATAGGGAATTTCCTCCTGCGCCTGATGGGATTCCACGCCGCCGAAGGTCACTCCCAGGTCCATTCGCCTCAGGAGCTCGACATGATCTTCACCGAATCGCACAAGGGTGGGGAGATCAACCAGACCGAGTTCGAGATCCTGCACCGGGTGGTCCGCTTTTCGGATACCACTGCCCGCGCCATCATGGTCCCCCGTCTTGAAATGCAGGCGCTACCGGTCAGCCTGACCCGCACGGCTCTGATGCAATTCCTGGAAGGCCGTCCTCATACCCGTATTCCCATTTATCAGGAATCGCTGGATGATATCGTGGGCATCGTAAACTCAAAGGACCTGGAGCATTTGATCAACCAGGAATTATCCGGGGAATTGGAACGGCTGCGCTCCTCTGTAAGCGGCCCGCAGAACGGTCAGCGGGCCCTGCCTGGGACAGAGGTTGTCGATGAGCCCATGATCGATCTGCGCCAGGTCATGTTCGAGGCGGCTGTCGTGCCTGAAACGATCCGGGTTGACAAGCTGCTCACCGAGCTCAAACGTCGCCGGCAGCAAATGGCCATTATCATTGACGAGTACGGGGGCACGGTGGGCCTCGTGACCCTGGCCGACCTGCTGGAGGAGGTTTTCGGGGACATGCCCGATGAAGCCGATGAAGAGACCGAGCCGGAGATCCTCAAGCGGCCCGACGGCAGCCTCCAGCTGGCCGGCGGTGTCAGTATCGATGAGGTGAATGAGCTCTTTGGCTTCGGCTTCCCCACCGACCAGGCCGTGACGATGGCCGGACTGGTCCTCCATGCCCTGGGACGGATCGCCGCCGTCGGAGACGAGGTGGATATCAACGGTATGTGCCTGCGCGTCGAGCAGGTGGACCGCTTCCGCATTGCCACCCTGAGCCTCTTCATCCCGGAGGATAAATCCATGGAAACGATCTCTACGGATCGGGATGAGTAAGCGAGAAGGGGATCAAAATACTTTTCCTGCCAGGCTGATCCATAATTTCTTAAAGACAAGCACAGTATCTGCTTTCAGGGCATTCTTGAAACCATCCCGGTCTCCGGATTGGATCAGGAAGGCGATATGCCGCATGGCGTGCGAGACCACCTTCTTCTCCAATTCGGTCTTGGAGCTCGGCTTGCGGCTGTTCTTGTGGATCGTTGGCAGACGCTTCAACGACAGGCAGTTGTATGTTCCCTTCTTGAACTCCAGCTCCTCGGAATAGGCGACGTAGGTCAGCAGGACTTTGTCCGGCGGCTCGTAGCGCCAGCTCGTCGAGTGCACAATGAATTCCTTTTCGATCACCTCCCCGGAGAGGGCGCGCTCCTTTTGCCGGATCAGCGAGCGGATCGCCCGGTCCGGGTCGCCGCCCTTGCGGCTCAGGTTTACCAGCTTTCGCTGGTAACGGACGTCTTTCCCCACAACCCGTAAATAAAAGATCTCAAGGATTGTTTTCATGGTTAAACGAACGCATTACTGAACTGCATGTTATAGAACCGGGCATAGATCCCGCCCAGGGCCAGCAGCTCGGCGTGGGTTCCCTGTTCCTCGATGCCGCGGTCGGTCAACACCAGGATCCGCCTGGCATTGCGGATCGTGGACAGCCGGTGGGCGATGATGAACGTGGTTCGGTCTTTGGCCAGCTCCTCCAGCGCCTCCTGGATGACGCGCTCGCTTTCATAGTCCAGGGCGCTGGTGGCTTCGTCGAAGATCAGGACGGGCGGGTCCTTCAGGAAGACGCGGGCGATGCTCAACCGCTGCTTCTGCCCGCCCGAGAGCTTGACCCCGCGCTGGCCGATGTCGGTCTGGTAGCCCTGCGGCAGGGACAGGATGAATTCGTGGGCGCTGGCTTTCTTCGCCGCCGCGACGATCTCCGTTTCATCCGCCTGCGCTTTTCCGTAGCGGATGTTCTCGAGCACCGTCCCGGCGAACAGGTACACATCCTGCTGGACGACGCCCACATTCCTGCGCAGGCTGCTCAGCCTGATATCCCGAATGTCGATCCCATCCAGCCGGATCTCCCCTTCGCTGACCTCGTAAAAGCGAGGGATCAGCGAGCAGAGCGTTGTCTTTCCAACCCCGGACGAGCCCACCAGGGCAATCGTCTCCCCGGGCTCGACCTTCAACGATAGGTTTCGCAGGATGTGGGCGTGGGTCTCTCTGTAGCGAAAGGCGACATTCATGAATTCGATGTCTCCCCGGACCGTTTTAAGCTCGACGGCCCGGGACGAATCCTGGGCCTCCGGCTCGATCTCCAAAATTTCCATGAAGCGCTCGAAGCCGGTGAATCCCTGCTGGTACTGCTGGGCGATCTCGCCGAAGCGCAGGATCGGCTCGATGAAGTTGCCCGTATAAAGCAGGAAGACAAGCAGGTCCCCCAGGTCGAGGGAGCTTCGCGTGATGCCGATGCCGCCCAGCACGACCACGGCCGTTGTCAGCAGGTGGGTGAACCCGGTCAGGCCTTCATAGGAGAAGGCTTCATTCTTGTAGCGGAGCTTCCGGCTCTCCAGAAAGCGGTCTGTTGCATGGGCGAACTTCCTGCGCTCCGTCTCTTCATTTGCAAAAGACTTCACCACGCGGATCCCGGATAGAGTGTCCTCCACCTGGGCGTTGATATCCCCGATCCGCTCCCAGTAGCCGCGCAGGGCGATGTTGATCCTGCGGTAGAAATAGGCCGCATACAGGAACATCACCGGCAAAAAGAGGAACACGGCGATGGCCAGAGGGGCGTCGATCTGGAGCAGGATGACAAAGGCGCCGATGAATTTCACCGAATAGATAACCAGATCCTCCGGGCCATGGTGATACAGCTCCGAGAGCAGGAACAGGTCGTTCGTGATCCGCGACATGAGCTGGCCGGTGCGCTGCTCGTCGTAGAAGCGGAAGGGCAGTTTCTGGTACTGGTCGAACAGCTCGCTGCGCAGGTCGCCTTCCATCATGGCGCCCAGGGTGTGGCCGCGGTAGGCCACATAGTAGTTGCAGGCGGTGTGAACCAGCACCAGGAGCAGCATGAGAGCACCGACCTGCAGGATGCGCTCGAAGGCATCCGGGGCGTTCCCTTCGAGGATGGTTTTCGTAATATAGCGTGCGCCCAGAGGCAGGACCAGTGTGATCCCGGCGACGATCAGGGCGCAGACCATCACCGAGAGGAACAGCTTCTTATAGGGTTTGTAGTACGAGAAGAACTTCTTCGTGCGGGAATTCATAACGTTCTATCTCCATTCGGTTAAAGGAAAAACCGCGGTCATCACCGCGGCGGAGGGCTGGGTTCCCGGGCAGGGAACAAAAACCACGGATGGCTCTGCAAGGCATACCCGTGGGGATCTAGATCAACTGGAAATCGAAAAGAAAGTCGCTTCAGGTGCGCTCACAGAACAGAAAGTAATCTGTTGCAGGCTGCTGACATGTGAGCGGACCTCCTTTGGACGTGGATTCGATGGACAAGCCATCGTAGGGTGACTTTAACGGGTCGCGGAGGGTTTGTCAAGGGGTCTGCAGGGCAGGGAAAGGCTGTCGCGATGCCCGAGAGGAATGTTGCAGTGGCCTGCAGGTTCGTCGCAGTCCTTTGCAGGCTTCCCGCAGCGCCCTGCAACTTTGTTTAGTAGCCTTTTGTGTTTATTCCAGGGCGTTAAGTGTTCGATTGCCTGCACTTGAACATTGTTTAATCGCCTTCGGTATTTGTTAGAGGGGGGGCAATGATTATTATCCTGCGTTCGAACTTTGTTTAATGGCCTTCTATATTTGTTCGTAGGCCTTAAGTGTTCATTGATACAGCCTGCAACGTCGTTTAAGCGTCCCGGATGTTTGCTTTTATGCCAACCATATTCGTTTACCCGACCGCTGAGATGGTTCAGCGGGCGTCCGGGGCCGATGACCTTGTCGTTGGGTAGGGCCGGAAGCTAGTACTCCAACAAGATTAAGTTGGAAGGTGAGTCCAGGGAAGAATCGAGCGATCTGCCCCCAGTTTTAGATTGTCCGAGAGCTAGGGACGGTATACAACCTTCCACAGGTGGATCTGGCCATTCCGGCCCCCGGTGGCGAGCAGGCCGTTATCCGGGGAAAGCGCCATGGCGCCGATCATATCGGGAGAAAAGGTCTCGAAACGCGACCCGTAATCGGCTGTGGACAGGAAGCGCAGCGATCCACCCCGCGCTCCCACGATCAGCGTGGTGCCATCCAGGGTATAGGCCAGGCTCACAATCTCATTGGGCAGGCCGGGCAGCTTGCGGAGGAGCCTCCCGGTGGGCAGATCCCAGAGCCAGATCTCACCCAGAGTACACGCATTGTTCACCACGGTGCCGCAGGTGCTGGCGGCCAGGGTTAAACCGTCGGGGGAGATGACTGCCTTCCCGACCTGGTGGGCGTGGTTGAGGGTAAAGAGCGGATCGGGATCGTCGCTCTGCCAGACCTGCAGGTTGCGCGACGTCCCGCCGCCGACCAGCGTCCGCCCATCGGGCGAATAGATCAGTGTGCCGATGTTCCAGTACTCGCTGAACTGCACCTGAGGCTCCCAGGAACCCACCGAAAACGTCCATATGGCGGCGTTCTGGATCTGGTTGAGCGGCTCATCCACGCCGCCCACGGCCAGGGTCTGGCCATCGGGCGAGAAGCGGACGCTGATCACTTCGCCGGGGAAGTTCAGGATCTTTAGGATATCCCCGTTCCGCCAGTCACGGATGATGGCAGTCCCATCGCTCGAGACCGAGACGAGCAGCCGTCCATCGGGCGAGAACGCCAGGTCCCAGACGATGTCACTGTGTCCACCGAGAATGCCGATGTTCTGCCCGGTCGCCACATCCCAGATGTAGACGGCGTAGTCTTCGGTGTTACCGGCTGTCGAAGCAAGGACTGCGCCATCGGCTGTGAACGCCAGGCTGCGCAGGTACTCGCCTGCCCCGAAGCTGTTGAAGATCTCGAGCTGATAAAAGGTCCCGTCGCGGATGGAAATCAGCGTGGGAGTGGGCAGGGTAAGGACCTCGGTGGGTGCAGGCGGCGTGAAGGTGGGGGTTGAGGAGGCCGCTATGAGCGCGGCTGCCGTGGACGACGGCACGGCCGGAGACGTGGCCGCCGGCGACATGATCTCGATCGAAAAACTGCAGCCTTCCAGCACGAGGGAGCCCAGCAGAAGTACGATGAACGGGAAGGACGATTTAACGTGTTTCATTGCAGCCTCTCTTTCCGCCTGTGCAAGTTGCCGGTAGGATGAGCTATTTAACGCCTGCGTGGAAACGATTGTTCCACGATTTACCCGGCTTGGGAGGTCTATGTGATCCCTGCTGCAAGAAGCTGATTACTGGGTCTCCAACAATCCCCTCTGGGCGGCGACGGCGATCGCCGCGGCGCGGGAGTCGACGCCCAGTTTGCCGTAAATGCTGGCCAGGTGGGCCTTGACGGTCCGCTCGGAGATGCCGAGCTGCAGGGCGATCTCCTTGCTGCGCTCGCCGCGCGCCACCGAGCGCAGCACCTCCAGCTCACGGTCGGTCAGTCCGGCCGGGTCGCTGGACCTGGGTGAAGCGGGAGCAGCGACTCGTGAAAGCACACGGGCCATGATCTCGGGTTTGAGCAGGGTCTCGCCGCGGGCGGCCGCCCGCAGGGTCTCGAACAGGGTCGAGCGCTCCGTATCCTTGAGCAGGTAGCCGCGCGCCCCGGCCTGCAGGCCGCGGAACATCAGCTCATCTTCGTTGAACGTGGTCAGGATCACGACGGCGATCTCGGGCTGGTCCCTGCGCAGGCGCTCGATGGCGGTCAGGCCGTCCATGTTGGGCATGCGCAGGTCCATCAGGACGACATCCGGTTTCAATTCCTGGCATAACTTCACTGCCTGGGCTCCATCGGAGGCTTCCCCCACCACCTCGAAGTCCGGCTCGGTCTCCAGGATCAGGCGCAGCCCCTGGCGGACGATGCGATGGTCATCTGCGATCAGGATGCGGATCATAGCGGGATCTCGAGGGTCAGGCAGGTGCCTTTGCCGGTCTCACTCTGGATGTCGAACCGGCCGTTGGCCAGGCGGACACGTTCGCGCAGTCCCAGGATGCCATAATGACCCGAAGGGATGGCCGACGGGTTGAAGCCCAGGCCGTCATCCTGTACCGTTACTGACAACTGTTCCTCCGTTGCCCGCACATTGACATCCACACTCTGCGCCTTGGCATGCCGTGCAATGTTGGTGAGCGCCTCTGCCAGGGCGC
This sequence comes from Anaerolineales bacterium, assembly GCA_036276515.1. Taxonomy (GTDB): domain Bacteria; phylum Chloroflexota; class Anaerolineae; order Anaerolineales; family Villigracilaceae; genus Defluviilinea. Next base: position 4,942 of record DASUOS010000485.1, on the reverse strand, counting down.
GGATGACTGTCTCTTCGATGAGATCGGGCAGAGGCGGCATCGGGTCCGAGTCAAAATGGACATCCAGACCGGTCGCATTTGTAAAACGGGCGATCTCCTGACGCAGGGCGGACTCCAGGTCGTGGCGCGAGGACTGGCGCAGGTCGTCGATGGCGCGGCGGGCATCGGCCAGGGTGGAGCGGGCCTGCACCATCGCATCGGCGACGATGGCGTGTGCCTTGTCGCTGCGATTGTGACCCAGGTGGGCATCGGCCGCCTCGAGCTGCAGGATCAGACCAGCCAGGCCCTGCGAGAGGGTATCGTGCAGCTCACGGGCCAGGCGCTGGCGCTCGCTGGCAATGGTCAGGTCTTCGACGCGGGCGGAGTATTCGGTCAGCTGCCGGTTGGCGGTTTCCAGCTCCGAAGCCAGGGCTTGCGCCTGTTCCCGGGCCTCGGCCTGGCGCAGATATATCGTGACGTACATGCCGATAAAAATGACGGTGGGGATGATCGTGAGCAGCCAGTACGTGGCGCTTTCCAGGTTGGTGAAGATCACAAAGTTGGTTAGAGAGAGGGCCAGGTAATAGAGCGTCGAGAGCGCGCCCCAGCGGCTGATGCCGAGGAAGCCGATGGTCTCGCCGATGAGCGCCATATAGAGGGCAAAGACCATGCCGGTATTGTGCGAGAGATGGGTAATGACGAATGCCAGCAATCCCTGCCCAATGACATAGGCTGCCTTGCGCCAGGGCACCTGGATGATGGGGATGACCAGCCAGTGCAGGGCAATCTGCACCGCCATCAGGATCGTGAAGAGAAACAGGGGACCGGGCTGGCGCAGGGATGGGTTCTGGGCCAGTGACAACAAATAAACGCCGAACAGGACGACCGTCATGAATACAAAGAAGATGCGGTAATCGTGCTCGGGCTTGAGAGAAAATTTGACTGGCATGATGCCTGCATTCTATCTGATTCTAAGAGCGGCTGCCATTGTTCGAGCGTACAGTGTACGAAGGATCACTGTCCATTTTCCCGAAGGCACACTGGTGGTCTTATGAGTCAAATCCTATACTGTGCAAGCTACGGGCGGCTGTCCACCCGGACAGGGCAAGACTGACCTGATGGAAGAGGCCTGCTCCAGCGATGAGTTCTATACTGTACTCTGTATAAAAAGGAGAGTCTATGAATGCGATCGAAGTCCACCAGCTTAAGAAGTCTTTTGGCGATTTACAGGCAGTCCAGGGCGCCTCGTTTTCTGCGCAGGCGGGAGAAGTGCTCAGCCTGTTGGGCCCCAATGGGGCGGGGAAGAGCACGACCATATCCATGTTATCAGGCCTGCTGGCGCCCACCAGCGGGGAGGCCTGCATCATGGGCCATTCCGTGACGAAGGAGCCCGAAGCGGCCAAGAAGAGCCTGGGCGTGGTGCCGCAGGATATTGCGCTGTATCCCGATCTCTCGGCCCGCGAGAACCTGGTCTTCTGGGGCAAGATGTACGGGCTGCGCGGCGCGGAGCTCAAATCGCGCGTGGACGAAGTGCTGGACGTCATCGGTCTGGCCGACCGCCAGAAAGACCACGTCGGCAAGTTCTCGGGCGGGATGAAGCGGCGGGTCAACATCGGCGCAGCGCTGCTGCACAAGCCGGCCGTCGTCATCATGGACGAGCCGACCGTGGGCATCGACCCGCAGTCGCGCCGTCATATCCTCGACAATGTCAAGGAATTAAACCGGAAGGGCATGACCGTCCTCTATACCACGCACTATATGGAGGAGGCAGCCGAGCTCTCGCACCACATCGCCATCATGGACAAGGGCAGGGTCATTGCCCATGGCACGCATGACGAGCTGATCAAAATGGTCGGCGAGGAGACGCGCATCGACCTGACGCTCAACGCCGAGGCGGATAACGTTCTCGGCGCCTGGCGGGGGACGGAAGGTGTATCCCGGATCGACTCCACCGACGGAAAGGTCACCGCGCTGGTCGACGATTCCAACCGCGTCCTGCCGCGCCTGTTCGATGCGGCATCGAAGGCCGGTGTGCGCATCACGTCGGTCGACATCCAGGAGCCGAACCTGGAGACTGTGTTCCTGCACCTGACGGGAAGGGCGCTGAGGGACTAGGGGATAAGGAGCAGGTAAACAAGGAGACATGTAGACACGTAGACATGTACCTGTGTACCTGTTTCCCCGTCTACCTGACTACCTCTACCGGAGTAACCATGAAAATTCTAGACATAGCCTTTAAAGACCTGACCCGTTCCTTGCGCAGTATGTTTGCCGTGGGCATGATGGTCATTGCGCCGCTGATGCTGACGGGTTTGATCTACTTTGCATTCGGCGGCATGTCTGGCGGCGACGTCAGCATGAATGCCATCCAGGTGGGAGTGGTCAATGCAGACCGGCTGCCTGCCGATTCCGTGATCGACGCGCCGATCGGCGACAACATCCGCTCGATGTTCTTCGACGAAAGCGTGGAATCGTGGATCGCGGCGGCCGATTATCCCGATGAAGCTGCGGCGCGGGAGGCCGTGGACAAACAGGAAATCGGCGTGGCAGTCATCATCCCGCAGGATTTTTCGGCGAGCTATCTTGCCGGAGAAAAGGATGTCCAGGTATTGATCGTCAGCGACCCGACCTTATCGATCGGTCCCGCCGTCGTGGAGGATATGGTCACGATGATGGTCGACGCTGTGGGCGGCGGCGGTATCGCCATCCAGACGGTCATGGAACGCCAGCAGGCGAACGGTCTCCCGCCGGACCCGGCACATTTCCAGACATGGGCCCAGCGCTATGGCGACTGGTACCGCGAGTTCCAGCGCGACCTGTTCCACCGCCCTGAGGAAGCCGCGCTGGTGCTGACCGCGCCCTCGGCAGGCGAAGCCGAAACAGTGGACCCGATCCAGAAGATGATGGGTCTGACCCTGGCCGGGCAGATGATCTTCTTTGCCTTCTTCACCGCCGCCTATTCGATGATGTCCATTCTGCGTGAGGATGAAGAGGGGACGCTGGCACGCCTGTTCACCACGCCCACGGACCGCACGTCCATTTTGATGGGCAAGTTCGTAGCGGTATTCATCACCGTCATCCTGCAGGGGCTGGTCCTGATGGTCGCCGGTCGCCTGGCCTTTGGGATCCGGTGGGGCGACCCGGCGGGCGTGGGCCTTGCGCTGGCTGGGCAGGTCATCGCTGCGACGGGGCTGGGCGTGCTGCTGATCGCCTTCGTAAAAAGCACGCGCCAGGGCGGACCGGTGCTGGGAGGCGGCCTCACCTTCCTGGGCATGATGGGCGGCCTGTTCACCGCCAATATCCCGGGAGGAATGCCCGCTGCCATGGATGTGCTCGCCAATCTCACACCGCAGGGCTGGGTGCTCAAGACCTGGCGCATGGTCATGGATGGCCAGTCTTTAGGGGACCTGTTCCTCCCATTTGTGGTGATGGCGGCGATGGGGATCGTCATGTTCGCGGTGGGGGCGTGGATGTTCCGAAAGAGGTTTGCATAAAATGAGAATAATCGATCTTGCCCTAAAAGACCTGTCCCAGATGTTGCGCGACAAACGCTCGCTGTTGTTCCTGGTCGTGATGCCGATCGTGTTCACCTTCTTCATGGGCTTTGCTTTCCGAGGCGGCGGTGAAGATGAAATCGCGGACAACCGTATCCCGCTGGTGGTCGTCGACCCGCAGCCGGACGCCGTCCTGAACAAGATGCTCCTGGCGCGGCTGGACCTCTCGCAGGATATCCGCATCGAGCGTATGGATAAGGCGGCCGCCATGGATGCCTTTTACCGCGGCGATGTAGCCGGGGTGCTGGTCATCCCACAGGGGTTCAGCGAGCAGGCTTCTGCGGGTCATAGTGCGGATGTGCAGCTTACGCTGATCGCAGAATCCTCCTCTGCAGCCGGACAATCGCTGTACCAGCTATTGAGGGGCCCGATCTCGCAGCTGCTGAGCGCGGTGGAGATCGCCCGCATCTCAGCCGATGTGCAGGGGGATCCATCCGAGTACGCGCCGGCGTTCGAGCTGGCCTGGGGCAAATGGGATGTACACTCGCGCATTTCGCTTGTTAAGACCGAGCTGGCCGCGGGAAATGAAGAAGAAGACTGGACCGGCGGCAACCCCTATAACCAGGCCTCGCCCGGAATCCTGGTGCAGTTCGCCATCTTCGGACTGGTGACCTCGGCCCAGATCCTGGTGCAGGAGCGCAAGAGCCGCACCCTGCAGAGGCTGATCACGACCGCCATGAAGCCCTGGGAGATCGTCGCCGGGCACATGCTGGCGATGTTCACCGTTGTCTTTTTACAGACTGTGATGCTTGTGCTGTTCGGCCAATGGGTTCTGAAAGTGGACTACCTGCGCGAGCCGCTGGCTGTGCTGTCTGTGGCGGTCACGCTGGGACTGTGGATCGCTTCGATGGGGCTGCTGATCGGTGTCCTGGCCAAAACGGAGGATCAGGTCATCCTGTATTCCATGATCGCCATGTTCCTGTTCTCGGCGCTGGGCGGTACCTGGTTTCCGCTGGAAGCGGCCGGTGGCACGTTCGCGGCCATCGGCAAACTGATGCCATCCGCCTGGGCGATGAACGGCCTGCAGAACATCCTCATCCGCGGGCTGGGGTTTGAGTCGGTGGGACTGCCCGTCGTCATTCTGCTGGCCTATGCCGGCCTGTTCTTCCTGCTGGCTGTCTGGCGCTTCCGCAGGATGGAGATCTAAGCCTGTCCGGGCAGACAGGAGAAAAACCCCTCTCCCGCCCGAGGCGTTCCTTCGTCGAATGCGTATACTAAGCAGAGAAATCAAAAGGAGGATTTTCCATGAAAATCAATCGATCGGGTCTCTTCTGGGGACTGCTTTTGATCGGAGCGGGCGCGGTGGCGCTTGGCCAGCAAATGGGATACATCGAGCAGTTCAACAATCCGCAATTCTGGATCTGGGTCTTTGCCGTGGTCAGTCTCGTGGCAGTCATTGAATATGCCCT
>DASUOS010000484.1:0-3967 GCA_036276515.1 Anaerolineales bacterium | reverse complement strand
TATACCACTAAAGACCCTTTTATGCCAGAATGTGCTAGTGCTCGGACAATCTAAAACTGGAAGACAGATCGCTCGATTCTTCCCTAGACTCACCTTCCAACTTAATCTTGTTGGAGTACTAGCCGTGTGGTTTTCTCGACGGTCATATGCTCCCGCCTGCCGGGAGCTCAGGTTTTCGGCACATCGTAATCGGCGCCGAAATATAAGCTCAAAAAGCGCTTGATCTCGCCGGCGAAGGTCATCGCGACCTCGTATTCGTAGAGTAAGTATCCTTCCAAGGGTCGACCGAGCCGTCATGGCTCCGCCGTAGCAAACAGCTGAGACCTTCGGTCGGGTCACGGCGGGGTGCTGCTCGAAGACCCACGCCGAGCAAGCCGGGAAGGGTCTCAGCCCGAACGGGCTTCCACGACCTGAGCAGGGGCTTCAGCCCCGACCGCCACCCAAAACCTCCGTAAACCACCTGTAAGGTCCATTTCACCGGGATGGGTGTACACTCAGCCTGCCATGATTGGTCTCCTTTCAAAAGTGGCCCGGATCCTGCGCCTGGATCGAGCCCGGACCACAAAGGGAGGCCGCCCAATAAAGCTGCAAGACCAGTTCTTACAGAACTGAAAAGCGCCCGGGGGCGATTTTGGACAATAACCATTTACAATCGACACAACCATTTCATCGAAAGATCTGCCTAGGATGTGCCTAGGATCTGCCTGGGATCACCCTAAGATCACCGAACCGGTACCGGACCGGTACCGGACCGGTTCCGAACCGATACCGGACCGATACCCCGGCGACTCACAGGAAAAAAGGACCATGCCCAAAACGATACTTCACCCCCTCTTTGCCGAAATCCGCGGCACCCTGTTCGAAGACCTGGTGCTCAAGAGGACCCCCAGTGGGAAAGTGATCCTTTCCAAAAAGCCGGATATGTCCCGGGTCAAGAAGACCAAGGCACAGCTGGAAAACCAGGAGCGCTTCAAGCAGGCCGGTGACTACGCCAGCGCGGCCAAAGCCGACCCGCAGGTCTGGGCTCACTACCAGAAACAGGCCAAAAAGCTGAAGAAGCGCCCCCGCGACCTGGCCATCTCCGATTTCTACAAGGGCAAGAACCTTCTAAAGTAGGTCACGCTTGCCGCGAAGCGCCCCTGTGGGGTAGCGTGACAATGCAGAAACAACGCAGGGGCACTTGAACCCGTCACGCCAAAGGCGTGACCTACCTGCCATGTAACCTGTCACGTTGAACATGTGACCTGCAGCGCCAGACCCGCATTGCAGTACCAAAACAGCCTCTTTCCCTTGCTCCATTTCAGGAATATAGTTAACGGCAGGCAGTATAATTTTCAGCGGGCCGCCGGTCATGCAGGTTTATCGGTAAGCACTTGTGGGAGACGTAGAGGATCCCTGGCAAGAACCCTTCCATACACTATAAGTACTTTCCTATGCAATACCAGACAGCACATCATGCACCCCTCGAGCAACCCGTCCGCCTGACCAGGGAAGCCTTGCGCAGCCTGGAATGGCTGGTATTGGGCTTGATCGTGGTCGCCGCCCTCGCCCTGCGCCTGTACAACCTGGGCTCGTTCCCGGATACGCTCCTGGCCGACGAGGCCGACAACGCCCAGGACTCCGTGCGCATCCTGTACGGGCTGCATCCCATCAACGGCTTCTTCGGCGTGGACTGGACGTCGCAGCCGGCCTTCAGCATCTACAAGGGTGCGGCCTTTATCGCCCTGTTCGGCTTTACGATGGCCGCCATCCGCCTGCCCAGCGCCCTGATCAGCGCCCTGGCTCTCATCCCCTTTTATCTTTTACTGCGCCGCCAGTTCTCGACGACGGCTTCCCTGCTGGCGGCGGTCCTGCTCGGCACGAGCGTCTGGTATCTGAACTTCTCGCGCAGCGGCTGGAACATCGTCGACCTGTGCTTCTTCATGCCGATGGCCATGCTCTTCCTGCTGCGCGGGCTGGACAGCCTGGCCCCCGAAACGCCTCCCCAGCGGAGAGGGCTCGATTTCGTCGCCTCCGGCTTCTTCTGCGCCCTGGCGTTGTATGGCTATCCTGCCGGGCGGGCGGTCATCGTGGCCCTGGGCCTGTACCTGCCCCTGGCCCTGACCTTCTACCGCACGCAGGCCCGCCAGGTGCTGCTCGGATACATCGTGCTCGCTGCTGTGACAGCGCTCCTGTTTGCCCCGCAGGCACTGTACGCACTGCGTAACTGGGAGCACTTCAACGGCCGCACCGGCGTGGTGTTCCTTTTGAACAATCCTGACTTCCAGGCCGATCCCCGCGGGACCCTGTTGAAGCAGTTCTCCCGGAACCTGCGCGGCCCCTGGGACGGGCGGGTCAACAATACGCCGCAGTATTCCCCCGCCGGCGAGCCGCAGCTCGACCGGCTGAGCCGCATACTGGTTCTGGCAGGCATGGTCCTGACCCTATTCCTTGCCGCCTACCGCAACCGGCCAGAGACCTGGCTGTGGTGGTTGATGCTGCTGAGCATCTGGTTCTTCACCCAGATCCTGACCGCCAACACCCCCAACGGCGCCCGCGGCCTGGCCTACGTCCCGGCGTTATATTACTTCGTCGCGGCCGGCCTGGACGGCATCCTGCGGCTGGTGCATTACACCTTTGAGAGGCTCAGCCTCTCCCCTGCCGGGGGAGGTGTTCTAAAGAATACGGCAGTGTTTCTTCTGGCCGTCCTCGTGGCGGTTGGCGGATATGCAAATCTAAGACACTATGTGGACTGGCAGATGAACCCGCAGACGCGCCAGGCCCGTTATCTGTATGTGACCGCCCGGGAATTCCCCGAATGGGCGGCGGCGATCGAGAGCCTGGCAAAAACGGGCAGCGGCAAAATGAGCGTCGGCCAGTGGCGCGAGACGCACCCGATCCCTGACATTGCGAATCCGAACTAGCGTTCATGAACAAAACAACATGATTCATCAACCAACCTATGGACCACCCTGCTGACATCCGGCCGCAATCGTTTTCTCAGCCCGCCTCCATGGAAGCGGGTGTCTCGCGTCCGCTGCTGACCCTGCTGCTGTCGGTCCTGTTCGGCGGCGTAGTCGTCTGGCAGCTTCGCCAGGCGTGGGCAAAGGACGCGCTTTGGCCCTGGGGCCTGCTGCTCATCGTGATGTTCGTTGCGGCCGGCGCACTCCGCCGGCTGGACCTGTGGCTGCCGGGCGAGCCGCTCCTGCCGCGTCTGGCAGCCGCGGCGGACCCGAGAAGAAGGGCATTGGGCGCCTTGTGCATGGCCCTGGCCCAGCTGCTGATGGCCTGGGTCGTCCTCAGGCTGGTCCCCGATTACCGGACGATGTGGCCCGGTACGGTTCTGCCCTGGCTGCTCTCCATGCTGCTGATGCTGGCCGGCGCCTGGCTGCTCGGCGCAGTCGGCAGGGCATCGCCCCGGGCAGCGACCGCCTCCACCTGGTGGAGCGATTCGCCGCGCAGCCGCAGGCTGGAGGCCGCCGCCTTCGTGCTGATCCTGCTCCTGGCGGTGTTCCTGCGCACCTGGCGCTTCGAGAGCATCCCGCCCGGCATCTACGTCGATGAGACCAACGCCGGGCTGGATGCGCTGTACATCCTGGAGGGACGCAGCATTTCACCCTTCGGCACCGGCTGGTACGGGACGGCGAACGGCTACATCTATTACATGGCCGGCCTGATCAAGCTCTTTGGGGCCGGATGGCTCAGCCTGAAGCTGGTCTCACTCATCCCGGCGATCCTGACCGTGGCCGCCATCTACTTTCTGGGACGGCTGATGTTCGGTCCGGCGGTGGGGCTGGGAGCAATGCTGCTCATGGCGGTCAGCCGCTGGCACCTGAGCATGAGCCGCTGGGGCTGGAACGAGACCGCCCCGCCCCTGTTCCAGATCCTGGCGACGTTCTTCCTGATCCGCGGCCTGCGGGACCGGCGTGCCTTCGATTATGCCCTCGGCGGCCTGCTGATGGGGCTGTCGATCTACACCTATCTCAGC
>DASUOS010000483.1:0-2117 GCA_036276515.1 Anaerolineales bacterium | reverse complement strand
CCGCCGCCATTCTGCATGTTCACCCTTGCAATCTGGGAGCCAAACACCTTGGTGGCATTGAACATGGGCACACCTGGTACCTCATCATTCGTTGGAACGTCAGACTCGCTGAGCAGCACGCGTATGCGCTCGATCGTCTGGGCCGCGCTCGGGTGGCTCGATGCTTCATAATCTGCCGCCGGGATGACCAGTATGTACGGCTCGAAGAAGGTCCCCTGAAGGGGATATCCAGTCAGTGTAATTTTTGTGTGTGCCGGGGCGATTTCCCAGGGCGCGCCGCCTTCCCCCACGGCAGGCATGGCTCCAGGAGTCGCACCTGTCGCCAGTCCGCTGGGGATGACGAATGAGATATTTTCAAACGAAACCGGGACTTCCCCTACGGCAGCCGCTGCGGGTGTTTCAGCGGCGGGCGTCTCTCCGGTTGGACCTGCAGCCGCTGTTCCCTCGACGAGCGGTGTTTCCGCAACCAGAGGCGTCTCATTTCCAACAACTGTCCCGGCCACAAAAGGGGTTTCGCTTACAACCGCTGTTTCCCCGCCGGTCTGTTCCGGTGCGGGAGTGAGCCCGATAGCGCTGCAGGCCTGTACGGCCAACATTCCTCCCACGATCAAACGAACGACTTTCCACTTCATTCTTTTTTCTCTCCTACTCTATTCCTCAAGATTCCGATCTTCTCGATCTCCAGCTCCACTACATCCCCCGGCTGAAGCCAGGGACCCTGGAACTTGGTCAGCTCGAGCAGGCAGCCCGTGCCAACCGTGCCTGAACCGATGACATCGCCAGGGTTCAGCATGACCGAATCAGATGCACGGGCGATGATGTCTCCGAACGACCAGTGCATATCCTTGAAATTGCCGCGCGACAACTCATTGCCATTGACTCGCGCCACCATCTCGAGATCGTACACGCCCGGTCGGCCCGTTGCCCGATCGGCGAGCTCGTCGCGGGTGATGATGACCGGTCCGAAGGCTGAGGCGAAATCCTTGCCCTTGGCCGGGCCCAGGCCGATGACCATTTCCTTACGCTGGATATCGCGCGCCGACCAATCGTTGAATATCGTATAGCCAAAAATATACTCTTCTGCATCTTCTGGCTTGATGTTGATGCCTGCCTTGCCGATCACCGCCGCGATCTCCATCTCGTAATCCATCGCGTCGGTGTACCGCGGATACGGGATCACATCCTCGTGTCCGAAGACAGCGTTAGGGTTGCCGAAGTAAAAGGCTGGGAACTGGTACCATTCCTCCGGCACATCACGTCCCCGGTTGCGGTTGGCCGTGACCACGTGCTGTTCGAAGGCATAGCCGTCTCGTAAGGTGGTCGGCTTCAACGGCGAAAGGAAACTGATCTCGTCGAAGGTGAGCGCCTCTTTGGAGGCGCGGCGGGCAGCTTTTTCTGCACCGGCGGCAAGGACCGCCAGCATATCCGGATAGGGCAGGGTATGGACACGATCGTCCATCACAATGGCCGGCTGGGATGTGGCACGAAGCGTGGAAACGGTTGCAAATTTCATAATGGGTTGAAGGTTGAAAGTCGAAGGTCTTAGGTCTACTTGCGACCTTTGACCTGAGACCTGCAACTATTATAGATTTCCTCGTCGTTCCTGTTCCATTTCGATGGATTCGAACAGAGCTTTGAAGTTGCCCTTGCCGAATCCCTGGGCGCCGTGACGCTGGATGACCTCGATGAACATCGTCGGCCGGTCCTGGATGGGACGGGTGAAGATCTGCAGCAGGTAGCCCTCATCGTCGCGGTCCACCAGGATCCCCAGGTCATGGACAGCTTTCATATCTTCCTTGATCGTGCCAACCCGCTCGGGGAGCAGCTCATAATAGGTATCGGGGACACGCAGGAATTCCACGCCGCGTGAGCGCAGCTTGTCCACGGCGGTCAGGATGTCGCCGGTGATGATGGCGATGTGCTGGGCGCCGGGCGAGAGATAGTAATCGAGATATTCCTCGATCTGGCTCTTTCGCCGCCCCTCGGCCGGCTCGTTGATCGGGAACTTGACCCGCCCGTTGCCGTTCTGCATCACCTTGGACATCAACGCCGAGTACTCGGTCGAAATATCCTTGTCGTCGAAATGCAGCAGCTGGCGGAAGCCCATCACCTGGTGG
>DASUOS010000482.1:0-18475 GCA_036276515.1 Anaerolineales bacterium | reverse complement strand
GATGTACGTCACCTCCCAGGATGGGAACGTGTACCGGTTGACAGATGAGAACGAAGACGGGCGTGCCGAGCCGCGCACCATTTTTGCTTCCGGTTTTACCGTGCCATTGGGAATCGCGGTGCACATGCCGTCGGGGGAACTCTATGTTTCGCACCAGGGTGTGATCTCCTCCCTGCAGGATGCCGATCACGATGGCAGGGCCGATGGGGAGAAAATCCTTGTGGGGGATCTGCCGTTTGGGAACCACCAGAATGACCACCTGGAGTTCGGGCCGGATGGCTTATTGTATGTGGGTGTGGGATCGACCTGCGATGCCTGTCAGGACACCAATCCATGGGCGGCGACGATCCTGCGCTTCGACATCGAGACAGGCGAGGGGGAGATTTTTGCCACAGGCCTGCGGAATCCCTTCGATATTGCCTTTCATCCGCAGACAGGCGAGCTGTTCGCCACCGACAATGGCCGAGACGATCTCGGCATGGATGCCCCGTTCGAGGAGCTGAACCATATCGTCCAGGGCGGGGAGTATGGCTATCCCGGCTGCTGGAATGAGCATGACCAACCCGGCTGCGAGAGTGCGATCCCGGCTGTGGCATTCTTCGAATCGCATTCCTCCGCCAATGGGGTGGATATCTACGCCGGGCAGGACTTCCCCGTCGAGTATCACGGAAATGTCTTTGTTACCATTTTCGGGTCCTGGCTCAAGCCAAACGTGCAGACAGGGATACAGAGGGTTGTCCTGACACCTGGGGGAGAATCCTATGAAGGCAAAGCAAGCTGGTTCATTCGCTTCCCCGAAGGTGGGATGCCTCTGCCCCTTGCCTTCGGTCCGGACAATGCTCTCTATGTGGGGGATTACATCAACGATGCCATTTATCGTATCAGTTACGGAATTCCCTAGTGAATCAGGATCCGGAAGGCAGTTCCATCATTCGTTCCACTTCCAAATGGGCTCCCACTTTTTCAAAGATGGATCGGGCTTCCTCCCATAGCTGCGTGCCGCGTATCTGGTTTCCCCTGCGCAGCTCATATCGAGCCCATTCACGCAGGGTTCGGGCACGTTCTCCATCGATGTTCGCTTCGGCAAAAATCTCGGCGCTTCTCGCAAAACAATCCTCCGCAGGATAATCGATCAATTCCCCCAGGCCTCTCTGCCGCAGGCTGACCGGATTGCCGGTTTTTTCACTGATCATCCCCATGACGCGCCATGCCGCGCCGATATTTTCGGGGACACGGTCTTCCTGGCTCAGGGCAAGAGCCTGGCGCGCCGAGTAATAGGCCGACTCGTAGCTGCCCAGGCCTAACTGGGCTTCGGCGTAATAATAATACGTGTTGGGCAGGCACCACGACCCTTCCGTTCCTGCCAGTTCGATGGCTTTCCGCAAATCGGCTTCGGCGGCCGCGTAGTGTTTCAGGGCGACAAGGGCACCGCCGCGGTTGGTCAGGAAGACGATCTCTCCATCCCGAGATCCTACTTCGCGGGCAATTTCGAGTGCACTGTGATAGCGCTGGAAGGCAGTCTCGTAATCGCCCTGGGCATCGGCGATCACACCCAGGTTGCTGAGGGTATCCATACCCAGCCGGCGATTTCCGAGTTCCTGGAAGATCGTCAGAGCGTTCTCCCACTCCTGCTCGGCCTGTTCATACTGGCCTAGCGTGTAAAGGGATGCAGCCATTAAATTGAGGCAGCGTCCCTTTTCATCCCGGTCCTTGAGGTCGTTGGTGATCTCAAGAGCCTGCCTGGCAAGGACCAGGGATTTCTGTGGTTCTCCCAACCGGTAGTGACCCAGGCCTTCAATCCGCAGGGCGCGGGCGAGATCGGTCTGCGCATGGGCTGCTTCTGCTTTCTGCTGTGCCTGTATGGAATAGCTCAGGGTGGCATTGTGGTTGCCGATATACCCGTAAGAAGTAGCCAGTCCCTGCATGGCACGGGATAATTTCACCAGGTCGCCGCATTCATCAGCAAGATCCATCATTTGCTCATAGATGATGACGGCTTCCGAATGATGAGCCTGCCAGTTCAATACTTCACCAAGCTGTTCACAGATTTCCATTCTCGTCAGATTGGACTCCGCACCCGATTGCCCGGACAGAAAAGTAAGCGCCTTTCGGTAATACCCGATGGCTGCCGTCGGGGCGTAGGCATCCTGGGCCCGGCGACCGGCGCGAATGTACCAGTCTACTGCTTTGACCTGCTGGCCGGCCTTTTCATAATGCTCGCCGATCCGGCCGGCAAACTCGTTCGCACGCTCGCCGCTCAGCCAGATTAAGCCTTCGGCGGCCTGGACGTGATACACGCGCCGGAGCCGCAACAGCACGCTCTCATAGGCAACATCGTGCAGGATGGCATGCTTGAAAATATATTCAGGCGTTTCGGCAAAGGCCGACTCTTCATGGTTGAAGATCAGCTCCTTTTTTCGCAGGGAGCCCAGGCTTTCATCAATGAATATGGTCTGCGATCTTTGATCGGGATTGTGCATGTGCTCGACCACATTCGTCCAAAAGACGCGGCCGACAACCGATGCCTGCTGGAGGATCTCGCGGTCATGTGCAGACAGGCTGTCGAGACGGGCCTGGAGCAGTCCGGTCAGGGTGGCGGGAACCTTGAGCCGGGCCAGGTGGTCCATCCTGACCGACCAGTTGCTGCCATCGGTGAGAATGACTTCCCCTTCGATCAGCACCTTGATCAATTCCTCCACATAAAAAGGACTGCCCTCGGCGCGCCTCACGATAAGCTCGACCAACTCGGCAGGGACCTCCGGAACATTACGCAAGATCTCAATAATCAGCCTGCGGCAGTCTTCGTCGGTTAAGGGGTGCAGATCCACTCGCTTGTGGCGAAGCGGCTCTTGTCCCCACTCCGGGCGCTCTTCGAAGAAGGATGGGCGGGTCAGTGCGATGACCAGCAGAGGAAGGTCCCGGTGGGTCATCATCAGGTATTCGATCAGGTCGAGCGAATCACGATCTGCCCAGTGAATATCCTCGAGGAAAATGACACCCGCTTGGTCGCGGAGGGCCTGGACGAAATACTGTCCCATGTAGTGAAAGGCCAGGTCACGGATCTGACGTGCGTCGCCCAGGATACCCTGCAGATACGGACTGGTAGCGAAATCAAACCCGATCAGGTGACCGATAAAATGGGCGCACTTGACAGCCTCTTCGGGACTCATCAATTGAGCCATACCCTGCTCGAGCTTCAAACGGGCGGTGGCCGAAATATCGCTGTCATGAATTTTAAAGGCAGTCGCCAGCAGATCACGGATCAGGGCATAAGGGACGTTCGCGATCTCAAGCGAAGCTCGTCCTTTAAAGACCAGCTCAGGCTGGGAATGTTCACCGAGCCAGTTAGCGAATTCATAGAGTAGACGGGACTTGCCAGTTCCCGCTTCCGCCACGATGCTGATCAGTTGAGTCTGTCTGTCCCGGGTGGCATTCTCGTACGCCGCCCGGAGGCTTGCCAGCTCCTTTTCCCGCCCGATCGTGCGGGTTTCGACCCCTTCGACGCCGCGGGTCCCCACCCGGAAGGAGCGCGGCCGGACGGATTTCGCCACGTAGACCTTAACGGGCTCGCTCTTGCCTTTTACCCGGATCGGTTCGAGGGGGGTGACATCAAAGATCCCGCGTACATGGCGGTAGGTATCGTGCGAGATGAGCACGCCCCCCAGCGGGGCAGCATGCTCTACGCGGCTGGCAAGGTTGACGGTGTCCCCGATGGCCGTATATTCGCGGGTCGTGCCGATCCTGCCGAGTAGCACGGGTCCGGTATTAATCCCCACCCGCATCTCAATTCTTTGTGCGGCAAGCCGGGCCTGCTCGGAGACCAGGCTTTGGAATTCTTCCTTCCACTTCCAGATCTGAGTTTGCAGTTCCAGACCGGCCCGGATGGCGCGCTCGGGGTCATCTTCCCGGGCGATGGGCGCGCCAAATAATGCCATAACCGCATCGCCGATGTGCTTGTCGATCCGGCCGCCCTGGTCGAGGATCGCCCGATCCAGGCGTGACCAGAGATCATCGATCACCCCCGAGACCTCTTCAGGGTCCATCAGCTCTGCCATAGCAGTAAAATTGGATACATCGGCAAACAGCACGGTGACCTGCTTGCGCTGCTGCCTGTCGTCTGTGGAGCGTACCTGCAGCTCGAAAAGCCTGTCCCGCAGCACGGCCAGGGCAATGTCTACTGATTCGCTGTCTTGTGGGGTATTTCGCTGGGCTTCGAGCCAGGAAATGGCCCGTTCTATTGATCGAATCTCATCCATTAGGGTTCAAATTTGGTTTTCGGGTTCATTGAAGTGTACGTCGTCTTGACCAGCATCGGCGGAAATTTGTAACCATTTCGTTACATTTATCCAGCTCTTTTTAATAACACCATGCTATACTGATATAGTTGATAAGGATTATCCATTATCACCTGTTTCTGGTATTTCTGCAATTGACTTTTTGTACCTTTGTTCCCAACCCCGGGAGGTGCTGCGTCAAGTAAAGCAATATCTATTTTCAGGAACTGCACCGATCAATTTCAGAGAAATATGAGGAGAAATACATGAAGAAAAGGCTCGTTTCAATTCTATCCGCGCTGCTGGCATCCATTTTACTGACCACATCCGCCCTGGCAGGCGGCTCTGTAAGGCTTGGCGGTTCGGTCAGGCTATCGAATGAAGAGTTCAGCCTCGGCTCGCTGATCGCCAAAGGAACTTTGACCGGCCTGGGCAGTGAAGACGTAACCATTGTCCTGGAAGCAAGCGGGCCTGCGGATATCATCTGCACGAATCCGGGGATGAACGATGTTCCGGGTCACAGCTCGCCCAGGGTTACCGCCATCGGCCATCATGGCCTGCCGGGGAGCGATCCAACCCGCAAGAACGGGAAGTACCTGTTCAATGCGGAGACTGAAGATCCGGAAACGATTTCCTGGGTGGAGGGTGGGTGTCCCAACGCTAGCTGGACGGCTCGCATCGTGTTCATCAACTGGGAGAACGCCACGATCAAGCTGTACAAGGGCGCTGATCCATCCAACCTCGGCAATCTTATAGGCGAGCAACCCTATACCTGCCAGACCAGCCAGGATCGCACGAGTGTAGCCTGCCAAAGGGCCGACTAAAACAGTTTGATACCAAAAAAAATGGGTTCCGTGAGGAACCCATTTTTTTATTTACAGATTCTTCTTCATGGAGAATTTTAGCGCCGATTTATACACCCTGCTCAACTTTTCACTCAATGCTTTGGCTTCCGGGTTGCCCTGCTCGGCCGCCTGGTCCACCTGGGCGACCAGGCCGATCAGCGCCTCCATGAACTGGTCGTTGATCAGATTGGCATTGTCGCCGAGCATCTGTTCGAGGGCGGCATCGTCAGGGGCATCGAGCAGCTGTTCGATAAAGGCCACTTCCGGCGGCGTGGAAGCTTCGCGCAGGACTTCCACCATCTTCTGCAATTTTCCCATACGGGTGTAGTCATTCTTCTCCGACGCCTGTCGCAGCAGCTGGTTGACAACTTCCACCGCGTCCTGGGTGAAGCGGTCCAGGTTTTCATGGACGGCCTGAACTACGTCCTCCTGGGCCAGCAGCGATTCAACGAAGTCCTGTGCCTGTTTGTAGCGAGCCTCCATCTGCCGGTCCACCTCGTTGGTAAAGTCGAGCAGTTTTTCGCGAATTGACTCGAGCTTTGCCTTTTCTTCGCCAGATGCCTTGTCGATCTTATCGGAAAGGATCTGGAAGAACTGGTAATCCATGCCGCCGCGCGCCAGGCTGACAAAGGCACGCGTGCGCGCTTCATTGGGAGAGTCGATGACCAGGTCCAGCAGCTTCTCGCGGGTCAAGCCCTGCCCTGCATCCTGAAGGGACTTTGTGGCAGCCTCCAATTCCCCAACCGATTCCTTCAGTCCGCGGCCAAATTCGGTCTCTTCCAGCAGCTGTTTCTGCAGGTCGACCATTGCCCGGGCAACAGGCTCCTGTCCGCTGGCGGCCGCGCTCTGGGCGAGACGAGTGAACAGGGCGAAGAATTGCTCGTCGAACAGGTTGATGTTCTGTTTAATAAGCTCACTGCGGACATCGTTCGAGCTGGCCTGCAGCAGCCGTTCGATCAGAGATACCCGCTCCTGCTGTTCCCTGAGCATCTCGGGTGTGATGCCATCCTTGCCCAGGATGACCTGGACCATGGATTCGTAGGTCAGGTTGGGCATGGGACTTAACAGGTACCCCTTTCGCTTCTCTGCCGGCAGCCGGTCCATGACCTGCTTGATCAACGGGCCGATGATCTTTTCCTGCTCATTGAGCGGAAGGCTCAGCTCGGGCGGGAAGAAGGTGAGCAGCAGCTCCTTTTCGTTATCGTGATAAACGATCGGGGTGGCAAGGCGTCCCTGATACCCACAGTGCGGACAGCGCGCCATATTCGAGATACCGCCCAGCAATCTCTGCTTGGCCTGGGGATCCTGGGTGACATCGAAGAGCTGCTCAACATTTGCGGCGATCATCTGCCGGCAGCGAGGACATGCTATTTGTGTTTGAGGCATTCTATTCTTTTCTTTCCGTTTTTAAATTTTGTTAATAGGGAGGGCAGAGCTGCCCATCCCTGAAATTTTATCTCAATAATTTTTCCATCCGGTCGATATAGCCTTCCATGACGGCGAAGGTCTCCTCGACGGGCTGCGGAGAGGCCATATCCACGCCCGCTTTTTTGAGCACATTCAACGAGTAATCGGACGAGCCCGATTTCAGGAAACCCAGGTAGTCTTGAACAGCGTTCGGTTCGCCGCGCAGGATGCGGCTGGCCAGTGCGTTGGCGCCGGAGATGCCGGTGGCGTAGGCGTAGACGTAGTAATCTGCAAATAGATGGCCAAACGTCGACCAGGTCATACCGACCCGCTCACGGTCCATGTCGAAACTCGGACCGAATCCCTCGGCGAACAGGTCTGCCATGAGATCGATCATGGAGTCGGCGGTCAGGGATTCGCCGCGCTCGATGCGCTGGTGGGTTTCCAGCTCGAAGCGAGCCAGGGTCGGCATCTGGAAAAAGTAGCGGAAGAAATTCCCGCCTACGGCTTCCTCAAGAAGGGCGAGCTGGAAATTTTTATCGTTTACGCTATCGAGCAGGTGGCCTCTCATCATTGCCTGGTGAAAGTTCGAGGCCACCTCGGCTACGAACAACGAGTATTCGGTATATAGGAATGGCTGGTGCTTCCAGGTGAGATAGGAGTGCATCGAGTGGCCAAGCTCGTGAGCCAGGGTGCTCATGCTGGTTACTTCGTCGGTGTAGCTCATATTAATGAATGGATGGGTTCCCTGTGCGCCCCACGAGAACGCACCTTCGGCCTTACCCTGATTGGGAACCATATCTACCCAGCGATCCCTATAGACACCTTTGCGGACAGTGTTCACATACTCTCTGCCCATCGGCGCCAGGCTCTCCAGGATCAATTCCACACCTTTTTCAAAGGGGACCTTGACTTTTTTCTTTGTAATGGGAGCCCACATATCATAGTAGGCAAGCTTCTTCAACCCGAGCGCCTTGCGCCGGATCTCAAAATAGCGGTGCCAGACCGGGAGATGCTTCTTGAACGTATCGATCAGGTTATAGAAGACATCGGTCGGGATATTGAGATCGAACAGGGATGCAGCCAGCGTCGACTCATGCCTGCGGGCGCGCATGTAAAACACATTGGCTTTAATCGAGTGGGTGAGGTTGGTGGCCAGCGTATTCTTGTTTTCGATGTATTTATCCATGTAGTTTTCATACGCGCTGCGGCGCGCCTTGCGGTCCGGGTTGTGCAGGATGTTGTGATAGGTTCCCTGCGTCAGCTCGATCTCATGCCCTGCGCGATCCCGGGCGGGTTTGAACTTGAAGTCCGCGTTGGTCAGCATGCTGGTCGATGTGTATGGACCCTGCAGTGGGTCGCTGAGCAGGCCCAGCAATTCCTCCACCTCCGCCGACCGGACGTGCTGCTGCCTGCGGAAGAGATCCTCGAAGCTGTGCCTGTACGCGGCCAGTTCCGCATTCCGGCTCATCCATTCATCCAGTTTCTTTTTTCCGATGGCCAGGAGCTCCGGCTGCAAAAAAGCCGCGGCCGAAAGGACCTGCCCATACATACCCTGGGCGCGGCCGCGCATCCCGGCGGCGTGCTGGTTGGTTGTATCCACGGCATAGGAAAAACCGGCATACATGAGGGCTTTCTGGGCGCGCAGGATGAGTTTATGGGCTGTGCCCAGCGCTTCAAGCAGAACCATAGGGCCTTCTGAAACCCGGCCTTGAAAACTCTTCACTTTCGAAATATCTTGGAGGATCCGTTCGATTTCCTTTTCCCAGGCTTTTTCAGAGGAGAAAACACTCTCGGCATTCCATGTGAACTTTTTGTTTACCTTGCGTCGTACGGGAACTGTCTTGAGCATGATTTCGTGGGTCCTTGGAGATGAATTCCCGCTTCTTTCTCACGAGCGGTGGCTTCCGTATCGGGGTGATTTTACCATTCTAAAAATTTATCACGCGTTACGCGTGACTTGTTTACTGGCTATCGTGGGAGGGAAAAGCAGATCCTCGCCCCGGAATCCGGCCTGGGATCCGCCCAAATGCGCCCACCATGGGCTTCAATGATGGCGCGGGCAAGATACAGTCCCAGCCCGGCGCCTTTGGTGTGCTTGACAGCTTTCGTCGAACGGTAAAAGCGATCAAAGATATGCGGCAGGTCTTTGGCTTCGATCCCGGGCCCCTGATCGCTGACGCAGACGATGACCTGTTCCGGCCGGACGGTCCCTGTGATCCGAATTTCACCTTTGGGCGCATATTTCAAGGCGTTCGACACCAGGTTGCTGATTACCTGTTCGAGACGGGTTTCATCGGCCAGGACCACCGGAAATTTTTCCGGGAAGTCTGCCACGATCCTGTGGTTATTCGACTGGGTGGTGAAGCGGTCTGCCACGCGCTGGGCAAGCAGAGGCAGAGAAACGTCGGCAAGGTTGAGGCTCAACCCGCCGGCCTGCAAGCGTGAGGCGTCGAGCAGGTCGTCAACCATTTTGCTGAGGCGGTCTGCCTCTTCTTCGATCACAGCCAGCGACTCGCTGATCGTGGCTTTGTCCCAGCGGGCGTCGTCGCGCCGCAGTGTGGACGCATAGCCCTTGATCAGCGCGACCGGTGTGCGGAGCTCATGGCTGACGATCGAAATGAACGTGGATTTTATCTCATCTGCCGTGCGGAAATGGGTAATATCGCGCACGCTTGCGATGATGTTGCGCAGCCTGCCATCTGGCGAGATCAGCGGCGCGTAGGTCACACCAACGGGCAGGGGAGGCGGCATGGGCCGTTCGAGATCGCCCTCCACATACAGGGTCGCGTTCGGGGTGAGAGGCCAGCCGTTGGCAATCGCTTCCTTCAAGGTGGAGCCATGCGGCGGGCGCGCCCAGCAAATGACCTCATCGTGCGACTGGTCCATCAGCTCGGTGTGGGTCTTGCCAAAGATCCGTTCGAAGGCATCGTTGACGCGCTCAATGGTCAGATCGGCATTGAGGATCAGGATCCCGTCTGCTGCCGAATCGAGCAAAGCATCCAGCCGCTGCTTTTCGTAGGAGACCTGTCCATAAAGGCGGGCGTTAAAAACGGCGATCGCTGCCTGATCGGCGAAGGACTGGAGCAGGGCACGATCGTTGGGGGTGAACAGGTCCTGGTAACTTCTGAAAATGAAAATCACGCCAATAACCTGCCCGTGAGCCACGAGCGGCAGGGCAGTTCCGTTGAGCAGACCCATGCTGGCGGTGTAGGTCAGCTCCTTGAGCATGCGGTTGAGCTCGTCTACGTTGAACTCACGCACATTCTCCTCGGCCAGCAGCGGGGTGAGGTAACTGAGGAATGCGGAGGCGATCCCATGGGCGGTGGCGACGCGCCAGCCATCCTCTTTCAGAGCGATGAGGCCTGCCTGTCCCGCCAGCATTTCAATGGCGATGCGCAGGATGCGCGCCAGGAGCTTTTCCAGATCCAGCTCCTGGGTGAGGGCGCGGGATATTTCAAGCAGATAATCGCGTTGGCGGACACGGAAATCAGGGAGCATGGGGTACCTCGAGCAATTTTATCACTGCTATGAAAGATATCTTTTGTAGTTGTCAAGGAAAAGTCTAATCAAAGTGGCGGGAATATGTATTGACATGTAGTGGATCGGATTTACAATACTTGTAATTCTTTCTACTCTTTTATCTGCGGGTGCATTGATCCACTGCCTGAAGGAATGGTTGCAGATCCAGTGTTTGGGATAGGGCCGTGGTTAGCCAGTTGCGAAACCGACCGCTTGGGTTGGTTTCGTTTGTTTTAACGACGAGGCCTGCCAACTTAATACAGGATCACTCATGAATAAATCAATCTTATCTCTATTAATATGTGGGGGATTGATTTTCTCGACCCTGGTGGGGCAGGCTGTCCAAGCACAGGGTTTCTCGTTCCCAGCCGAAATGAATAAAAGCTTTAGGCCGCTCAGCATCGGCCCAGGCGAGACATCACGGCTCCAGGTAACAGTGTATAACCCGAACCCCTTTGACCTGACCAATGCTGGATGGACCGATAACCTGACCGCGGTGCAGCCCGGCATATTCATCGCCAACCCGGTCAACCTGACAAATACCTGCGGCGGGACAGTGACCGCGGTACCCGGTGGAACGACTCTTTCCTTGAGCAACGGCATGGTACCTGCCCAGGCCGGAGCCATACCGGGCTCCTGCACGGTCTCGGTGGATGTAACTTCCGTCACGGCCGGCAACCTGATCAATACCATTCCTGCGGGTGCGCTGTCATCCACAGGTGAAAACGGACCAATCACAAATACCACACCTGCCAGCGCGACCCTGCATGTGAGCCTCATCCGTGCTCCCTCGGTGAACAAAAGCTTTTCACCTAATACTATTCTGGTGGGACAGACCAGCCAGGTGACCGTTCGGATTCGAAACAATGATACCCTCACTGCTTTAACGCAGACGTCGATTACCGATGCGCTGCCAGCTGATGTTGCGGTTGCCAATCCACCGTCGGTCTCCCTTTCGGGCTGCGGCGATTCCGCTTCGGTGACCGCTGGTAGCGGGAGCTCATCCATCACGTTGAACGGCGCGAGTATTGCTCCTAATTCGACATGCACCATCCAGGTCGATGTGACGTCGAGCGAGTCTGGTGTGTACACCAACTCGATCCCGGCAGATTCCGTACAAACGCAGCAGGGGGTCACCAACGTCTCTCCGGCTACGGCAAACCTCAATGTGCAGGGTGTCGGCTTGTCAAAGGCATTCTCACCTCCCGCATTTCAAGCAGGAGCAACAACCACCCTGACGATCACTTTGCGTAACCCGACCAGCTCTGCATATACAGGTGTTCAGTTGTCCGATACCCTGCCCGGGGATGTGTTGACTGTCGTTCCAGACTCTGCCTCCACCACCTGTGGCGGGAGCGTGTCCATTACGCCGCCGCGCACCGTCAGCCTGAATGGCGGAAGAATACCGGCGGGTACACCTTCAACGCCGGGCACGTGCACGATCACCGTCCAGGTCACCACGCCGGAGGATGCCAGCGGCGAAACCTATACCAATACGATCCCGGAAGGAGAGCTGGTCACAGACCAGGGCATCACCAATGTTCTACCAGCCTCGGCGCGGGTTCAGGTTTATCGGACCGGTGCAGGCATTTCTGCCGGCAAGTCGTTTTCGCCATCCACCATTTCACCGGGCGCCAATTCACGGTTGCGCATCAATATCACGGCTCCTGCCGACACCGATTTGACAAATTTTTCCCTCACAGACAATCTCCCCCCAAATGTGACGGTCAGCAATTCTTCACCGGCCACACACAATAATTGCGGCGCCTCTGCTGTGATTACGGCTGAAACGGGTGCGGTAACGATCACCCTCACGAATGGGACCATCCGTGCCGGGGCTACCTGCCAGATCAACGTCTACGTGACCAGCAGTACCGCGGGTGTTCATACCAACGTTGTCCAGCCGACGGATATTTCGAACAATGAGAACAGAACGATCCCAAACAACATCACCGCCAACTTAACTGTGGAAGCCGTGAGCTCTCTTGAGATCGGTAAGTCCTTCACGCCGCCAACCGTCAACCCGGGTGGGATTTCTACCCTGAGGATTATCTTGGAGAACCGCAATGACCGGCCGCTTGTAGATGTTTCCCTGACGGACCCCTTACCTGGCGATCAGACTAATGGCATCCTGGTTGCACCCACTCCAAATGCAAGCACCACCTGTGAAGGTGGAACGATCGTCGCCGAGCCAGGGACGCAAACCATCAGCATGACCGGTGGGACCGTGCCTGCCCAGGTTGGGGAAATCCCCGGGACATGTACGATCCGGGTGGATGTTCAGGGGCTTGGGACGCAAACCACGCGGACCAATACCATCCCCGTTGCAAATGTGAGCGGTACTCTTGAAGGAACCGATACTGTCATCCGCCCATCCCGGCCGGCGCAGGCAAATCTGATCATCGGAAATCTATCCATTGGCGTGGTGAAGGGTTTCGATCCTCTGACGGTGTTCGGCGGCTCTGCCTCCACGCTGAGCATCGAGCTGGTCAATCCTAATAACGTGGAAGTCAGCGGGGTTAGCTTTACAGACAATATGCCGGCCGGGATGGTGGTCGCCGATCCGGTAAATCCATCCGTCGGGGAGTGCGGCGGAACGCTGAATGGCACTCCTGGTGAGAACTCCTTCACGTACAGCGGCGGCAGCGTGGCAGCGGCTTCCAGCTGCTTCTTGACCCTGCGCGTGACGATGACGGTCAACGGAAATTTAACGAACGTCATTGAAGCGGGTGCTCTGACCACGTTCGCCGGTGTGACCAATCCGGACCCCGCGGAGGCATCGCTGACCAACCTGCCGGGTGCCAGTATCACCAAATCCTTTTCGCCAAATCCTATACGGGCCGGTTCAGTCGCCCGGCTGACATTCACCCTTCGGAATACAGGCAGTGTTGCTTTGAGCGGCATGGGATTCCGGGACGTGCTACCCGGCGATCTACCCGTGGGCCTGGAGATTGCCGAATCGCCCGCTCCTGTAAATGAGTGTGGTGGAACATTGACTGCCGTTCCAGGCACTCAGTTGATCGAGCTGTCAAATGGAGCGTTGGATCTGAATTCGACCTGCACGATCACGGTCAGTGTTACCGGCAATATCGCCGGAAGTTTTACGAACACGATCGAACCTGGCACCTTGATCACTAGGGAGGGCGCAACCAACCATGATCCCACCAGCGATACCCTTGTCATTACGGATGGGTCATCGGGTGGGGGAGATGATGACGATGGAGGGGGAAGCCCAAACGAACCGGCACCCACCACGCCGGGTGTGAGCGGATTCATCATCCCGGTGACCGGGTTTTCTCCCAATGTGGTTACGGCCCTGGATGAGAGATCTCAACCTTCCTACCAGTCGACCAGCATTCGGATCGAGATCCCTGTGATCAAATTAAGCGCCACTGTCGCGGGAGTCGGGATCAATAAGGGAGGCTGGGATGTGTCCTGGCTCCAGGACCAGGTGGGCTGGCTGAATGGAACGGCCTATCCTACGCGCAAAGGAAACAGTGTTCTTACCGCGCATGTCATCAATGCGGATGGCAAGCCGGGAACCTTCGCGCGGTTGAAACACCTGGGTGTGGGTGAATTCATTTATATCTACACTGCCGGATACCGTTACATCTACAGGGTCGAATCCAACCAGCTTGTCGATCCGGACGCTGTCAGCGTGTTCCGCCATGAGGATCAGGCGTACCTGACCCTGATTACCTGTGAGCAGTATGATGAAAATCTGGACTCCTATCTTCAGCGTGTCGCAGTCCGTGCCGAACTCGTGGATACACGGCCCATAAAATAAAATACCCTTTTTCGAAAAGGCTGGTTCTCAGGAAGCAGCCTTTTTTATTTTGGCTGATGTAGAAGGTGCGGCCATCCAATGGTTATTATGAAAGGACTCTGTAGCGATAAGCAGATTCTTGAAAATCGTTGACAATTTGGGTCTAGAACAATAAAATCCTTTCATCTTTGAAAGGTGGACATTTCTGCCACCTCTTGCAGTCAGTGGGGTTCTTGTTCTTCGTCGCCTGTATACAACTTCATGATAGTGTTGGAAAGGACACGCACATGGCCACACATCGTTCCCCGCGTATACGAGCCTGGTCAATCGGGATTCGTATCGCCACAATGGTTTTTGTTGTTCTCTCCGCCTTTGGGCCTGCCAGGGTTACGCCAGCGTTTGCGGATAAACTGATCTGTGGAGTACCCGGCAAGGATGGCCCAGCTTCCTCCATCAGCGGAATTGTCAATACTTATTACCCCGGGACCGCCAATGTATCGGCGGGCTCGACCTCCCTGCCGGTGGGGAGTCCCTCCGGCGCTGCGACCCCGATTCAAGCCGGGGACTTGCTTCTGGTCATCCAAATGCAGGGCGCGGACATCAACTCCACGAACACGGATGCGTATGGGAATGGGGCGGCGGGCGGTCCCGCGTCGGGGAACCTGGCCTCCAATTTCAGTGCAGGTTTATATGAATATGTTGTAGCCAGCGGTCCCGTTGCTGGCGGCAGCGTATCGATCAGCTCAGGTCTTGCCAACGCTTATTTCGATGAGGATTATCCGGTGGGGGCAGCCAGCCAGGGACAGAGACGCTACCAGGTGATCCGCATCCCGCAGTATTCCAGCGCAACCCTGGGAGGTACGGTCACCGCTCTGGCGTGGAATGGAAGCGTGGGCGGTGTGGTTGCACTTGACGTTGCAGGGACTCTGGGCCTCAATGGCAATGCAATCGACGTGAGCGGACTGGGTTTCCGCGGGGGCGGCGGTATCCGCTACGGTGGTGGACCGGGTTCTGCTACAGACTACGTTACGCTCTCGACTACTACGGCCAACGCATCCAAGGGCGAAGGAACGGCAGGGACGCCGCGCCGTACCTATGACGGTTCCGCAATCATCGACCTGGGCGCTGGGCAGGAAGGCTACCCGAACGGCAGTTTCGCGCGCGGGGCTCCCGGGAATGCGGGTGGAGGCGGCACGGATGGTAACCCAGCCGATAACGACGAAAATACCGGCGGTGGAGGGGGTGGCAATGGCGGTACCGGCGGGGACGGCGGTTTCGCCTGGGACTCCGTCCTTGATAGTGGAGGATTTGGAGGCGCAGCTTTTTCGGCCAGCCCGGCCCGGCTGGTGATGGGCGGAGGCGGAGGCGCCGGGACGATCGATGATAACGAAGGAATCCTGAGCAGCGGCGCGCCTGGCGGCGGAATCGTGATGGTGCGCGCCGGGACGGTAAGCGGATCTGGCTTGATCGATGCCAGTGGATCCGCTGCTCCGGGCCAAACCTTGAACGACAGCGGCGGTGGCGGTGGGGCGGGAGGCAGTGTGCTGGTGCTGGCTGCTAACGGCGCACTACCGGCAGGCTTGAACGTGACGGCCGCCGGTGGAGAGGGTGGCGATGCCTGGCCCGGACAGGCTCCCGGGATCACCTATCCCGGCACACGCCACGGTCCTGGCGGCGGTGGCGGCGGCGGCGTTATCTATCTCAGCAGCACGGCTGGGACGCTTTCCGTGGCCGGTGGACAGAACGGTATTACAACGACGGCGAATGACAATTATGGTTCCGAGCCTGGCGATCCGGGTATTACGGCTACGGCAACGCCCACCAATGTAACGACCGGCATCTCAGGCGCGGAATGTATCCCGACTCCCTCGGTTGTAAAAACAACCAGTACACCGCTCGTCACGCAGACGGTATCCGGAACCACCGGAGAATACACAATCGTGGTTTCGATCCCTGCCAACCAGGGAACGGCATTGGGCTTCTCGATCTCGGATACTCTCCCTGCCGGCTTTACCTATGCTTCGACGACTTCTGTTGTAACCACCGGCGGCGCGGACCGTGTTTCGACGCTGAACCCGACGGCGGGCACGTCCACACCCTCGTGGGGAACCTTTAATATCCCCGGCGGTGGCGAAGTCGAGATCACCTTCACTGTGAATATCGATGCGTCGGTCCAGCCTGGCGTCTATCAAAATCCTGCAACCGCCACCTACAGCGATCCAACACGGACGGTGTCAAACGGTACGACCAGCACCAGTTACGACTCCGCTTCGAGCACTGGCGAGGATATCGAAGTCATCGCGGCCTCCATGCCCGACCTGACCGTGACCAAGACCAACAACGTAAGCGGTACGGTTGCCCAGAATTCCCCGTTCAACTGGACGATCACAGTGGCCAATGCCGGCGCCGGACCCGCTGTGTTTGCCAGCGGACAGACCATCCTGAGCGATGCATTGCCCGGTCTGGCTGGCTTTTATCCACAGGGCGCGGTGACCGTGACGCCGGGCGCGACCGCGCCGGTTGGAACGATCGATTGTGCCATCAGTGGAACGACCCTGACATGTGATGCAAGTGGCATCGTTACACTTGCCACTGGGGCCTCGTTCAATCTTACATTCCAGGTGACGCCTTTGGCCGCAGGTACTCTGTCCAATACGGCGATCGTAGATCCGGATGGGATCATGCCTGAAGGCAACGAGAACAACAATACCAGCACGGATGCAGTATCGGTTCTCGGAGCCGACCTCTCGATCGAAAAGACAGACGGCCAGACAAGTTATCTTGCCGGAAGTACCGTGGTGTATACGGTCACGGTCACGAACCTGAGCGGTGTAACGGCGAATGGGGCAACTGTTTCTGACTCCAGGCCGGCGAATGTTTCGACCTGGGCCTGGGATTGCACGAGCCAGACCAACGGCGCCTCCGGTTGTGACGGCGCAGGGAGCTCGGCATCTGGTTTTACCGATACCGTTAACCTTCCGGTGGGCGGCACGATCGTTTATACCGTGACAGCGACAGTCGTCGCCAGCCCGACCGGGGACCTGGTGAATACGGCGACCGTGGCTGTCCCGTCCGGTTTCTCGGATCCCAATCCGAACAACAACTCCTCGACGGACACCGATACGCTGACCACGACCAGCGCCGATCTGTCCATTGTGAAGACCGATGGCCAGACCGGTTATGCAGCCGGAGGAACCGTCACGTATACGGTCACATTATCGAACCTGAGCGGCGTCGATATCACCGGCGCGCTTGTCTCCGATCCGAAACCGGCGAACATCGACACCTGGGCCTGGGCTTGTACCGGCTCGAGCGGCGGAGCGACAGGCTGTACCGGTGCGGCGAGCAGCTCGGCTGCTTTTACGGATACAGTCAACCTGCCTGTGGGTGGAAGCATCGTCTACACCGTGACAGCCAATGTCGTCGCCAGCCCAACGGGCGATCTCGTCAATACGGCGACCATTGCGCCGCCCACTGGTTTTGCAGACTCAGACCCCTCCAACAACTCCTCCACGGACATCGATGTACTTGCCGTGGCGGATCTCTCCATCACCAAGGATGACGGCCAGGTAACATATTCCGGCGGCGATGTGCTGACCTATACCGTGACTGTGACGAACCTGAGCGGTGTAACTGCAACCGGCGCAATCGTATCCGACCCGCGGCCGGCGAACATCGACACCTGGGCCTGGGCTTGTACCAGTTCGGGCGGCGGCGCTACGGGCTGCGACCCCGCAGCCAACAGCGCCTCAGATTTCTCCGACACGGTCAACCTGCCGGCGGGCGGAACGATCGTTTACACCGTAACGGCAAATGTGGTCGCCAGTCCGAATGGGAACCTGGTCAATACGGCTACGGTGACCCCGCCCAATGGGGTATCCGATCCCGATCCAACCAACAACTCTGACACAGATACCGATATCTTTGGCCAGGCATCCGATCTGTCCCTGACAAAAGCAGCGAACTCCTCCAGCGTCTCCGTTGGCTCTACGATCACCTTTACGCTGACCGTGACGAACACCGGACCGGATGCTGCCAGCGGCGTGCAGGTGACCGACCAGCTGCCCAGCGGTTATACCTACGTCTCCTCCGTCGCGAGCCAGGGTACCTATAACAGCGCCACCGGCCTCTGGTTGATCGGTGATATGCCAGTCAATACAACCGAAACTCTGACCCTGACCGTCACAGTAAATTCATCCGGTTCCTATACAAACCGGGCGGAAGTGACAGCATCGTTGTTGATCGATCCCGACTCCACACCGGGCAATGACGACCCGGATGAAGATGACCTGGACGTGGTGACGGTCAACATCCGGGGCGGCGATGGCAACCCGCCGTCACCGCGCACAGGCTTCCTGATCCCGGTGACGGGCTTCAAGCCGAATGTTGTGACCGATCTGAGTTCTGTCGCCCCCGAAACCTACAGGGCAACAGGCGATATCATGCTCGAGATTCCGGGGCTGGGGGTGAAGATCCCGGTGGTGGGTGTGCCGAAGAAGAACGGGAGCTGGAACGTCTCGTGGCTGGGAGACCAGGCCGGCTGGCTGGAAGGCAGCGCCTTCCCCTCCTGGAAGGGCAACAGCGTGCTCACCAGCCACGTCTACCTGGCCAACGGCCTGCCGGGACCGTTCGTCAACCTGAACAAGCTGACGTACGGCGAC
>DASUOS010000481.1:0-3790 GCA_036276515.1 Anaerolineales bacterium | reverse complement strand
CTATGCGTGATTGGTCACTCGCCAAAGGCGACCCGCTCAGCCTTACTCTTGCGGCAGATTCACGCCTCTCCATTCCTGACTACTTAAACGACCATATCTGGGAACTTGTTCTCGGCGGCGGGGAGCCGGCAGCCCTGGCGCTGCGTACCACCTTTGGTCTGCGGGCAAAGTCCATGCGGATCTTCCTGCGCTTCAGTGAAAACGGTAAGGCGGTCAGCGATCCGTTGGTCTTCGCCCTGCCGCCAACGATACGGCGTTTTTATCCAAATTTTCTCATTCTCGACTATTCTCCTCTACCCAACATTGACGTTGTAACTGAGTACTGGGTTCCACAGTCGAATGCAATTTGCGGGCGTGTAAGTGTGGCGAACAAATCGAACGCCAACCGCAAGGTCCGGCTGGAGGTCTGCGCCCAGCTTTCGCCCATCGACGGGCAGGCCATGACCGGTTCCCAGCTGCAGCTGGTCAATGTTCTCGCCGGAAAGACCGGCGGGATAGTCCCTGTGCTGTTCATGACGGGAGGCCCTGCCCACGGATCCGGACCGCACTCCTCGCTCTACCTGGACCTCGACCTGGGACCCGGCGCCACGCGCCAGCTCACCTGGGCACAGGCGGCCCTGGACGATCTGCAGCCCTCCTTTGACCTGGCCCGCCAGACCGCAGCGCGGCCCTGGGAAGCGGAACGGGCCCGGCTCGAGCTGCTGAACTCCAGCCAGACCGTGGAGATCCACACCGGCGACCGGGAGTGGGATGCCGCCTTTGCTCTCAGCCAGAGCACGGCGTTCCGAATGTTCTTCCCGCCAAATGAACACCTGCCTCATTCATCCCTCGTCTCGGTGCGCGGCCCCGATCAAGGCTATTCCCCAAAGGGGGATGGCACCGATTATCCCACCTCCTGGAATGGGCAGACCCCCTTCGACACCTATTATCTTGCAAGCGTGCTGCCTGTTTCGTCCCTGGCTCAGGATCTGTTCCGAAATTTCCTGGCCGTCCAACGTGAAGATGGAACGATCGACGGCAAACCATCCCTCTCCGGGCAGCGCGGCAGGTACCTGGCTGCGCCGATTCTCTGCAGCCTGTCCTGGAGGTTTTTTCAGAGATCCGAGAACCGGGACGATCTCGCAAAGGTTTTCCCCCAGCTCCTGAATTTTTTCTGGTCGTGGTTTTCCCCGGAGTACGATGAAGACCGCGACGGCCTGCCGCAATGGAAGCATATCGTGCAAACAGGATTTGACGACAACCCGCTCTTCGATGCCTGGCACGACTGGTCATTGGGTGTGGATATCACCCAGGTCCACAGCCCGGCGCTGGAGGCGATGCTGTATCACGAAGCCGCCTGTCTCATCAAAATGGCGGAGCTGCTCGAGCGAAACGATGCGCTCGCCCTGCTTCATGAACAGGCTGCAAAACTCCGGGCCTCCATCGAGTCCACCTGGCAGCCGCGCACCGGCTTATACCACTACCGTGACCGCGAGACGGGCATGAGCCTGTCTGGCAAGGTGCTGGTTCGGCAGCAGGGCTCCGGCACGGCGGTAACCAAGTTGAAGTTCGAGGGTCCGATCCGGTTGCTGATCGAGGTGCAGAGCAGGGACCCCCTGGTGAAGCGGCCCGAGATCCGCATCCACCAGTATTCCACGAAGCCGGCCGACGAGATTGTCTCCAACAGTGGCTACCAGCGTCGGACCAACGGCTTGATCTACACTACACAAAAAGTGTATCCGCGCCTGGCCAAGGTTTCCGTGAAGGGACTGAGCGATGAGGATACGGTTGTCATTTCCACACTAGATTTCACCAGCGAAGACCATACTCTTTTCATGCCGCTTTGGGCCGGCATCCCGGATGACCAGCACGCCCAGGTGATGATCGGCCGCGCCCTGCTCGATGCTCACCGTTTCCACCGACCTTATGGGGTTCCTGCCTGTCCGCTCCTGATGCAGCCGGAGGCAGAGTCCGTTGCCCAGGCCGTGCATCTGCCCTGGAACCTGTTTGTCTGTGAGGGATTGTTGAAGTATGGATTCCGGTCTGACGCGGCCCGCATCGTCGCTCACCTCATGAATGCCATCGTCCAAAACCTCAAAAGCGGCCAGGCATTTTATGAGCGTTACCACGCGGAGAACGGGAATGGCATCGGCGAACGCAATGCCCTGACCGGCCTGGCTCCCGTTGGCCTGTTCCTGCAGGTGCTGGGTGTGCAGATCGATTCGTCCCGCCGCGTCCGTCTGGAAGGTGAAAATCCATTCCCCTGGGAAGTGACGGTCTGTTATAAAGGCTTGAAAGTTCTGCGTGGACATGATAAAACGCTGGTGACCTTTTCGAACGGTAAATCGGTTACAGTGACCGATACGGCTCCCTGTGTGGTCGAGATGGATTAACATTAAAGCCGGTCAGGCTTGCAGCCTGACAATACGAATGGGGCATCGAGGATCATCCCATCTGGGATGTTTATTTTTAAAAATATAACTGCGCCGCGGGGATTTAATCTTAATCCGAAAAGGGTATGGTATAAAAAATTTAAGGGAATTACATGCTGTTTATATCCTGATCTATCTAATTGATGAGATGCTGTTTGGCTTCATCGTTGTTCATACTTCATCATGATTGCTGGAGGACATCGTGGTCTGGGTTGAATTCATCGTTTGTGCTGCATTGATCATTCTTGCGGGGACTTTGGTATCGAAGTATGGCGATGTGATTGCCGAGAAGACCGGGCTGGGACGGGCCTGGATCGGCGCGATCCTGATTGCTGGGATCACTTCCCTGCCCGAGCTGGCCTCCGGCATCTCGGCAGTGGCTTGGCTGAAGGCTCCCAACCTGGCAGCCGGCGCGGTCCTTGGAAGCTGTCTCTTTAATCTGATGCTCATTGCAGTAATGGACCTCACCTATCAGCCGGGTCGCGTCCTCGCCAAGGCGCAGGATGTACATATTCTCTCAGGAGGGCTGGGCGTGCTCTTGCTCGGCCTGGTGGCGATGGGCGTGTTGATCGGTCCGGTGTTTAGTGGCTTCGGCATTCTGGGGGTCAGCCTGCTGAGCATTGCCATTACGGTCCTGTATGCCCTGGGCGGAAAGATGATCGCCGGGCTGGAGAAGGAACGGGTGGGAGAAGTGCTGGCAATGGAGGCAAAAGAACTGGATTACGCCGATATCTCCAAAGGCCGGGCCGTGTTCGTGTTTATCGCCAGCGCGGCGGCGGTCATCGTGCTGGGCATCTGGCTTGCCTCCATTGGTGACCGGCTTGCGGATACGACCGGCCTCTCTCGCAGCTTTGTCGGCAACCTGTTCCTGGCGGCATCCACATCCCTGCCAGAGATTGCCGCCAGCCTGGCTGCCGTGCGCCTGGGTGCCATAGACCTGGCGATCGGCAACGTACTGGGAAGCAATCTCTTTAATGTGTTGCTGTTCTCGGTATACGATCTCGCCGATGGACGCGCTAATTTTTGGGCGTCCCTGAACAATGCCAACGGATTTGCCGCAGTCATGACCATGATGATGACCGGTGTGGTGATCATCAGTCTGATGTACCGCGCCTCGCCGCGCACACCGTCTCGCATATCCTGGGATGGTGTTGCCCTGATTATGATGTATATGGGATCGATCGCTACTCTTTATGTTCTTGGATAAGAGACAGATTCCGCCAATTAGGCAAGGCTCTTCAGCCACCCCAGCGTTTCACTTGTAGACCCAAAGCAAAAATCTGCTGTGGTCGCATTGGCGGCCTGCGACGGCTGCAGGACTTTGATAGCCAGTCCCTGGTTGGCATGAATGAGCGGAAAGGCCTCTTCATCCTTATCGT
>DASUOS010000480.1:0-2947 GCA_036276515.1 Anaerolineales bacterium | reverse complement strand
CGAAATGTGCCCGCTCGTGCGCCCAAACCTCGCGAGCATCCCTCAGATTTAAACCGGTCAACATGGCAAAGTCCGCGGCGGTCGCCGGACCAAACGCCCGCATGTAGGTGCGCAAGAGGGCGCCCTC
The DNA here is from genome assembly GCA_036276515.1 of Anaerolineales bacterium. Lineage (GTDB taxonomy): Bacteria > Chloroflexota > Anaerolineae > Anaerolineales > Villigracilaceae > Defluviilinea. Next base: position 2,820 of record DASUOS010000480.1, on the reverse strand, counting down.
TGCTCGTTCCCGGGTTACATCCTGCCACTACGGGATCCATGCATCGGCGCGGACGAACGTGGGCTCGTTGCCGCGCGGGGGTCCGTAGCAGATCACTCCGCGGGCAGCGACAAGATGAAGCAGATCGACGACCGGGTACGTCAGGTCACCCACCGAGACTGCCGCAGTTCCCTGCGGTTTCCCCAGCCTCCCCCGCGTAGGCATGGATCCGTACACCCAGCGCCCGGCTGAGGCGTTCCGCATTCTCAGGTTGCGTGAGAGGCTGGTCCAACACGCCCGGTGCCGCCTCGATAGCTGCATCGATAAGGCGGTCGGGCACGCCTTTCCCACGCGCCCAGCGGATTTCATTTTCGGCGCGGCGTGCAGAACTCCAAACGAAGATCGCCAGATCCCTGGATAGTACCAGGGCCGAAGAAGTTGACCTCACGATACGGCGCTCACCGGTGTCGATCGTCGTTCAGCTGCCAGATCCTGCCCGCCAGGCAGCGAGCTTATTTACGACGGGACAACAGGACTAATCCCGCACCAGCCAGCGCACCCAGGAGGCCCCAGCGCAGTACAGGATTTGTTTCCAGGCTCGTATAAATGCTTACCGATCTTGCTTCTTTACTGAAGGATCCCTGCGCCTGATCATAGCCTTCCAGATGCTTGTAAAGATTGTTCGGAGCCTGATCCGTCTTGGGCTGATTCGTCTTCTGCGGCTCGTAGCCAACCCGGCTAAACACCCGGTCAGCCAGGCTGGGGGACAGGCGATGCAGCCATTCCAGCGACTTACCCGCCCCTCCTACATAGATCTCACGCACCGGGTGCGCGGCAGCATACAGAACTGCTTTCGCCACAAGGCTCGGTTCATAGACCGGCGGTGAAGGGCGAGGCTTCACGCCAATACGCGTCAGCGATTTGTCAAAGAAAGGCGTATTGATCCCGGCAGGCAAGATCGTCGTCACAGAAATAGGCGTACCATCGTGCATCAATTCCACGCGCAGCGCATCGATAAAACCAATCATGCCGTGTTTGGAGGCAGAATAGGCACTATGCAGAGGTAAGCTGCGCTTCGATTCAACGGAGCCAAGGTGAATGAGAGCTCCGCCGCCTGCTTGTTTCAAGTGGGGCAGGGCTGCCATTGCCCCAAACGCCTGTCCCATCAAGTTGACTTCGATCACCTGGCGAAATTCCTCAGGCTTGGTCTCCTGGAAAGGGGCATACAGGGATACAGCAGCGGCGTGCACCCACGTGTCGATGCGGCCATAGCGCTCAACAGCATGCGCCGCCAGTGCCTGCATTTGCTCAAAGCGGCTCACGTCGGCTTCATAGGCAGTTGCCTCACCGCCTCCGAGCTGAATTTCAAGGACCAACTCCGTCAGGGCCGGCAGCGACCGTCCGGCAACCACTACCTTGGCGCCGCCTGCGGCAAACCGGAGTGCCGTCTCACGTCCGATACCGCTGTTGGCTCCAACCACCACAACCACCTGCTCATGAATCGGTTTTAGCTTCACAAATACCTTCTTCCTCCGATAAAAGGACCCGAGAGCTCCCGCCGGCAACGCAATCCCGACCGGCAGGACGCCGGGAACATGCATTTCTCTCGATAATCAACTCTTTTTATTTAACTGCTAGAGATAAACGCCGGCAATAGGGAGAAGTCCTAGGGTTGGTACAGTGTTTCCCATACCCTGCCCCGTCTTGTTCAGAGCCCATTGTGCTGCTCAACCAAAGGAGAGACCGTCGGTTAGGGTTCGGCAGCCGTCACAGGCTGCGCCGGGCCACATATTCCCCTTGCACGTGGCGCCCGTAGTAAAGATGCCCTACCTCTATTCCATCGAAATCCGCCACTCGTGGCATATAACCCCACTTTTCAAATCCCGATTTTTCCAACAACCTGAGACTGGCTGCATTATTTTCCAAAACAATGGCAAAGAGATGCCTGATCTGGACTCCCGGACAAGCCGCCAGCGCGCGCCCGATCAAGGCAGTTCCCATGCCCTGGTGATGATATGCAGGCGCAATGTAATAACTGATCTCTGCGGTAAAGCGGAGCGCCGCACGTCCCGGCCGGTAGGCGCTCAAGCTGCACCAGCCTGCCACGTGTCCTTCCACCTCAGCCACAAAAATGGGATATTTATCCGGACGATGTTCATCGAACCATGTTCTTCTGTCTTCGACTCGTAGCGGCTGTGTATCTCCCGTTGACTGCTTCGAGGGGATAGACTGGTTGTAAATATCTACGATCGCAGGAAGATCATCCAACTGTGCGAGACGAATTCTCATTCTTTGTGCTCCAGAGATAACGACACTTTATGAGGGCAATCGCTCGATGCAGGCACAGATTGCGGGTACCGGAGGCATGAAGCGGGTTAAGAATTCAACGGATTGGATATCTATGATCCGCCAGCCCTTATCAGCCGTAAAACGGGCTTGTAATTCACCTGCTGTCACCTGGCGCGGTACATTGGGCACCGGGAACTCAATGGCAAATTCGTGCAAATAATAGCGACCTTCGGGGAGTAATGTCAATGCAACTTCATCAGCCAATTGATCGCATTGGTCAGAGCTAAACAAGTGATAAAAACCGGAATCGACAACTGCCCCAAACTTTTTCTGAAGCAGGGAAGGTTTCAAAGCGTCCGCTACTCGGAAATCCAGTAATTGTGCTGTTTCAGGGCGTAGAGCATCCAGTTTGCGGCGGGCATCCGTAATTGCGGATTCGACAAAATCAATGCCGAGGGCTCGATGTCCCAGCTGCGCCAGATAAATCGCCAGGTCGCCAGAACCACAACCGATATCTAGAACTGGATCTGTGGGCGGATACTTTTCAAGAAG
>DASUOS010000479.1:0-4967 GCA_036276515.1 Anaerolineales bacterium | reverse complement strand
GATTTCGTATTAGTGGGCAAAACTTCCGCTGGGTGACGGGCAGTCCGCGCACGGGACTTCATAGCGTTTGCGCAACTGCTTGCCCGTGGAGATCATCCAGTTGGCGAAGTTATACATGCTCCGTTCGAAGAGCCCCGGCCGGTAGAGCCGGGAGCGGAGGGCGAGCGGGTCGAGATGGATATGCTGCACCTCATCCAAAATATCCTGGCGGTGGATCTCCGCCATGAACTCGTTATGCCAGTGGTTCATTCTGTACTCCTTTGCAATTCGATCAGGACCGACCCAGTAAAAAGGCATTGACTGCCTTGAGCGTTTTTTCAATCCGATCCTTGTTGAGAATGTAAACCTTTGCTCCGCTCTCTCTCCTTTCCTGTAGATAACCTGTGGCCGTCAGCTGGCTGAGATACCGGGATACGCTGGGCTGGCTGAGATGGATGGCTTCCATGATCTCGTACGATCGCATCTCGCCTTTCTCTGCGATCATTTGCAGGATATGCAGGCGGGTGTCGTCTGCGAGGGCCGAAAGCCGCGAGACGATCTCCGCCCGGTCGAGTTCCGGGACGCGTATATCTGACCCTTCCGGCATGCGCGCCCCGAAGTAGACATAGAAAACTTCGCCGATCGTGGAGGCGCGCATGTACGGGCCAAAATGAGCATTGGGGATGAAGACCAGTTCCTTCGCTTCGAGCAGGCTGTTGCCCCATTTCAGCTCATGGACTTCCTTTCCGGTCACGTATTCGATGATCTCGCGGCGGGCCTTGCCTGAGAAGTCGATCTGGTTGAACGCCCGGGCGGACTCTTCCAGCATCGGGCGGACGCGGTTCCACTCGGCTTCGAGGTGGTTCTTCCAGAACCAGCGCATATGGCCGATGATGAGCTGCTTCATCGCAACCGGGTCGATCACGTAGTGATAAGCCTGGGTTTCCATGGGCGCGTCGGTCAGCTCTTCACCAAAGCGGTGCCGCAAAAAGTCAACGTAGTGGCTGGGAGAGGCAAGCACCTCGTCCCAATTGACCGGCCGGTCAAGGTCCTTCTGCGATTCTTCCGTCATACAGATCTTCGCGTAGGCATTCAGCAGGCGCTCACGCAGTTCGGATGGGGAGGTGGATTCAAGCTCATCCAGATAAGCTTCGAAAGAGCTGCCGCCATGCCGCGGCAGGACGGCATAATGCAGGCCGATCATGACCAGTTTGTGTCGTGCCCTTTCTTCCGAAGTCATCTGCGAACGTGTTTTTGCGATCCACTCATGGATCCCGGGTTCATCTTCATGGGCCGAAAGCAGGATCATGCTGCCTAAGGCATTCAGCCCCGGTTCGAGCATGACCAGGGAAGTCTGTGTCTTGGTTTTTTCGAGATCGATCATAAATGGGGACATGGGTTTCTCCAAGGTATTGAATTATGCAATATATTGAATAATGTAGATATTTTAATTACTTTGATGATTCTGTCAAGGGTAAAAAAGAAAAATCCCCCGGCGAATTTCGCCGGGGGAATAATCTACATATAATTTTTTTGTTCTATGGGCTGGCCGTACCCTGGACAGCCACGCCGGTCCAGCTGAATACCCGCTCTTCACTGAGGGCGCCGGCAGAAATATAGATTGGCTCACCCTGCTCGTCCACGCCATTCTGGCGGACCGTGGTGATCCACCAGCTGATGACATGCGGCAGGTTATCCTGTGGACGGAAGGTCGTGGGCACAATGTACTTCGTATCCGATACATAGTCCGTGATCCGGTTCCGGCCCGTGGTCAGATCTTCGATGGTGACCTGATAGAACTCGTTCTCACGCAGGGTTCCAATGGAAGCCCACTGCAGGGTAACCACATCGTTCGCCAGGGTGAAGGCGGCGCCGTCCGCAGGCAGGAGCAGGTTGGCAGCCGGATAGGGAGCCGGAGGTGTGGCCGTGGGGGTCGGGCCAGGGGTAGCGAAGCGCTCACACAACGGGATGATGATCGTCGAGCCGATGAACACGTTATCCCCGGACAGGCCGTTATAGAACTTGATCGCGTCCTGGGGCACGTTGTAATTCGAAGCGATCAACCCAAGGGTGTCATTCTGCTGGACCGTGTATTGCACCTTTTCGCAGGCATTGGCGGTCTGTGTGGCCTCGTTGGGGACATCGGTCGGAGGCGGGGCCGGCGTCGATGTAGGATAGGGGATCTTCAGGTTCTGCCCTTCGGAAATGATACAGGTCGTCGGCAGGTTATTGGCGATCACGATGCTTTGCACGGAGACACTGAAGGCAAAGGCGATGCCGCCGCAGGTATCGCCGGCCCGTACGGTGTAATCGAATGGCGGCAGCGGCGTTTCGGTAGGGATGGCTGTGGGTGGCAGGGTTTCCGTAGCCGTGGGGGTTATCGTGGCCGTGTTGGTGGCCGTCCCTTCCGCCGTCGGCTGGGTTATGGTCGCGCCGGTGGCGCCTGAGCTCAGGATCAAATACACAACCAGCGCACCGATCAACAGCACTGCGGTCAGGGCGCCGAGCGCCATCGGCAGGCTGAGAGTGATCTCAGGCATGCGGCTGGCTCCCATGCCCGACTCGCCTTTTTTCGATTTGGTCGTGGCCAGCGCCGTCAGTTCCGTGCCGCACACCAGACAGCGCGTGGCATTTTCACTGAGACGTGTCCCACAGGTTGGACAAATTTGCGATTTTTGAGATGAAGGTTCTTGAAGCATACCGGCGAAGATTATACCATCGGAACCCCATCCCGGATTTCGGATAGCGGCGCGCCCGCCGGGAACGTATACCAAGTGTCAGAATACCCATTTTCGGTCGGAATCCTGACTCGCGGCGCGCCGCCGACCCTCCTACGCCTTGACCGGCTTCAGTCCATTGAGGGGAGCCTGCGCCCGGGCCGCGTAGTCGCTGTAGCCGCCAAGATGCTCCGTGACCGTTCCATCCTCCAATGCGTACATGCGGTTGACCGTCCGGTCGAGGAAGTAGCGGTCGTGTGAGATTACCAGCACGGTCCCGTTGAAATCGTTCAGGGCGTTCTCCAGCACTTCGGACGAGGCGATGTCCAGGTTGTTGGTCGGCTCGTCGAGCAGCAGAAAGTTCGCACCCGAGAGGACCAGCAGCGCCAGCTGCAAACGGCTGCGCTCGCCGCCCGAAAGCGACCCGATCTTCTGGGTGGCCTGCTGGTAGCTGAACAGGTAGCGGATGAGAAGCGAGACCGCGTTCGATTCGCTCATGTTGCCGGCCAGCCGCACAGCGTCGATCAGGGTCTGGTTGAAATCCAGGGTGTCATGCTCCTGGGCATAATACCCCACTTTGACACTTGGCCCGATCTTGATCTCGCCGCGGGTCGCCTGCTCACGGCCCAGGATCAAGCGCAGCAGCACGGACTTCCCGGCGCCGTTCGCGCCGATCAGGCCCACTCGCTCGCCGTGCCGGATGAGGAAGCTGATGTCTGCCAGCACGGTGCGGTGCGAGAAGGCCTTGGTGACATCGATAAACTCGAGAACCTGGTTCGAGCCGCGCCAGCCGTTGAGCTCGAGTCCCATTTTTCGTCGGTCGAGAACCGGACGGTCCATCTTATCGATGCGGGCGATGCGCGCCTCCATATTATGGATGCGGGTCGCAAATTTGTCATTGAAGACCACCCACTGCTTGTAGCGCTTCAAGGCCATTTCCAGTCGGCCGATCTCACGCTGCTGGATCTGGTAGAGCTCCTCCTGGCGCGCCAGGCGCTCTTCCTTGTCCACGATGAATTCGGTGTAGTTACCGATGAAGGTGGTGATACGCCCGTCCTCGATCTCGGCGATGTGGGTCACGCAGGCGTCCAGCAGGTAGCGGTCGTGGGAGATGATGACTACTGCACCCGGATAATCGTTGATCAATTTTTCGAGATAGGCCTTGCCCGGCATGTCGAGATGGTTATCCGGCTCGTCGAGCAGCAGCACGGACGGCTTCGCCAGCAGCAGGCGCGCCAGCCCGATCAGCTTTTTCTGCCCGCCGCTCAGGACACGGATCGGCTTGTCGAAATCGGCCTGGGGCAGTCCCAATCCGCGTAGCAGCTCCCGGACGCGCGAATCATAATTCTGCCCGCCCAGGGACTCGAATTCCTCCAGCAGTGTATGCTGGGCGTCCAGAGTACGTTCCAGTGCTTTGGGATTGTTGTACACTTCCGGGTCACCCAATTTTGCTTCCAGGCGCGCCAATTCGCCATCGACCTCCGCGACGCGCGGATTGCCCTCCAGCGCCAGCGAGATGGCCGTTCGGTCCGGATCGAACTCGGGATGCTGGGGCAGGTAACCAAGGGTGACTCCCCTGGCCTTGATGACCGCTCCGCCTTTTTCAGGGGAATGCTCGCCGGTGATTAGCTTCAGAAGTGACGATTTCCCGGCCCCGTTGGGACCGATCAGACCGATCTTCTGGTCGTGCTGGACCTCCCAGCTCAGGTCGCGGAAGATGGTATGGGCGCCAAGGATCAGGGTGGCATTTGAAACGGTAATCGAGATCATGGTGTACTCCAATATTTTAAAAACCTGTCAGGTCTGGATTTAGGACTTAAACAAAACCGCCGCAGGCAGACCTGCGGCGGGAAATGACAGAACGGAACGAACTATCTTCAGGCAACAGGCGCGATTCGAGGGATCCCCACCTCATCGAATCCGCGCACACCGATGCATAGAAAGCAATTGCCTGAGCGTTGGTATCTCATAGTGGCGGCATTATATCGCGAAATTCGTTCAAATGGAGAAGCAATTGGTGCCAGGTGCCAGAAGCTTTTCCTGCCGAGCTAAAACAGGATTGCGCTGTCGAAGGAATCTCGATGAAAACCAATCACAATTGACACGACCCTTCCCCAAAGCTCCTCTCTCTGATAGAATACTACCCGCACGCCGACCTTGTTGATCAAAACCCTCGGCCTCCCCGTCGGGGGTTTTTGTGTGTATTATGGACCATAGACGATGGACGATCGACCATTTTTATGGTCGATTGTCCATCGTCCATCGTCGAAA
>DASUOS010000478.1:0-3270 GCA_036276515.1 Anaerolineales bacterium | reverse complement strand
ATCGGTTCCCTGCGCCGGGCTGAAGAATGGAAGGATGCTGGGAAACAAGACCCCGAGACGCTCAAAAAAAGGATTTTGCGAGTCGAGCAGCCATAGCCTCAGGTTCTGGTAGTATTGGGGGATCTCACCGGCGATCGTGGTTCCCTGCTGCAGGAGCAATGGAAAGAGCAGCCAGAGAAAGCCAACGAAGAGAATGAACAGGATAAGATAGATCAGCCCCACAGCGGCCATGCGGTGCATCCCTCTGAGCTGCAGCCAGTTGGCAATGGGACGGAAGACTGTGCCAATTACGATCGCGATGAACAGCATGAAAGCGACTTCGTAAAAGCGGAAGAGAAGCCAGAAGCAAAAGGCGACCAGGGCAAACACCAGGGTCGCCTCGACCACTCGCCGGAAGGTCCATTCAGTTGGTTCGGATACAGAGTTGACGGCCATAGGGGTCCTATACTCCCAAAATCGAATTCCCGCTGCAGGTTTCAGTGGATCGTGGACTGGCTGTTCATGCCTGACTCGCCAGGATAAAATGAGCAGGCCAGAAAGCGAGCGGGTTGGCCATACAGGCAATTCTGCAGTTGGATAAAATTATAAACGGAGCCGCGCAGGATGGATGTAGGGTATGTTCGATTGTTATCCCAGCCTGCAGGCCGGCGCGGATCGGACTTCGCATCTCTTATAATTACCGCATGCCATCCATCAGGGAACAATTTCTTTTAGACCAGGATGTTATCTTCCTCAACCACGGCTCGTACGGTGCCACACCCAGGCCTGTCTTCGATGTCTATCAGGATTGGCAGAGACGTCTGGAGCGGCAGCCGGTCCTCTTTCTGGGACGTGAGTTCAACGGCCTGATCCAGGAGGCGCGTCAGGCGCTGGGCAGATATCTCAACGCGGGCGCCGACGATCTCGTCTATATACCCAATGCGACCCATGGAGCGAATATTATCGCCCGCTCTTTGGACTTGAAACCAGGGGACGAGATCCTGACCACGAATCATGAATACGGCGCCTGCGATTTCACCTGGGAGTTGGTTTGCAGCCAGGCCGGTGCAAGGTATATCCGGCAGTCAATTCCCCTGCCTGTCACGACATCAGAAGAGATCGTTGAGCGATTCCTCGCCGGGATCACGCCTCAGACAAAAGCAGTTTACCTCAGCCACATTTCCTCCTCCACCGCACTGCGCCTGCCCGTTGAGCAGATCTGTCAGGAGGCGCGGACGAAGGGTGTGCTGTCGATAGTCGATGCGGCCCATTCTCCGGGCCAGATCCCTCTTGACCTCCAGCAGCTCGGCGCCGACGTCGTCTTTGGTAATTGTCACAAATGGATGCTCGCGCCGAAAGGCTCCGCATTTCTCTACGTCCGCCGCGAAGTACAGAAGATCATCCAGCCTTTGATCGTCAGCTGGGGATATGAAGCCGCGCCGGAATTCACGACCGGCTCGCGCTTCGTGGACCTCCTGCAATGGACCGGGACAAAGGATCCCGCCGCTGCCCTGACCGTCCCGGCCGCGATCCGGTTCATGGAGGAGCATCACTGGGAAGATGTCCGTTCTCATTGCCGCCAGCTCCTCCAGCAGGTACTTGCCCGCATCAGTAACATGACGGGTCTGCCTCCAGCCTATCCCCTCGATTCCGATTTCTATAGCCAGATGGCTGTTGCGCTCCTGCCGCCCTGCGATCCGGCCATACTGAAGCGCCGCCTGTATGATGAATATAAGATAGAAGTACCCATCACCGAGTGGCAGGGAAGACAGTTCATCCGCGTTTCGATTCAGGCGTATAACGGTCCAGAGGATGTGGAAATGCTGCTTTATGCCCTGTCTCATTTGCTGCCTGCACAGGCGCCACGGCCTTCTTGACCGAATATGAAGGTATAGTGGCCCGCTTTTCTCCGGGAAACCCCGGGGCTTCTGATTCGTATTTAACCGTAAGGAGAGAATTAACCATGAAACAATTCGCCCATCAGGGTGATCGCAGTATGCACCTCTTTGAAGCCGACTCCGGCAGTTTCACTGATAACGGAAGTAATACTTCCCCCAAATTAACGTTAAACAGGATTAACACTTTTAGTAGTATAGGAATGGAATTTAGAAGTATGGATATTACACTTGCACTCGGGGGCGGAGGATCCCGGGGGAACGCTCACATCGGGGTCATCCGCCGTCTGGAACAGGAAGGATTCCGCATCAAGGGCATCGCCGGCACCAGTTTTGGAGGGATCATCGGTGTGCTATACGCGGCGGGGTACCGTCCCAATGATATCGAGGAGATGTTCTCTGGCCTCGATCAAACACAGTTCTACGGTCATGGGCCTAACGATGGCCCTTCGCTGATCGGCCTGGCCGGGGTGGAACAGCTGCTGACGTCCGTCCTGGGAGAGCGCACATTCGAAGATCTGCGCATCCCATGTGTGGTGACAGCAGCCGATCTCAAGAGCGGCAGTGAAGTGATCCTGTCCAGCGGCCGCCTGGTGGATGCCATCCTGGCGACCATTGCCATGCCGGGTGTCTTCCCGGTCCGCCACATCGGAGACCTGGAGCTGATCGATGGAGGGACGCTGGATCCGGTGCCGGTTGCCCCGGCGCGAGCCCTTGCCCCGCGTCTGCCGGTGGTGGCTGTTGCCCTGAGCATCCCCATTGGGACCGCCGCCCGCTCCTGGTCCCTGCCACTCCCGAAATACCTGCCGCGCCTGGTCGTCGACCGGATCAGCCGGATGCGCTATGGCATGGCGCTGGATGTCTTCATGCGCTCCCTGGATATTGTCGGCCGGGCGATGGCCGATTACCGTCTGCAGGTGGACCAGCCTGATATTGTCATCCGCCCGCGGGTTGGAAATATTGATACACTTGACCTCGTCGATGTCCATGAAGTGGTACGCATTGGCGAAAAGGCTGTTGAGGACGTACTGCCTCAGCTGAAACAAAAATTCACACTACGCAAGCGCATTCGTCGCGCACTAGGAGCCAGAGCTTGAGCAAGGATCTACGGAAATATTCACGAGAGACCGGCGTCCGATTGGCGCTGGGAGCGTTCATTCTTCTGTTCGTCGTGGGGGTCGGTTTGATCTGGGTCATTTACGGGGAGGGCGCCGCAGGCATGGGCTTTGTCTGCCTGCTGGCCGCCCTCTTCCCGGTCATTCTCATACTGGCCATCTTTCTTGCCATAGAATGGGTGCTCAAACGTGCCAGACCCAAATAATACGACCCTGACTACATTCAACAATTGGACCTTGCGCGTGCGCGAAACAGCCCAGGAAAAGCCGCGCCTGCTGGT
>DASUOS010000477.1:0-4524 GCA_036276515.1 Anaerolineales bacterium | reverse complement strand
TAACAGGCGAACGCCGGCACAACCGGCGTCCTTACCATTTTCTACCACTTCCTACCACATTATACAACTTTAGGGCGAAAAATCAAGTAGTTTGGTCCACTTCCCCCACTCACCCTTCTTTCCTACATCTATGACCGATTCTGTCCCACTCACCCTCCTCGAGTCTGCGCGCTGGCAAGACTATGCATTGCTCGACAGCGGCGATGGACTCAAGCTCGAGCGCTTCGGCAAATATGTGTTTGTCCGGCCGGAGTCTCAGGCCATGTGGAAGCGATCGCTGGATAAAGAGTGGAGAGAGGCCCACGCGGTGTTTGTCCCGACCGGCGAGGAAAGCGGCGGACATTGGGATTTTAAGAAGAAGGTCGATGAACAATGGGAAATGAGATATCCTCTGAACGCTGGTCCATCAGGGAAAGGTGAGCTGATATTCCGGACCATGACAACGCCCGGCAGGCATCTCGGTGTGTTCCCGGAAGTTGCCGCCCACTGGGATTGGTTCAGTGACCTGATCACCCGCTCAAAAAAAGAATTAAATGTTTTAAATCTGTTTGGATATACAGGGCTCGCCTCCCTGGCCGCCGCGGCAGCCGGGGCAAAGGTCACTCACGTGGACGCTTCGAAGAAATCGGTAGGCTGGGCGCGCGAGAACCAGGCGCTCTCGGGGCTGACGGGTGCTCCCATCCGCTGGATCGTGGACGATGCCGTTAAGTTTGTACAGCGGGAAGCCAGGCGCGGGGTCAAGTATGAGGGGATCATCCTCGACCCACCCAAGTTCGGGCGAGGGCCCAAAGGGGAAGTATGGGAAGTGTACAAATCCCTGCCCGGTCTACTGGAAACCTGCCGGGAATGTTTGAGCTCCAACCCGCTATTTCTAGTGATAACCCTCTACGCGGTGCGCGCCTCGGCCATCCATGTGGCCCAGGCGCTTGACGAGATGATGAAGGGCTATGGGGGAAAGATCGACAGCGGCGAGCTGGTCACACGTGAGCAGAGTGCGGGGAGATTGTTATCGCAGGCCGTGTATGCCCGCTGGGAACGCTAATCACTTTTTATTTTTTGACCGAAACAACCCCTCCAGCTCCATCAGCCATTCCAGCTCGCGGTCCCAGCGTTTGCGCGGCGCGATCAGGAACAGCTTGTCGGGCCGGTCCCATTTGGGTCCGGGCGGACCGGATTCATCCTGGAGCAGGCTTTTCACCCCCCACAGTCCCTGATATTGCACCCAGCCCGGCTCTGGATCCAAGACCACTTGTTTCCACTCTGTGAAGGATGGGAGGGTAACCTCCCGGTCCGAGAGCGTGCGCCGGAGATAGCTGCTCGAGATGCCGATCGGCTCATGGGCAGGGTCACCTTCATACCCGATGCGGAACCCATCGCCTGTAGCGATCTCCATTGGCAGGCTGACGAGATAATGATCCTGCTCATCGCGGAGTCTGGCAAATGACTCTTCGGAGAGCGCGGTGGCGGGATGCATCGCAAGCTCATGCAGGGCGATCTGACGAGCCCGCTGGCTGGGGTTGAACAGCAGGAACAGGAAGTGGATCAGGCCGTCGATCCAGTAAATGAGGCGCTGGACCGGGCCCTCGTGGTACAGGCTAGCCGAGCGGATCACCTGCGGCTTACTGTAATTGGCATGCGATCCGAGTGCCGTATAAATCATGGGATGCGTGGTCTCCCTGCCCTGCTTATCCGTTACACACATCACGTTTTCCCATAATTCCAGTGCACCGGAGCCATGCTGGGAAAACAGAACGGCGTACGGCTCATCGTTCTTGAGATAGACCGCCACCATCTCCCAGTCGCCTTCGTGGTGGTTGATCCCGTTGGCCGCCAGGCGCCAGTCATTGAAGGCGTAAAAGAAATGGTATTGCAGGCTCTTCCAGTTGTTGCCTTCATCATCCTGCCTCTGGGTCACCCGTCCATAGTAAACAGGCTGGGGATGTTCCTTCAGAACCTCCTGGTACAGGCGAAAGGCCTTGTACGCCACGGTTTCGGTTGCATTCGATAACATGTCAAAGATGACGCCCGGGGCCGCCGGGATGATGTTGTCAAAAATAAACTTCATCACGCGCACAGATAAGTAAAATACGACGATTAAATAAATAGGGAGCAGGACCAGGTATTCCATCTGCACGCTGATAAAGTCATATGTGCGCAGAAAAAACCAGACCGGGACAGCTTCCAGCGCAAAAAAGAAGAGCGCGGCAAAAGCCGCCGGGAAGAAGCGCAGGCGGATCGGAGAAGCGCGGATATAGATGATGAAGGCAGCGACCAGAACCAGCAGGGCAGCGATCTCCACCCCGACCCAGCCAGACGTGAACCAGCCCGCGAGCAGGGCCGCCGCCGACAGGACGCCCCACCACACCCAGACATCCGAGTCGATCAGAGGATCGTTGACGAAACGCAGAAAATATTCCCCGCTGTACAGCTTCCCGATGCGCGAGGTCAGCGGCTCATTTATATAGGCCAGCAGTCCCACCACGCCCTGCGGTCCGCTCGCATGGATCGTACATTTTTCAAGGTAGGGCTCTACCGCCATGGGGAAGAAGCGTTCGCTCTTCGCGAACCGTAGAACAGGCTCGTATTCTTTTAGTAATTCGGCATCGTTCATCTGGTATTTATAAAAACCCTAAAGGTACTTAAGACCTTTAGGGTTTGGTTCCTATTGGAAGTACCCCAGCGCCACCCTCAGCCGCTCCTCCACATCATCCGGCGTATCCTTGGGGATGGCCTGGATGGCGGTCTGCGCCTCGATTACGGAGTAGCCCAGCGCGGTCAGGGCCGCCAGGACCTCACCATCCGTGTCGGACATGGATGCCGCCCTTGCCAGCGCGTCTGCCGGTTTGAGCTTGTCCTTGAGGTGGAGCGCCATCTTCTGGGCGGTCTTTTTGCCAATGCCCGGGACACGGCTCAGCACATCGGCCTCATCGGCAAATACCGCCCGCTGGACAGCATCCAATGTCATTGTGGATAACACAGACAAGGCCGCCTTCGGACCCACCCCATCCACGCCAAGCAGGGTATTGAACAATTCACGGTCTGCCTGGGATTCAAAACCATACAGGACCAGCGCATCCTCGCGAACAACCAGATGCGTATACAGCATCAGGGATTCGCCGGCCTTCATCTTCGTCCGCAGCGGCGCCGGGACAAAGACGCGCAATCCCACGCCGCCGACCTCGAGGATGATGGCATTGTCTTCGATCTGGGAAATTTCACCGCGTAATGTGGCAATCATGATTTGATTTTACCGTATTCAATGTAGAGACGTTGCAATGCAACGACTCTACATTGAATTAATACCGTTTGGTATTCAAATGGGTGATCGCAACGGCCAGCGCATCGGCGGCATCGTCAGGCTTGGGTACGGAATCCAGCTGCAATAAGGCCCGGACCATTTCCTGCACCTGTCGTTTCTGGGCGCCGCCATAGCCGGCCACCGCCTGTTTGATCTCATTGGGTGTGTATTCGAACGGCTCGACTCCCGCCTGCTGCATGCACAACATAACCACCCCACGCGCCTGTCCCACGGCAAGAGCAGTGGTTACGTTACGGGAAAAGAACAATTTTTCAACGGCGGCTGTATCGGGATGGTACTCCCTCAATATACTTGATAAATCGTTGTAAAGAGTCTCCAGCCGGGCCGGCGCAGTGGCCTCCTTTGGGGTCAGGATCACGCCATATTTAACGGCCACCAGGCTCCCATCCGGTTCGAGGCGGACGAGTCCAAAACCCGTTGTAGCGGTGCCGGGATCAATTCCTAATGCAAGGGTCATCTATTCACCACAAAGAACACAAACGGGCACGAAGGCTTTCCTTGATGTACCTTCGTGCCCATGGTGGTTTAAAAAGAATTATGCAGCTTCGAGGGCAGCCAGCGCCTCGTCGGAGACCTTCAGGTTCGAGTATACGTTCTGCACATCGTCAAGGTCTTCAATGGTTTCCAGTGCCTTGAGCACCTGGACGGTATCCTCGGCGCTCAGCTCCATTTCCTGTTTGGGGAGCATGCGCAGGCCCGCCTCTTCCGGCTGGACCTGGGCTTTGTGCAGCGCATCGGCAATGATCTTGAACGCTTCGACAGGAGCCGTAATCTCGATCGTGCCATGCTCCTCCACCACGTCATTCGCACCGGCTTCGATACCGAGCTCGAATGCCTTGTCATAATTCATGTCTTCGGAGGAAAAGGAGAAATAGGCCACCCGTTCGAATTGCCAGCCGACCGCGCCCAGCTCAGCCATGTTGCCGCCCATTTTGCTGAAGGCATGCCGCAGGTCGGAAACGGTGCGGTTGCGGTTGTCGGTCACCGTTTCGACCATGACCGCTACGCCGTGCGGGGCATAGCCTTCGTACATGATCTGCTCGAATGCGGCTGCGTCCTTGTCCTCGCCGGCGCCGCGGCGGATGGCGCGCTCGATATTGTCCTTGGGCATATTCTCGGAGCGGGCCTTGTCCACGGCCAGGCGCAGACGGAAATTGGAATCGGGATCGCTGCCGCCTTCGCGCGCAGCCAGCACAAGCTCACGG
>DASUOS010000476.1:0-4087 GCA_036276515.1 Anaerolineales bacterium | reverse complement strand
CAACCAGCGTGACGATATTTACGCCGATGTTTGGGACGGTATGAAACGGGTCCGTGCCGCGATCAAGGGCATTTATGGAGACAACTCCAGCCAGTACGAGATGGTCGGAGGCACCCGCATGAGCGAGCGCAAGTCCCCGTCCCGCAAAACCACCGCCTGAGAAAAACACACAGCCTCCCGAACACGGGAGGCTGAATTTTTGCCCCATCCGCCCCTATCGGGGCACCTCCCCCAAATCTGTAATATACACTTGGGATAATTATCCTAAATCTTCCTTTCGGATTTGGGGGAGGCAGGAGGGGGCCAGAACAGGAGCAAACCCATGCCACCCAAACCCACCACGCCGAAGACGATGCACCGCGCCGGCGTGCTGCGTAAGCAGCAAACCGAGGCAGAAGCGAAACTATGGGCGCGCCTGCGGGCTCATCGCGTGGGTGGAGTCCAATTCCGCCGCCAGCATGCCATTGGCAAGTACATCGTCGACTTTTGCGCGCCTCGTAGAAAGCTTGTTATCGAGCTCGACGGTACTCCCTTCGGTCGCAGCATCTCGATCAGCAGGAATACGATCAACAGCGCAGCCTCTATCTCGAATCACTTGGCTACCGCGTGCTGCGCTTCTGGAACCACGAGGTGACCCAGCACCTGGAGCGTGTTCTGGAGGTGATCTGGAAGGAGATGCATCCCTAGGAAACGTCCTGGCGAGGAGCGATGGCGAATAGGAATGAAAGCAAAAGTCCCCGTGGACCACCTGGTTCACGGGGACTTCCTCTTTTACTTCTTCCCTTTTTTCTTCTTCGGAGAAGACTTTTTCGCTGCCTGTGCCTTGGCTTTTGCCTTCGAGGGAGCGACCTTCTTCGCCGGAGCCTTCTTTTTGGGCGTCTGCGTCTTCGCCTTGCCGTTCCCGGGCGCCGCAGCTTTTACCCTACCGTTTTTTTTTCCACCTTCGCCCTTATGGCCGTTCGCCCGGCCGTTGGACCCGACCTGGAACTTCTCCACGGTCCAGCCGACGTTGATGGAGACCACTTCCTCGCCGGGCTTGACCTCCACGATCATATCGCCCTTGGTCGAGGCCCGCCTGCGAACGCCCGCCGCGTCCAGCCGGGTGGACTTCGGCGCCCCCTTCGTGAGATGGATGGTCGCCATATGGTTGGGCTTGTCGATCACGGCGCCCGCCAGCCGGACCTTGTTGCCGATGTCCCAGGCAATGACGCCCTTGCCGTAGCGTCCCTGCAGGGGGAAGTCCTTCGGGTCGACGCGCTTGGCCCTGCCGTCGCTGGTCAGGATGAAGATCTCGCCCTCGGCCGGCAGGGTCGCCATGGCGACCACTTCGTCGCCTTCATAGAGCTTGATGCCGTTCACACCGGCCGCCACCAGTCCCATCGGGCGGACCTCCTCTTCCTTGAAGCGGATGGCCATGCCCTGGGCGGTCACCAGCAGGATGTCCTTGGTCTTGTTATCGGTCAGCGCGATCTCGACCAGCCGGTCGCCTTCGTTGACGCGCACCAGCACGAACGCCTGCGACGAGGGTCCCGGCAGCTCGCTGACCAGGCTCTTCTTGATCAGGCCCTGCCGGGTGCAGGTGACGATGCAGGTCTCTTCGGGCAGGATCGATTTCTGCGCCGGCAGGGTGAAGACCGCTGCCAGGCTGTCATTCTCGCTCAGGGGGGTGACCCGGTGGAACATGGTTCCCTGCGTCAATTTTTCGGCCTGCGGGATGATATGTGCAGCCACCGCCGCCGCCCGGCCAGACCTGGCCACGAAGAAGACCGTGTCGGTGGTGGAGGCTTTGACCAGCCAGCGCGGCGCATCGTTGCCCGACTGGCGGGGCTGCTTGTCGTCGAGGGTGCGCGAGACCAGGCCGTCGTCCGTGACGCCGATCCAGACCTGCTGCTGGGGCAGGAGGTCGCGGGCGGTCAGCGCCTTGGAGGCCTTGCCGTTCTTCGACAGGTCGATGATCTGGGTCCGGCGCCGGTCCCCGTACAGCTCCTTGACCTTGACCAGCTCCTCGGCCACCACGCCGCGCATCTTCTTCGGCGACTTCAACAGCTCAGTCAGCTGCTTGATGACGGCGGTGAGCTCCTTATATTCGGTATCGATCTTTTTGCGCTCGAGCGCAGCCAGCCGCCGCAGCTGCATATCGAGGATGGCGGTTGCCTGCAATTCCGAGAGCTTGAAGCGCTTCATCAGCTTCGTGCGGGCCGTATCCACATCCGGCGCGGCGCGGATGATGCTGACTACTTCGTCCAGGTTCTTGAGGGCGATGAGATAGCCTTCCAGGATGTGGGCGCGCTGTTTGGCCTTCTCCAGGTCGAACTCGGCCCGGCGCTTGATGACCGTCAGCCGGTGCTCGATGTAGACGCGCAGCGCCTGCTTGAGGGTCAGCGTGCGCGGCTCACCGTCGACCAGGGCCAGCAGGTTGATGCTGAAGGTGGTCTGCATCGGGGTGCGCTTGTAGAGCTCGCGCAGGATGGTCTCGGGATCGGCGCTCTTCGAGATCTCCAGGACGATGCGCATGCCGTGCCGGTCCGACTCGTCGCGCAGGTCGGCCAGCCCGTCGAAGTTGCCGTCGCGGGCCAGGTCGGCGATGCGCTCGATCAGGCTGGACTTGTTGACCATGTACGGCAGCTCGGTGACGATGATCCGGTTGCGGCCGCGGTCCATCTCTTCGATGTGCGCCTTGGCCTGGACGGTGACGCGCCCGCGTCCCGAGCCGTAGGCCGCTTCGAGGCCCTCCTCGCCGTTCTGCTGGACGATCAGCCCGCCGGTCGGGAAGTCCGGTCCCTTGACGAACGACATCAGCGTCCCGACGTCGATGTCGTCCAGCTTCTCGTACTTCTCGAGCATGAAGACCAGCGCGTCGACCACCTCGCTCAAATTATGGGGCGGGATGGAGGTGGCCATACCGACGGCAATACCGGTCGCCCCGTTGACCAGCAGGTTGGGGATGGCGGCAGGCAGCACCCCCGGTTCGTTCAGGGTGTCGTCGAAGTTGGGATTGAAATCGACCGTGTTCTTGTTGAGGTCGAACAGGATGTCGAGCGCAGCCGGGGTCAGGCGGGCTTCGGTGTAGCGCATCGCCGCGGGCGGGTCGCCGTCCACCGAGCCGAAGTTGCCCTGGCCATCGACGAGCAGGGCGCGCATCGAGAAGTCCTGGGCCATGCGGGCCATCGCTTCGTAGACCGCCGAGTCGCCGTGCGGGTGGTATTTACCCAGCACTTCACCCACGATACGAGCGGACTTCTTGTACGACGAGTCGGCGCGGATGCCCATGTCATACATCGCATACAGGATGCGCCTCTGCACGGGCTTGAGGCCGTCGCGGGCATCCGGCAGGGCGCGCGCCACGATCACAGACATGGCGTAATCGAGATACGCCTGCTGCATTTCGCTGTCGATATCTATTTTTCGTATTAAACCGAGTTCCATGTCAAATCCTTTTTCCACCAAGGAATCTTTGACCGCAGCGAGAGTCCGTACGCGAAGACAAACGAGTAAAGGCAATATCCCCCCGCGTCAAAAGGGAATCTTCGCGGCAAAGCTTCATTGAGTGAATGTATGTTCTAAAAAGCGGGGTAATCTTAAGTGCAAAAAGAAGATGCGTCAAGTGGTTTGACGCATCTTTTCATTGTCATCCTCCCGACGGACACCGGGAAGGCGTGAGGAGCGCCGTTTGCGACCGACTTGCCCCGGGTGCACGTGCCGGGGAGGATCTGTGGTGGTCCGAGCAGAGATGCTTCGGCAAACTGCGCCTCAGCATGACATGTAAAGTTATGTTTTATTCCAACCAGAATTATTCATGTCATCCTGAGGAGCGCTCCTACGCGACGAAGGATCTCCGTGGTTCGAAAAGAGATGCTTCGTCGCAAACTGCGCTCCTCAGCATGACATGATAAGTTTTGTTTGATATCAACCCGCACGGTTCATGTGATCCTGAGGGCCCTGCTCCTACGCGACCGACATCGTCCCGGGCGATCTTCCCGGGAAGGATCTCTGGTGTTCGAGAGGAAATGCTTCGCTCAGCATGACAT
Organism: Anaerolineales bacterium; assembly: GCA_036276515.1. Lineage (GTDB taxonomy): Bacteria > Chloroflexota > Anaerolineae > Anaerolineales > Villigracilaceae > Defluviilinea. The sequence continues at coordinate 59 of DASUOS010000476.1, read as the reverse complement.
GTAAAGTTATGTTTTATTCCAACCAGAATTATTCATGTCATCCTGAGGAGCGCTCCTAC
>DASUOS010000475.1:0-8321 GCA_036276515.1 Anaerolineales bacterium | reverse complement strand
CCGCTCAGCGTTTCGTATTCATCCTCGTGCGGCAGGGTTGGCAGGTTGAAGATCTCCTTGAATTCGTCCACTTCGAGCATGCCATCCAGCAGCCAGGAACCGTCCTGCCTTTGAGTGGCCTGCGGCTCCTCCAGCTCGATCTCGCCGACGATCTCCTCGATGATATCGTGGACGGTTAGCAGTCCCTGCAAGCCGCCAAACTCGTCGATAACGAGAAGCATCTCGGTCCCTTTTTCCTTGAAGATCTCCAGGGCACGTGCGGCTGACATGGTTTCCGGGATGAAGAAGGCGGGTTTCAATAACTGCTTGAGCCTGATCGGCCCCTCGCTCAGGCTGGCAACCAGCATGTCGCGGGCCTTGGCGATTCCCAGGATCACGTCCAGGGTATCCTGGCGGACCGGGAAACGTGAATATTCGTTCTCCGAGATCTTGAAGCGGATCTCCTCGATCGTATCCTCGATATCCAGCCAGACGATCTCGGTGCGCGGCGTCATCAGCGAATAGACACGCCGTTCACCCAGGCTGAATACGCCCTCCACCATATCCTGCTCAGACTCTTCGAAAATGCCGGCCTGTGTCCCCTGATCGATGAGGACCTGCAGTTCCTCTTCTGTAATGAGTGGCTCAGAAGAAGGCTTGACCCCCAGGAGGCGCAGAACCAGATTGGTCGCAACACCCAGCAGTTTGACAAGCGGCGAAAACAGCTTGGAGACAACCAGCATGGGTCCAGCCACAGCGCGCGCGATCCGTTCAGGGCTGTGGAGCGCCAGTCGCTTGGGCACCAGCTCACCCAGCCAGATGGTCACCGCGGTGATACCCATGACAACGATAACAATGGCAAGAGACTCACTGTAAGGCGCAAGTAGCGGGATCGAGGCCAGCCTGACAGCCAGCGCTTCGGACAGGGTTACACCGCCGACCGCGCCGGCCAGCACACCGACCAGTGTAATCCCGATCTGGACGGTGGATAAAAAGACATTGGGATCTTCCAGAAGATCCAAGACGGTACGGGATGCCTTATCGCCCTCATTCGCAAGCTGTTGAAGCCGTGCTTTGCGCGAGGCCACCATTGCTGCCTCTGACATGGATAACAATCCATTGAACAGGGTAAGCAGGACAATGAAGGCAATTTCATTCCAATAACTCATGGTTTCCTTCCTGGCGAAGTTACAACCCCGCCAGTTGATTTAGTTTCCCGGCTCAGACTGCTGCTCTTAAAACAAATAACCCAAAAGCATGTAGGTGGATCTGACCAACCTGGAATGCTTCTGGATCACTGAATGTTTCTGGCAGACTGCTGGTACAAGTTGTCGTGATGTGAGGGCAAGAAGGCTTAGGTGCGAGTTGTGATGTTCTACTTTTTTCGAACAGGGATTCAGCAACGTGCAGTCTGGGTGGAATACGTATTTCGGTTTCTAGGGGTATATCGTCTGGCATGATACCTGTAGGGAGATTTATCTCTTTCCCCTATTTTACTATGGTTCATGGGCATCTTCAGCAAACTTCGATCCCTGTGCCTGATTTGACACTCCCCACCGGCCAGGCAGGCTGTCCCAGCTCCTCCGCGCGGGTAAGGAAGGACGTCAAATTTCCGGCTGGCACGCCAAGTAATAAACCTCCACTGGTTTGCGGGTCGAATAAAAGCATCTGGTTCGGCTTGTCGATCGACTCCGCAAACTGGACATGCGACTCAAAATGGCTCCGGTTGTCGGCTGCCCCGCCCGGGAAGATCCATTGTTCGGCGTACTTGCGTGCCCCGCTGAGAAAAGGGATATTCGCAAATTCAAAGACCAGGGATACACCGGATGCATTTGCCATTTCCATGGCATGGCCGAGCAGGCTGTAACCGGTGATATCGGTGCCTGCGCGCAGGTTGAACTCGGAAGCGAGCTGGCCCGCCGTTTTATTCAAACGCTTCATCCAGCCCACGGCTTCGAGCACATCCTGTGGCGCGGCTTTTTCCTGTTTCAGCGCCGTGGTGGTTACGCCGAAGCCGAGCGGCTTGGTCAGCACAAGCGCATCGCCGATCCGCAGACCACCTTTGCTCAACATCTTACGCGGATCGACAAACCCGATGACGACGAGCCCGTACTTTGGCTCCCTGTCCTTGACCGTGTGCCCGCCGGCGATCACCACTCCCGCTTCGCGCGCTTTTTCCGCGCCGCCGCGGATGATCTCACGCGACACTTCATCCGGCAGATCGTCCGGCAGGGCTGCTACATTCAGCGCCAGGAAGGGCTGACCGCCCATCGCGTAAACGTCCGACAGGCTGTTGGCGGCCGCGATGGCGCCGTAATCGTAGGCATCGTCCACGACGGGCGTGAAAAAATCGGTCGTGACCACGATGGCGCGCTCTTCATCCAGACGCCAGACAGCCGCGTCATCAGGCTCCCGCAGACCAACCAAAAGGTCCGGGAAGGAGTCAGCGTCGAACACCTCCTGAACGGGACGCAGAACCTGCGCCAGCGCCTCAGCGCTTAATTTGGACGCTCAACCTGCGCAGGCAGACAGGGTTGTCAGGCGGATCTCACGTCCGGACCTGGGAATAGCCAAGTCAACCTCCTGAAAATAGACCAGCGACCCGCACTCGGGTCACTGGGCCTTGAGATACCTCGAACGATCTTATGGCGTCACGGTTGGGGAAACCGTCTCGGTAGAGTTCTGGGGCAGCGGCAGGATGAACTGGTTGCCGCTGGGAACGAAGATCGTCTGTACGCCGGGTGCAAGCTTGAGGACATATTGATATTCAATGAGCTGGGGATTGTCCTCCAGTGCGGCGGCGATCAGCTCAAGAGCTTCGGCCTCTGCCTCTGCCTCGATCAAGCGGGCCTCGGCGGCACCCCTGGATGCGATCACAGCCGCATCCGCCTGGCCCTGGGCGATCTGGCGGGCCTGTTCGGCTTCCTGTTTTTTCGATTCCACAACAAATGCGGCCTGTAATGCCTGCTGCTCAGCGATCTGTTTCTGCTCGATGGACTGGGCATACTCTTCGGTAAATGTAATGTCACGCATGACAAAGTCGATCAGTGTCAAGCCATTGTCATTCATGACTTTGGTTAGGTCCTGTGTGATCTGGTCGGCCATCTCGAAGCGTTTCGAGCTTAACACTTCCTCCACGCGATATTGCGAAACGGCATCGCGGATGATGCCGCGGACCTGCGGGGTGATCAAATCCTCCTGATAGCGGTTCTGCCATTCCTTATGAATCGTCGTCACGACGGACGGCTCGATTTGATAAATGACCGAGGAGTCGACAAAGATACGCTGGCCATCGGATGTGCGCGCTTCGACAGTGATCAATCCCTCCGTCTCCCCTTCACTTGCCGTACGCGCCATCGTAAACGTCTGGATCGATGTAGGATACAACTCGACCCTCTCCACAAAAGGCGCGATCCAGTGCAGTCCCGGCCGGAGCGGTTCGGGTCGCATGCCTCCCTCCGCCAGGATCGTGACGACCACGCCGGTTTCGGTCGGCTCGATAAACACCAGGCCCGCTCCAACGATAGTAAATACGACCGCAGCTACGATCAAACCGATAACCAGTGAGCTGAGCCCCTTGGTGTTTTGCTTGCGGCCGGCGCGAATCAGGATCAGCAGGCCGATCCCCACGACTCCCAGCCATGCAAAGCCGGCCAGTGTCTTGATTAAGTCTGCAATGTTCATGGTTCCTCCGAATTAAGTTGAAAGAATTATACCGCCATGATAGCATAGCGATATGCACAGAGGTACAGGCCGCGTCGTGGAGCTGGTTATGGAGGATGGATGCCGTTACGGGCACCTTACCTGCGCCGAAAAACTCATCCCGGCTCCGGGCCAATACCTGCTTGCCAGCGACGGCTCGAACATGATCCTGCCTGTTCCTGTTTTTTATACGGATTCCGCTCCCAATGGTTTTATCGGTCCGGTGCCCGATAGGTGGATACCCGGCGAAACGCTCTATCTGCGCGGCCCGCTTGGACGTGGGTTTTCGCTGCCCCCCTCAGCCCGCAGGATTGGCCTGGTCGCCCTCGATGGGCCGTTCTCGCGGCTGCGCGGATTGATCCAGCCTGCCTTGAGACAGAACGCCTCGGTCGTCCTGATCACCGCCTGGGAACCAGGAGGGTTGCCTGACGAGGTCGAAGTCCAGCCGGTCTCGGCATTGGGAGACATTTTCGAGTGGGCGGATTATATAGCCGTCGACCTGGAGCGCGAGGATCTGCCGAAGTGGAGGCAGAAGCTGGGGGAACGGGTCCCGCGTCCGGCCTTGCCTGAAGTGCAGATCCTCATCCACACCTCCATGCCATGCGGCGGGATCGCCGAATGCGGCGTGTGCGCGCTGAGAACGGAAGACGACTGGAAGTTAATTTGCAAGGAAGGCCCGGTGTTCGACCTGCGGGAAATTTAATACCAGATCCGGTAGGATGTACTTGTTCTGGAAACCAGACCCTGGTACGTGACCAGGATGTCGATCTGCACGAGTTCCCCCTGTATTTGATCTTCAAAATCAAACGTGAAACTGCCCAGCCCCCGGGAGTTTGTGCTGAAGAAGTATTCCACAACCTGGTTGTCCGGAAAGCGGATCGTCGCCTTTCCGTTCGCATTCGAGACGGGTTGGTGAGTCTGGCTTTGCACAAACACGTGCACGGTCTGTTGGCCGTTTGCCAGGGTAATGGCATGGATCACGAAGGCGCGCGCCTGGAGCGACAGGATGGGATTGATGGTCGCATCCAGCGGGCGGATGGGCCGCAGTTGTGCCTGGTCCTCCAGAACACGGTCGAAATAAAGACGGCCGAGATCCGTGAGAACCACCCGCTCGCCATCCGGCCGGTCGGCGCGCCACTCGAACCGCGCCCGCTCAAAGTACTGCACGATCAAGTTTTCGTGGAATTCAAAAGAGGAGATGGGACTGCCAAACTGCTCCTGGCCGCCATGAGCTTCGTAAAAATCGAGGAAGGCGAAGCACACATGGAATCCGTTCGGGAATTCTCTGCAGGCAGCGGGATTGTTGATATCCAGTTTCTGACTGCCATCTTCATACAGCAGCGTTCCAAGGGGAGTCAGCTGAACAGCCGCACGCCCCTGAGCGTCTGGGTTCATTTCGAACCGTGCCCGCTGAAAGTACTGGACCTGCCTGCCTTCCGAGGAGGTAAATTGTTCTGTGATCGGAAAACCGAAAACCAGCTCGGCGTGGTTCGCATTCCGGTAGAACTGTAAGAAATCCCCTTCGACGGTATGACCGGTTTCCGGGAAATACTGGCTGTCCTCCGCCTCCTGAGCCTGTGCCGCACCCGGCTGCATCAGGAGGAGGGAAAGGAACAGGATCGCAACAGTCCGGACAGCGCTCATGGGATTCATTATACCCAGAGGAACAGCCTCTCGACCTTACAACCCCCCGGCGCGGAGCAGGGCCTGGACGATCCGTTCGGCCGCGTGCCCATCCCCGTATGGATTGGCCGATTTTGCCATCTTGGCATAGGCTAACGGCTCATCCAGCAAGCGGGTCGCCTCTCTAACGATGCGGTCCGTTTCTGTTCCCACGAGTTTGAGCGTCCCGGCTTCGACACCTTCCGGCCGCTCTGTGGTCTCGCGCAGGACGAGCACGGGAACACCGAACGCAGGCGCCTCCTCCTGGATCCCGCCGGAATCGGTAAGGATCAGGGCGGCCTGCTTCATGAGGTGGACGAGCGGCAGATAGTCCAGCGGCGGCAGCAGGGTCACGTGGGGGACTCCCTTCAACAGCCGGTTGACCGGTTCCTGCACATTGGGGTTCAGGTGGACGGGATAAACGATCTCCACATCGCCTCGGGAGGCCAGCTCCTCGATCGCATGGCATATATCTTCAATCGGCTTGCCGAAGTTTTCGCGGCGATGGGCCGTGAGAAGGATGAGTCGTTTTCCTCCCTGTTCCCCGCTCGCCTGTTTATCGATGCCCAGCGTTTGCAGCAGATCCCTGATCTGAGCGGGCTCCTCCTGTTTTGAAACATGGCCGAGCGCGTCGATGACCGGGTTGCCGGTGACAACAATAATTCCATCCTCGATGTTCTCGCGCAGCAGGTTCTGGCGGGACCATTCCGTGGGGGCAAAATGAAGGTCCGCCGTTGCCGTAGCGATCCGGCGATTGATCTCCTCCGGGAACGGGTGCCATTTGTTGTGCGTCCGAAGTCCTGCTTCTACGTGGCCGAATTTAATGCGGCGGTAAAAGGCCAGCATGGAGGTGATGGCAACAGTGGTCGTATCGCCCTGAGCCAGTACCCAGTCCGGTTTGTACTCGGCCAGTACGGGATCCAGATTTGTAAAGATGGCTGCGCTTAGCTCGGCAAGGGACTGGTTGTCCCGCATCAGGTCCAGGTCATAGTCGGGGCGTATCTCAAACAGGTCCAGTACCTGGTCGAGCATCTGCCGGTGCTGGGCAGTCACACAGACAAGTGATTCGATCCCCGCTGTTTCCTTCAACGCACGGACAACCGGGGCCATCTTGACGGCTTCCGGACGGGTGCCAAATACAGAAAGAATTTTCATGGGTATCGATCTACGATTGAGGTTTGTTGACGCCCAGCCGGAAGACAGAGAAGCCAGCCTGTTTCCACGGCTCGGTGTTCCACCCATTGACACAATCCAACAGCAGGCGGGAGCTCGTCCTGGCCGCGATCTCAGACGGGTCATACTGGACGAATTCGGTATGCCTGACCAGCAGCAGGAGCAAGTCCGCATCGGAGAGGGCTGCCTCCAGGCTGGATGCCATATGGATACCCTGCATGTCCGCGCTCGGTTTGAACGGTTCCCATACCTGGACGTGAGCTCCTTCTGTCTGGAGGAGTCGCACTACCTCCGATGCCGGACTCTCCCGCAGGTCGTCCACATCGGATTTGTAGGCGAGGCCCAGAGCGGCGATCTTTTTGCCGTTCAAATCGCCCAAGACCTGTTTTACCTTTTCAACGACAAAACGCGGCTGCCCGTCGTTGACCTGGCGGGCATGGTAGATCAGGGGTGTGATCTCCGGCGCGGTCTCCACAAGGAACCACGGATCCACGCTGATGCAGTGCCCGCCCACCCCCGGCCCCGGGCTGAGGATGTTGATGCGCGGGTGACGGTTGGCCAGGCTGATGGCCTCCCACACGTCCACGCCAAACTTTTCGGCGAGTCGTGAAAACTCGTTGGCAATGGCAATGTTTACATCGCGGGTCGTGTTTTCCATCAGCTTGACCATCTCGGCTGTGGTTGCATCGGTCTCGATGATGTCGCCTTTGACAAAGAGCGCATACAGGTCGCGGCCTGCCCGGGACGATTCGGGCGTGACACCGCCCATGACGCGGGCATTTTCGATCAGCTCGCGCAGGATTTGCCCGGGCAGAACGCGCTCGGGTGAGTAGCACAAATAAAAGTCGGTACCCGCCTTCAGCCCGGAACGCTCCAGAATCGGTGCGACCAGGTCGATGGTGGTGCGCGGCGGCGAAGTCGATTCCAGGACGACCAGGTTCCCCTTGCGCAGGCAGGGGACGATCGCCTCCGCCGCCGAAATGACGGCCCGCATATCGGCCAGCTTGTACCTGCGGCCCTCGATCTCGTTGTATTGGTCTTCGAAAAACGGGGTTGGGACGGCGATAAGAAAGGCATCCGCTACCTCCGGGGCGGGGGAGACGGTCAGGTTCCCGGATTTTACGGCGGCTTCGACCAGCGTCCGCAGGCCGGGCTCGTGGATATGGATCTCGCCATTTTTAAGGGTGTTGACCACCCGCGGGTTGACGTCCACTCCGATAACTCGCAGTCCATGGGTAGCAAATGTAGAGGCCGTTGGCAGCCCGATGTAGCCCAGGCCGAGAACACAGATCTTTTGAAAGTTCACTTAAGCTCCTTGTACGATGCAGCAGGAAATCGGGTCCATTATACAACCTCCATCCGTGCCGCCTCTCACAACTTTCCCGTGATGAATTTCGTAGAAAAGGTAGAGTAAACAACTCGTCTTGTTGTATAATGAATTGGAGAAGACATGGACTTCCTGCTGGATCCCAACGTTGCATATCTCTTTCTGATCGGGGGCGTATTACTTGCGATGCTCGCACTGGCCACACCCGGAACAGGTTTATTCGAAATCGGAGCATTTTTCAGTATCGCGTTGGCCGGCTATGCCATCTACAACCTGTCCTTTAACGGGTGGGCTTTGTTCCTACTCCTACTGGGCATTGTGCCGTTTGTATTCGCCTTGCGAAAACAAAAGCCTGAACCTTTCCTTATCCTATCGATCCTGTTGTTGATCGTGGGATCGGTGTTCATGTTTCCCAGGACGGCAGACCAAGCTGGGGTAAGCCCCCTCGTGGCAGTCATCGCTTCTGCACTGGTTGCGG
>DASUOS010000474.1:0-9276 GCA_036276515.1 Anaerolineales bacterium | reverse complement strand
CCACCGCGCTATCGGCGGCCTGTCGCGCGGGGCAGGCTGGTCCCTGCGGCTGGGACTGACGGAGTGGCAGATGTTTGGCACGATCGGACTGCATTCCCTGGCCGTCCTGCAGAAGGATGCTTCGAGGGTCGACGGGTGGATCGCCGGCATCCCCGCCGCCTCGCGGCCGCGTATCTTCATGGATATCGGCGATCAGGACCCGGAGTTATCCATGGCACAGCGGATCGAAGAACAGTTCAATACTCGTGACATACAGTATGAATGGCATCTCTACAGCGGCGACCATACCGAGCCCTACTGGAGCGCCCACGTGGAAGAATACATCCGCTGGTACGCCGAGGGCTGGAACGACCCCCAATAAGTTTATAATCTAAGCCTTGCACAGCCAGACTCAAAATCAAAGGGAGAGTGTATGAATATCCTTGTTACAGGTGGGGCAGGTTATATCGGTTCAGCCACAGCAGAAGCATTGATCCACAGCGGGCATCAGGTCACCGTGTACGACTCACTGATCACCGGTCATCGCGCCGCGGTGCCGGAGGGTGCCGAATTTGTGGAGGCCGACCTGTCGGACAGCCATGCGCTGGCCGAAACATTAACAAGCCGGACGTTCGATGCGATCATGCACTTCGCAGCGTTCATCGAAGCAGGCGAGAGCATGAAGGAGCCGGGGCGCTTCTATCACAACAATTTCATCAACACGCTGACGCTGATGGAGAGCGCCGTCCGCGCGGGAGTTGGACGTTTTGTGTTGTCCTCCACGGCCGCGGTGTTCCAGTCCAGCGATGAGCCTCTGACCGAAGACTCGCCGCTCGGGCCGACGAACGTCTACGGCCATACCAAGCTGCTGATCGAGCAGACGCTGGAATGGTACCGCCAGATCCACGGCCTGCATTTTGCAGCCCTGCGCTATTTCAATGCCAGCGGGGCTCTGCCCGACCGGGGCGAGGCGCACCAGCCCGAATCTCATCTCATTCCTCTGGTGCTGCGCGTTGCGCTTGGACAGCGCGACTCGGCCAATATCTACGGCACCGACTATCCCACGCCGGATGGGACCTGCATTCGCGATTACATCCACATCGCGGACCTGGTATCAGCTCACCTGCTGGCCCTGGAGGGGCTCGCCGAGAGCGACCGCCTGGTCTACAACCTGGGGACGGGGCACGGCTATTCGGTCCGGGAGGTGATCGACACGGCGCGCCAGGTCACGGGACATCCGATCCCTGTACACGAGCTGCCGCGCCGCCCCGGCGACTCGGCCCGGCTCGTGGCCTCCTCACAGAAAATCAAGCGTGAGCTGGGCTGGAAGCCGCAGCACGATAACCTTCGTGAGATCATCGCCAGCGCCTGGCAGTGGCATCAGGCTCATCCGAACGGGTATGAGGAGTAATCATCCATGACCTTCGCCATCGTGTTGATCGGCTGGATTTTTTCGCTCTGCCTGCACGAGTTTTCGCACGCCCTGGTTGCCTATCATGGCGGGGACTATACGGTGCGTGAAAAGGGCTATCTCACCTTCAACCCATTGAAGTATACGCACCCGTTGTTCTCGATCGTTCTGCCTCTGATCTTCCTGTTGCTGGGCGGGATCGGCCTGCCGGGCGGCGCGGTCTATATCGAGCGCTGGCGCATCCGCGACCGCTTCTGGCTGAGCGCCATGTCGCTGGCCGGGCCGGCAGCCAACCTGCTGGTGGCGATCGTTCTTGGCCTGATCCTGCGGTTCGCGCCGGTGGAAAATTCCGGCATCTGGCCCGGGCTTTCCTTCCTGCTGGTCCTGCAGATCTCGGCGGTGCTCTTCAACCTGATCCCGCTCCCGCCGTTCGATGGCTACAACGCCGTCGAGCCGTTTCTCAGCCCCGTTCTGCGCGAGCAGGTCGACCGAATACGCGGCGCGGCGATCTGGATCGTGCTGCTGTTGTTCTGGTATGTGCCATTCATTGGGGATGCCTTCTGGGGAGCAGTCTTCTTTATTTCCCAGTCGCTCGGCGTGGACTGGAGCCTGGTCATTACGGGGCTCGAACGATTCCGTTTCTGGGAACTTTAATCGGCAGGGCAGCGTCTGTCTGCACCTCTGTTGATCTGTAAAAGACCTGCATCGATATCGATCGAATGTAGGTCTTTCTCATTTCAGGGGTAATAAATACTTTACAAAACATATCAAATTAGGTAGAATAATTGTGCAATTATTCACAATGAAGGAGGCGAGAGTGAACATTGAGAAGACCCCTCATGTAGTCATCATTGGCGCAGGGTTTGGCGGGTTGGAAGCCGCCAAAAAGCTTGCCAGGGCCCCCGTCCGGATCACGATCATCGACCGGTATAACTATCACCTGTTCCAGCCCCTGCTATATCAGGTGGCCATCGCCGGGCTGGTCCCCTCACAGATCGCCTATCCCCTGCGCTGGATCTTCCGCCGGCAGAAAAATGTGGATTTCCACATGGCGGAAGTGAGGTCCATTGATTTTGAGTCGCGGTATGTCAAGGTGGAGGGCTCGGTCATCGCCTACGATTACCTCATCCTGGCCGTCGGCGGGCAGACCAATTTCTTCGGCATGACCGAGGTGGAACATCATGGTTTCCAGTTGAAGAATGTAGCCAGCGCGGTCGAGACCCGCAACCACCTGCTGCGCATGTTCGAAGAGGCCAGCCGCGAGGTGGACCCCGAACGGCGCCGCGCCCTGCTCACGTTCGTTGTGGTCGGCGGAGGACCGACAGGGGTGGAAACGGCCGGAGCGCTGGCCGAATTGATCACCCATGTCATGGCCAAGGATTATCCGTACATGGACCTGAACGATGTGCGGGTCCTGCTGATCGAAGCCGCCTCCAGCCTGATGATGGCATATCCCGATGAGCTGCGCAAGGCCACCTACGACCTGCTGCGCAGCAAGAACGTGGAAATCATGCTCAACACACGGCTGCTGGATTACAACGGCCTGCATGTCACCCTGGCCGATGAAACCATGATCCACACCCACACGTTGATCTGGACGGCAGGCGTCCGCTCGGCGGAGATCATCGATCGCCTGGGGGTCCCACAGGCATCGGGAGGGCGGATCCGGGTCGAGCCCACACTGCAGCTGCCCGGGCATCCCGAGGTGTTTGTCGTAGGCGACGCGGCCTATCTCGAGAACGGGAATGGCCAGCCGCTGCCCATGCTGGCCACTGTCGCCCAGCAGGAGGCGCGCGCGGCAGCCAGCAATCTTCAAAAAATCTTAAAAGGGCAAACGCCCAAACCCTTCCACTATAAGGACCCGGGTCTCCTGGCCACCATCGGGCGCAATGCCGCGGTGGCGCGCATCTGGGGGATGTCCTTCAGCGGGTTCATCGCCTGGGTGATCTGGGTGGTCCTGCACATCTACCGCATCATCGGGGTCCGCAACCGGCTGCTGGTGCTGATCAACTGGGCCTGGGATTACATCTTCTACGAGAACCAGGTGAGGCTGATCACGAAGGAATGAGCTGCGGGTACTGCGTGGCCACATACGCCGCGCACAACCCGAACGAATTCACCATCACGTGCAGGATGACCCCCGGCCAGACCGAGTTCGAGCGGTGATACAGATAGGCGAGCACACAGCCAAGGATAAAGGTCGGGATCAACGACACGGGATCGAGGTGCGCCACGGCAAAGATCCCCGAGCTTAATAGCATGCCGCTGACCCAGCCATAGCGGGCGCGGAATCCCTGAAAGAGGAAACCTCTGAAAAAGATCTCCTCGATCAGCGGTGCCAGCAGGGCGCCCACGATAAAAAACCAGACCGGGGACTCGAGCGCGGCAAACAGCTCGGCGATCGCCTCCCCCTGGGTATCGATGCCCAGATTTACCAGAAGCAGGTTGTGCAGCAGGATAATGGCATAGCTGGCGATCAGCAGGCCGCAGCCAATACCCATCGTGCTCGCGCTGAATGCGCCGAAGCCCAGGTGCTTCCAGTGGATCCTGCGCCAGGCAAAGATGACGACGACCGGCAGCAGAAACGCAAGCTGGACAACGGCGAGCAGTCCGCTCTGGGCAATCTGGCCCCGTTCTCCCAGCAGGGCGATGACAAGCAGGCCGACATCCATCAAGCCAAGGATCAGCACGCCGATCCAGTTATCGATCGGTTTCCAGGGCACGGAATACGAGACCGGCTCGGGTGCTGCCACCGGCATTTGCATTTCAGAATTCAATTTTCCTCCAGCTCACGGTACAGGAACCACTGCCCCTTGCGATCGTCGATGTTCTTCATGGCCCGGTCATAGTAAATATCGAAGACCTGGCCCGTATCGACGCGCACGCGGAAGTAAAAGCGGCCCACATTCAGCGAGCCGCGTCCCGCCGCGACCGCCGCATGGGCGGGACGCATGTTGCGGGCCATCCTGCCGCGCCGTGCGAAGTCGCTCCATGAAGAGAGCATCTTGGTCACGCGATAGGTCTTGTCATTCCAGACGAACCCGTTCGGGCAGTCGGGAGTTTTCTCGCGGGCCGGTGGCGTGTCAAACACCGGCTGGATGGGATCGTCGAAGAAATGGATGGGTTGAAAGTCTTCCAAGGGTTAAACCTTGTAGGGGTCATCGGCCTGCAGGTAGGCCAGCAGCATCCCATGGCGGGGATGGTCCCTCAGCCACTCGCGGATCTCCCTGATGCGCTCGTAATCCTGCTCCCCGAGCTTCTCGAGATAAATGGCTTCCAGATGGTTACGGGTTTCGGCGGCGTGCAGGTTATCCTGCCAGGGGCGGGTGAAGAACTCGTTCAGGTTGTCATGCAGGTTGCGGTCGATCAGCACTTCCCATTCCCTGAACTCGAGCCAGATGCCGTTGCAGTTGCGGCAGCGGTCCAGATAGAAATCGGTGTCGGGGAAGATCTTGTAGACCGCCATGATGTGACCGCAGTCCGGGCAGAATTTGAGCTCCTTCACATCCCAGGAGGGGTCGATCTCGATCGCGCCTTCCTTTTCGGGCAGGGCGCTCCCCAGGGTCCGCCGCCAGGTCATATAGGCATTGGATGGCAGATACACGCCCCTGCAGTTCGGACACTGCCGGGCAGGCAGGCCCTCCAGCAAAACGATCGGACCCAGCTTGTATTCCTTGCAGACAGGACAATGCATCTCGACCTCCGATAAATGTACAGCCTGTCAGATTATATTGCCATTTTGGGATTTACAACGTGTGGGTGGTTCCCCCGTCCAGGATCGCGCCCTGGATGTACGTGGCCTGATGAGAATCAGAAAGGCGACTGTCAGCGCTACCTGCAGATCCATGGGATCAGCCTTGGTAGCTCCAGTCCCAGAACCAGAAGGCCAGGCCTTTGAACTCGCCCCATTTTTCGAAGCGCTTCTCCACTTCCCTGGCGGTGACCGGCTTGCCCTTGTACCACTCGTGCGAAACCATCTTCAGCGCATAGGAATCGATCGGGATGAAGTCGGTTCGACCCAGGATCATCAACAGGTTCGCCGCGGCATAGGGTCCCACGCCGTTGAGGGTCAGAAGCTGCTTGCGCAGCTCAAGTGTGGGGAGTGTGGATGTTTTGAGGGATTCGAGATCCAGCTCCCCGGTCGCCACACGGACGCCCAGCCGGTGGATGGCCGAGGCGCGGTATCCCACCCGCACCTTTTCCTTGAGGACTTCCGGGCTGCTGGCGGCAATGGCAGCAGGGGTGGGAAAGGCACGTTTGTCGGGTTCCTCTTCCAGGGGAGCGCCAAACTCATTCACAAGCTTGCGGGTCATGTTTTTGGTCGCGGTCCACAGGGTGTTGGTTGTCAGGATGGTCTTGATCACATCCTCGAACAGGGTTGGCGAGCGCAGGACGCGGCCGAGGGCCCGCGCTTGGAGGCGCGCCAGCTTCGGCTCCCCGCGCGTAGCGGCGTAGAAGCGCGAGAAGTCCATGTCGAGGCCGAACATCCAGGCGACTTTCCCGGCAACTTCCCTGCGCTCCAGCGTATCCAGTTTTTCGGTTTCGACCGCAACGCCGTCCACGCCATCGCGCATGTGGAGCTCGATTATGCGCCCATTGGCAAGCTGTAACACGTAATGAAGCGTATTCGACCCTTCATCGAAATCGAACGGTGCGAGCTGATACCAGCCGTGCGATTGGATCACCGACAAAAAATTAAAAGGCTTGCGGGCAGGAAGCGTAAACCTCATAAGCTACTCATCGATCGACTCGCCCCGGCGGAAGGCGCGGAACATGAAGAAATTCAACACAGCCGCGCCGCCGATCATCGCCGGAATGATGCAGATCGGGAACGCCCAGCGCTCGAAATAGCTGTCGATCTGGGCCGTGCCCGGATCCAGCGGGTCATACAACACGTCCACCTCCTGGCCTACCCGGTACGCCGGCGGGTCGGAAGCGTTGCCGCCGTCGAACGTATAGGACTGGCCGTTCACTTCGAATTGCACGACGGGAGAATAGACACAGCAGCCGCCTTCCCCCGTGCTGCTTTCTTCCATCTCGATCACAGTTCCCATAGTGCGCTCGCCTTTGGTCTGTAATTGCCAACCCGTATAGGCGGCATACGCGCCCCATAGACAAAAGCCGGCAAAGAATAGATTAAAGAAAATGGTCCAGCATCCGATCTGCACACGGTTTACCCCTTTGCCAACAGCGTCGAGCGTTCGATCAACTTTGGACATGATGACACCTCATTGATAAATTTCAGTAGATCACGAAATAGCTTAGAAAAGCCCGAAAACAGGGTGCGGGCATACGCCCGCACCCGGTTTTCGGGGATCTTTTGGGCATTTGTTCGCCTTTCGTGAAGTACTGAATTTCGCTGATTGTACTCGTGAAGCCTCTAGCCGCGCCGGGCAATCGGTACCATCTGCGGCCCTGCAATGCGGATGTAATCCTCCAGGTTCATCATGATCGACCGGTCGAGACGGCCGGCGTTGAAGACCACTTCCTCATTTTGCTTGATCAACGGATCGGCCAGCAGCCGGAGCTCGTCGCTGAACGAAAAAGGCGGGATCGACCCGATGACGCAGCCCGTCAGCTCCTCGGCCTTTTCGCGTTTTGCAAAGGCGACGCTGTCCGCTTCAAAATAAGCTTTCACCCCAGCGAAGTCCACCCGGCAGTCACCGGGGATGTTGGCCAGGCAGTAAATATTTTCTTTTCGGGTAAGCCTCACCTGCAACACCATGGATTTGATCGACTGCTCGATCCGGTTGCCCCTTATTTCCGCAATGACTTCCGTTCGCCCCTCAGGCTCATGCTCGATCACGCGATAGGAGGCGCCTTCGCGGTCCAGCAATGCACGAAGCTGGTCGTGTACATCGCTCATAGGACGACTGTCTTCATGGCCTGCTGGACTTCAGCCACCAGATCGCGGACTTTGCCAAGGGATTCCTCATCCACATCGTGGCTGAGCGTGTGATGCTCGGTCGTCAGCACCAGCTCATACCTTCCCTTTTTGTCGACCGTGAGCTCAAAGGTTTTGATATGACCGACATGAAAGCTCCTGCCGCCTGAATTCACCGTTGAATAGAAGAATTCCACGGTATGGGCATGATAGGTGACAATCGGCTTGGTAAAAGAGCGGGTGGAAAGCTGGACCTCAAGCATGGAGAACTCCTTGCGCGATCAATGGATGTTTTCAGCCTCCCATTATATTCTTTATACGTCTGCGCGCCGCAGCACAGCGCGCGTTTCCCACCCGTTGCCCTGCGAAACATACAGCAGAGTTCCATCCGGAAGCAGCTCAAGCGTATCGGAATCTGCCCTTCCACAATCTCCCTGCGTTTTTTCAGCTCGCAGATCGAGGGTTTCGCCACGGATGTTTACCACCCGAAATGATCCCGAACACGGGATCAGAGGGATATCGAAGATGCCGAATATGGAACCGATCTCAACAGGCTGCAGGACAGAAAGAGTGATCTTCATGTCCCAGCCATTGCTGTTATGGGCAATTCCGGTCCAGACGCCGAGCAGAAAATGGGCATCCATCCTGATTGCGCTTAAGGGCACGCTCCCAGCCTGTCGCCATGACCCAGGTGTGCAGGCACCGCCGCGGAGGCAATGCTCAGCGTGTGCCCGCCCTTTTTGTCGGGCTTGTGACAGATCAGCACCTTTTCCCCGTTTGCGGCGGGTTCGCCATCGTCGCCATCATTGTCATCCAGAACAGTGACCTGCACGATCACAACCTGCTTATTGACAACACAGACAACCGCCAGCACTTTCTGCCCGGGCTCGACCACCCGATCATCTCCATCCTCATTTTCGCTGGCATCATTGTCATCATCTGCAAAGGTCACTGTCGTGGGCCAGCCCAAAAACTGGATCTGATCCCCGTTGACACTAACAACCGTAGCGATGACATTGGCACAGCCGGAGGTATCCGTCAGATCGCCGAGCGGCACAATACGGATCACCTCCCAGGTGCCGTCCTCCAGAAGAAGGATCTCCACCCGCACGAGCATACCGGGCGTGATATCGCCCTCCGCCACCGTATCCTCGGTCACATTCAGGGTGATGCCGTTCACCACCCACGGATCCACGGAGTCGACCGTACCGATCAGAGTGACGACCGGGTCCGTCTGCTCCTGGGCAGGCTCGATCGAATAAGCCAGCCAGTCGTTCTGGTCCAGGGCGGCTCCCCGGACCAGGACGAGATCGCCCGTCTGCA
Organism: Anaerolineales bacterium; assembly: GCA_036276515.1. Classification (GTDB taxonomy): domain Bacteria; phylum Chloroflexota; class Anaerolineae; order Anaerolineales; family Villigracilaceae; genus Defluviilinea. The sequence goes on along the minus strand of DASUOS010000474.1, from coordinate 679 downwards.
CGCCCTGTCCGACGCGGGTCGTCTGGTTTGTCTCGAGCGTCCTGCCCGACACTTTCCACGGCTCCGTGCTCTCGACGCTGCCAACCAGCTCGAACGTCGATGCCCCGGCTACCGGACTCCAGCCGCCGTCCTGATCGCGGACCTGGACGACATTGCCGTCCAGCTGCAGAGTTGCCTGCCCTGTATCCGGCGAGCCGCCCATCACCGTCATACATCCCAATATAAAGATAAGAGTTCCCAGAGATCCAAAAAGGAATACCCGGCGTTGATTTGAATTCATCTTTCTGTTCATTGTTACCTCCATGAGAAACGCATCCGGCTGTTGCATACTAGGACTTTACAAGCTCGATGTACTTATCAAAACTGTGTTGAGGGCCTATATACTGGTTAACGAGTCTGTTGATTTCGTGCCACGGGCCCGGAATGAAAAAAACTGTTTATCCCCCAGATGGACCCGCGAGAAAAGCAGGACTCATACGGAATGGGTCCTGTTTGTAAGACTGTGTTCCCTCCCCCTCCAGGCAGATCGATCAAACTACGTGCGGTCGTTGATCTCTTTCAGCACTTCCTGCACTTTCTCTTCCGTGATCCCATAGTGCTGGGCCTGCGGCATGGCCAGCACGGACTTGATCGTCATTCCGGATGCCATGCTGAGCATGGGGTTTGTCGACACACCCGG
>DASUOS010000473.1:0-2215 GCA_036276515.1 Anaerolineales bacterium | reverse complement strand
TCCTGGAAGGAAGTCCTGAACGTATCCACGCACACGTTCAACCCCACCGAGACGGGCGGCGCCCGCTATGTGGGCATCACCCGCGCCGACAACTCCAGGGTGGCCGAGTGTATCCTGGATTGGGAGCTGGTGGATGCCAGGAGTGGTGAAGGGCGGCCGCTGCCGGAGGAACTTCGTTGAGAATCAGGTGACCATCCTAAACATCGCAGGGGGTACAATTGGGGCGAGAAGAGGAAATCACATGAACAAGTTTGCGGGCTATCGCTGTTCGCTGTGCGGGGAGCAGTATTCTCCGACGGATATCACCTATACCTGTCCGAAGGATGGCGGGAACCTGGACGTTCTCCTGGACTACGCTTCCATCAAGAGCAAGTACAAGCCGGAGGATATCCTCTCGCGGCATGATCCGTCTCTGTGGCGCTATCTCCCACTTTTGCCTGTCCGGGAGCCGGAGGGGGAAGAGACCCCGTTCCATGCTGTGGGCGGGACGCCTGTGTTCCAGCTTCCTTCCCTGGCGAAGAAGCTGAGACTGCAAAGCCTGTGGCTCAAGGATGAGTCCCGTAACCCGACGGCCTCCTTCAAGGACCGCGCCTCGGCCATTGTAGTGGCGCGGGCAAAGGAGATCGGCGCGGAGGTGGTTGTAACCGCCTCCACGGGCAATGCAGGTGCAGCCCTGGCGGGGATGGCCGCAGCGGTGGGGCAGAAGGCGATCATTTTCGCGCCGAAGTCCGCTCCGCAGGCCAAAGTGGCGCAATTATTGGTGTTCGGGGCCAAAGTCATCCTGGTGGATGGGACCTATGATGATGCCTTCGACCTGACGATCAAGGCCTCCAATGAGTTTGGCTGGTACTGCCGCAATACAGGCTACAATCCCTTTACCGCCGAAGGGAAGAAGACAGCCGCATTCGAGATCTGGGAGTGGTGGCAGACGGCTCACCAGAAATGGCACGATGAGTTTGGACAGGATCTCGATCACCCGCCGCTGACCGTTTTTGTTTCGGTGGGGGATGGGAACATCATTTCGGGTATCCACAAAGGGTTTAAGGATGTTTATGAACTGGGCTGGATGCCGCGCATGCCGCGCATCATCGGCGTCCAGGCGGAGGGCTCGGCGGCCATTTCGAACGCCTTCCACGGGAACACCGAAACAATAACACCCGTCTCTGCTACAACGATCGCCGACTCGATTTCCGTGGATCTGCCGAGGGATGGAGTTCGGGCCGTCCGCGCCGCGAAGGAAACGGGCGGGACGTACGTTAATGTATCAGATGATGAGATCCTGCGCTCCATCGCCGAGCTGGGGAAGCTTGGCATATTTGCCGAACCGGCCGGGGCGGCCGCCCATGCCGGGCTGGTCAAGGCGGCCAGCTTGGGCCTGGTAGGAACCGAAGACCCGGTCCTGGTGTTAAACACAGGCAGCGGCCTGAAGGACATCCGCGCCGCGATGCAGGCTATCCCTTCTGCTCCGATTATTGAACCCACCCTGGAGGCAGTAAAACGCTTGTTATGAACGATGAATCCAAGTGGAGCTTGACGTTCCGTTATGTTGCCGGAACGGTGTTTTTTGGCACGGTCATCGCCTTCCTGTTTTATGCACATGAAGCTGTGCGTAATCTTGCTATTGCCGCGTTCGTTGCCTATCTGATCAACCCGGCGGTGATGTACCTGTCGACACGCACGAAGATGTCACGAACGGCCGCGGTCAACTTTGTCTATTTCTCCGCCCTGATCCTGCTGGTCGGCGTGCCTGCTACCCTGGCGCCGATCTTCTATGATGAGGTCCGGATCATTATCGATGACCTGCTCGGCCTGTCCAACCAATTACGTCAGATGCTGTCGAACCCGGTGCGTATTGGCGGGCTGGCCTTTCACCTTGAGGAGTGGGGGGAAAGTATCTTCCAGGTACAGAATGCGTTCCTGACCCCCCTGCCCGAAGAAGCTCTAGAATTGCTGGAAACGACCTCCGTGGGTGTGCTGTGGTTCCTTGTGATCCTGGTGAGCGTTCATTTCTTCCTTTCGCAGTGGCCAACGATGCGCGACGCCATGATCTCCTTTGCACCGCCGTCCCATCGCCCGGAACTGCGCGAGCTATATAGCCGCATCCGCAGGGTGTGGATGGCCTACCTGCGCGGTCAGATCGTGCTGATGATCATCGTTGGTGTCGTGTTCACGGTCGCCTGGACGTTTATGGGGATTCCGGGTGCACTCGTGCTGG
>DASUOS010000472.1:0-3071 GCA_036276515.1 Anaerolineales bacterium | reverse complement strand
TTCGAGCTTGCAGAATCCCAGTTCCGGAAAAGCCTGACGCTGTTCCGACGCCTGGGCAACCGGCGGGGAATCGCCGAATGTCTGGCTGGGCTGGCCGGCTTGAAAGCGCGGCAGGGACAAATCGAATGGGGAGCGATCATGCTCAGTGCGGCGGAGTCCGTTTTGAAGATCACGGGCGGCGCCTGGTGGCCTGCCGACCGTGTGGAGGTGGAACGGAATCGTGAGATGCTGCGATCTGCACTATCCGCTGATGAATTTGAAAAAGCAACGAAGAAAGGTAGGGCAATGAATATGGATCAAGCCATCGCCTTCGCATCCGAAGCCTGAGGAACGAGAGAATCTGAGGATATGAAACGGGTGGCGACCATCCAACCCTTATATACCAAGAACAAATGTAAAACGGTTCAGAGAGAAATCCTGGGGAAAATAATCTGGCGCGGTGGTATCATCACCCCATGACCATCGCCACCGCCCAAGCGAATCCTAATCTCGCGTTCATCAAATAGACAACCCCAATACTCCGTTGAACTAACGGCAAGGGTGATTTTGGCGGCAAATTTGTCCCTGGCACACGTATTATTTCTCAATTGACCGTATAATGTATCCAATCTTCGGGCTGGACAGTGGCCTGGACTACGACAAATTGAGATCAATTGTTTGGTTCACAGGAGACTCAAATGCCTAGGGCTGGTGATGTCATTGAAAACCCAATCACGACCGACCGAATCATCTTTCGCAAAACCCGGCAGGATAGCAATGGCGAACTGCTCCAATTTGACAACTACCACAAGCCAGGTGGTATCGGACCAAATCCTCATTTTCACCCGCTTCAGGAAGAGACCTTTGAAGTAGTCGAGGGTACGTTCGGAATTACTCGCAATGGCCAAGAACTATTCTTGAAATCAGGTGAGAAGGCGATTGTTCCGAAGGGAACAGTCCATTATTGGCGCAACGCAGGCAAGGATGAGCTGCATATTATCACCGAGTTTCGCCCCGCACTGCACTTCGAGGAGATCATTGAAACGGTGGCAGCTCTGGCCAGGGCAGGCAGGATGGACAAGGCAGGCAACCCGGATATTTTGCAGATGGCAGCCACACTCAGTTATTATCCAGGAGAGTTATACCTCGCTAGCAATCCACCGGTATTCGTGCAGCGGCTCTTGGCCCGGACTCTGGGACCAATTCTCAGACGTTTCTTTGGCTATCCCGTGTGTTATCCCTATAAGTAGTTCATATTATGCTATCCAGGCTCTTTCAGGTTTTCGTCCGAGCTGTCACCTTTCCTACGGATAGCTCGGGGGAGCGTTTTCGCAAAATAGCATTCGTTTTTATCCAGCTACTATACGTGCTGCTCTCATTAGCCAGTGTAGGAACATATGCTCCATTGGGCGTAGCTGGCGGAGTGGTGATCTACCTCGCCTCGACCCTTCTGGGATTATTGCTGTTTGGCTTTCTGATCCGGACCCAACGCTTCCGACAGTATGTAAATCTCACTCTGGCTTATATCTCCGCAGTGCACCTGACGACCCGCGTTCTGCAGGGTGGATACCAATCGGGCGTAATGATATGGTTTATTCTCGTTCCACTGGCCGCCACCATCTTTTTGCCGAAATGGCAGCTGATCGGTTGGTGGATGTTTTTTGCGATCGGCGAGTTGGCGCTCATACCCTTGGATCCATTGTTAGCTAATCAGGCCATGCTCCATGCTGGAAACCCCGCCTTTTTTTATGGTTTCTCTGTTATCGCTGTGGTGACGGTGCTGGTCGTCGTATTCCGCTATCTGGTCAACGAAATCGACGAAGCCCGCAAGCAGGCCGACTTCCTGCTGCTCAACATTCTTCCCAGCCCCATTGCTGAGCGGCTCAAGCAAAGGCCCGAAGTGATCGCGGACGGGTATTCTGAGGTGACCATACTCTTTGCGGATATTGTGGATTTCACGCGGCTTTCCAGCCATGCAAATCCCGCTGAGGTCGTCAGAGTGCTCAATGAAATCTTTAGTGATCTTGATGACCTGGCAAAACGACATGGACTTGAAAAGATCAAGACCACCGGCGATGGCTATATGGTAGCAGGTGGCCTGCCTGTAGCCAGAGAAGATCATTGTGACGCGGTCGTAGCCTTTGCATTGGATATGTTGGACAGTATAAAACGGCATCAGGCCTGGAATCATGAGCCTATTCACCTGCGAGTAGGGATCGACACGGGTCCAGTCGTAGCTGGTGTGATTGGGCGACACAAGTTTATCTACGATCTCTGGGGTGATGCTGTAAACACTGCCAGTCGGATGGAAAGCAATGGACTGGTGGACGTTATCCAGGTGACCGAGGCCGTGAAAAGAAAATTGGATGGCAAATACAGCTTTGAGCAACGTGAGCCAATCAATATTAAAGGCAAAGGTCAAATGGTGACGTATCTCTTGAGGCCTTAGCAGCACTTCGAAATACGACACAACAGGCTCACGCCGAACACGCGGTAGAGCCTGCCCCCAAGCAGGTTTTTGTACTTCTGGCGAGTCTTGTCCGCCAGGCTGAACATCGCCTTCAGTTCTCTGCAGCCAACTGTTTCGTGTCAAAACCTATGAGAAAGCCTTGGGCAAAAAGGTGAGGGGAAATTATCTAACGAAGTGGTATTATCGCACTATGACCACTGCCACTGCTCTCGCCCATCCCAATATCGCCTTCATCAAATACTGGGGGAACCGCGATAACTCCCTGCGCATCCCGGTGAACGGGTCCATCTCGATGAACCTGGATGGGCTGTTCACGCGCACGACGGTCAGTTTCCAGCCCTCGCTGCCGTATGATGAGCTGATCATCAATGGTCACGATGTCGCAGGGGCAGGGCGGGAGCGCGTCTCCTCTATTCTAGACATTGTAAGAGAAATGGCGGGGATCAACGAGTGGGCGGAAGTCATAACCGAGAACAACTTTCCCTCCGGCGCGGGGATCGCTTCGTCCGCCTCGGCGTTTGCAGCGCTGGCTCTGGCGGGGAGCAAGGCGGCGGGGCTGGATCTCAGTGAGCGGGATCTCTCGCGGCTGGCGCGGCGCGGGTCGGGCTCGGCGGCGCGCTCG
>DASUOS010000471.1:0-2572 GCA_036276515.1 Anaerolineales bacterium | reverse complement strand
GCAGGCTTATTCTCGAATTTCTGCCGTCCAATTTCGATCGGGTCTGGTGACGATTGTTCCATTTCTTCGATACCAGAGCAGAGCGTCTCACTCAAGTCTGGCCTTCGAGTAATACTTGTCCAGTTCAAAGGCTGCTCTTTCCCTGTTAAACCCATACCGTTTCTGGAGTATGCTTATGGATCGTTCCCGGGCGCGATCTGCGCTGGTGAATTGATCGTCACGCTGCTTGGTACGCCAGTTGAGGATCTTTTGGCGGAACTGAAACCACTTTACCGCTTGTCTCATAAGTAATTACACTTTTCCAGTGCGTTTGTAGGTTGAAATTCAAATCCAGAGTTTAAATAATTATGCGGCACTCTGTACTGCAACCACGGCGATGACCCTTTCATTTCTCCCGCCAACAAAAACAGCTTCAAACACCCGAATGCCTTCAACCACCCAGGCTGTCATTGTCGAGCAGCTGGTCCTGGGTCAGCTGTTCTGCCAGCACAACCATTGCTAACGGCTCGTGAGGAACCTGTTGTTCTGCAGGGAATAGAACATGATCGGGACAATACGGATAGGGAGGAACCCAATCCCAGGCAGGTACATCGAAGAACATGGAATTGAAATCCAGATACCGCTCTCTTTCGTCACTCCTGATCGTGAGAAATCCTGAGACCCGGGTCAAATAACGGACCACATCCATAGGGACAAGGACAAGGCGCTCGGGTGAGCGTACTTCCTCCCGGTTCAAGGATTCGAGTTCCTGCGCTGGGTCTGCAAACTGTCCGAAGACGGTCATGGCAACCACGCGCCGGTTATTCGGATCAATAATGACCTGCTTCACAATTCCGGAGATACCATCCCGAAAATAAATGATTTCTCCTATGGTGGGTTGCAGGAATGGCCGATTGGTCGATCCGATCGCACCGCCCGAGACCTGCACATGGTTAATCACACCGCGGACATTGGGATGATCGGCCGCACGTTTCTCCGCCAGTAATTTCACATCTTCATTCCCCACAATACCGTTCAGGGATACCAGTCCATGCGATACACCGGTATAAAACTTGCAATCATACGTGTGTTCAAGCGCTCCCAACGAGGCGGCAACTTCATGGGTGAGCCTGTCATCCATAACAAGATTATTTTGAACTCCCTTGATACCCGGAATATCCCGGATGGCAGCTTCAATTCGATTGCGGTTGGTCGTGTTTACAATGTGTCCATTAAGATAGACGGCTCCATTTTTTACGCGAACATCAAGTTGATCCTGTTCGACAGCCCGCAGAATATCATCCTTCCATAAGGCTTCGTATATGGAATCTTTGATCCGGGCATCGGCTTTCCGGGTCGGACCGGGGACGTTTCCAGCCTCCGGCATCTCTCCGAGTTCTTCACACCTGAAAAATTCAGCCTCCCTTATTGCGGGCGTCTGTAATGGGAACATTGGATCTCCTCCCTTGACCAGCCTGGATCGTTTCAAGGGACAGGCCTTCAAGGCGTTATGCTTCGGCAGAAAATGTTGTTTCTGTAAAGCATGGGGTTGAAAAGTAAATGAAAAAACGGATGGCGATCGGGGTGACAATGATGACGGAAAGCGTATCGGTGAAACACCCGGCATGGGGCAGGCCGGGAGCGATCGTCAGAGCGAAGAAGCTGATGAGCCAGTAGAGGGTCAGGACCAGGATGATCGACTCAAGCATGGGAACTTGTTCTGAGAGATCCGGGTGTCACCCGGTCGGGAAGGCCGGGTGACATCGACCTGTCAGACGGTCCATCGTAATGAGGACATCGTCTGCTCACACATCGATCGGATGGTGGATCAGGTCTATCAGGAGCTCTTGATTGCCTTTTTCCCGGCCTGGGCTGCTTCGGATACATGCTCCAATTGCTCAACCACAAGTTCCTGGCCGTGTTGTTTTAATTCCTTGAACTTCTCGCGGCCACTTACCGTGAGCCTGTCTGCGTTCGTACGTACCTGCGTCCTGGCATCTTCCATCAGCTCAGCCGTCCGGTCGCGCAGCTCGATGCCTTTTTCCCTGATCTGCATTCTGGTATCTTTTCCAGACTGGGGCGCCAGCAGCAGCATCGTGACCGCGCCTGCCAGCCCGCCGATCAACACCCCGGCCAAAACGCCTCCTACATTATTCGTGTGGTTTTCGTGGATCATTTGTGTTTCTCCTTTGTAAATTACTCATGACCGCAAGTTGCAGTCGTGTATGGACAATGCAGGGTGACCGGTATTTATTCGCCTCCCAGGCGATCCAGATAAATACCCGCGTTCTCTTGCTCCTCTTCCGTCAATCGGATGAACCCTGCCAGCCAATGGACGAGGCTGGCCAGGGCCGGCAGGTCTTTCAAAAAGCCCTTTGGTTCCTGCTGCAATCCGGGCTCCTGTTCAGGCAGGGAAATGCTCATTCCTCACCTCCCAATTTCTTGTTCAGGGGTTGATATGGCGCTCGCTGGTCGTCGTTTGAGTGGTATCCACTACCGGTCCGCGTGGGCGGTAAAAAAGCAGCCACACGACTCTTTCCACAACCCAGGCGAGTAGAGCGTAAATCAGCATGGCAAACAGGGAGGATAGCTC
>DASUOS010000470.1:0-17617 GCA_036276515.1 Anaerolineales bacterium | reverse complement strand
TCGAGCGGCAGTCCGTTCGGGACATTCGGTGCAGTCGCGTATACCCAGCGCGGTTTCCTGCCCATCATGCAAATCGCCTCGATCACGGGATTATGGGGCATCACATTTGTCATCAGCGGGTTTGCCAGCCTGGCCAACCATATCTGGGAACAGGGGCTTAAGCTCAACCGCTTCGCCATGGCCTCTGCCGGCGCGCTGGTCCTGATCCTGGGTCTTGGCTTCGCTCGAACTCTCTCGGGGCAGCAGCCTGCAGAAACTGCACAAATCGCAGGCTTTTCCCTGGCAGATGGACAGCTTGCCGAGGTGATGGGTCACCTGAACTCCGGGGATGAAGCGGGCTTCCGCCAGGCCGTGGATGCATTGCATACCGAGGAATTAAGCCAGATTCGTTCGCTCGCCCAACAGGGCGCGGATATCGTCACCTTACAAGAAGCGGCAGGGATGGGGCAGACCGACCAGGTCGGCAAGCTCCTCCGGGATGCCGCCGTGATCGCCAGAGAGGAATCCATCTACATCGTCCTGCCGGTGCTCGACGTGGGAACCTCACCCGCCGAGAATAGAGTACACATTATCGACCCGAACGGCGACATGGCCCTGTCACACATCAAGTACGGTGGGAATATGTTCGAAGGCACACGCAAGGGCGATGGCATCCTGCAGACCGTAGACACTCCCTACGGCAGGCTCAGCGCCGTCATCTGCTGGGATGCAGACTTCCCCAGCGTGATGAAACAGGCCGGTGAGCAGGATGTGGACCTGATGTTCGTGCCGTCCAACGACTGGCTGGGCGTCAAGGATATCCATAATGGCATGGCGAGCTTCCGCTCGGTTGAGAACGGTATGTCCATCTTCCGCCAGACCGGCTCAGGCGTGTCCAGCGTGATCGATCCCTACGGTCGGACCCTCCAGCGAGAGGACTTGTTCGAAGAGAGCAAGACCGGTCCCTTTGCCGCCGTCCAAATGGTGTCCACACCTGCGGCTTCCGTCAACACGCTGTACCCGGTGATCGGCGACCTCCTCGGAAACATGATGCTCATCGGCTTCGCCGGATTATGTGTCGGGCTGCTGCTCACCCGAAAGCGGCGAGCCGTCCAGGTGGAGGACGGGCTTGTATCTGCCTGAGAATAAACGAAAACCGGAGCTTCAAAGCTTCCGGTTTTCGTATGACAGTCACAAAACCCCCACATACCCGTTTTATTGTTAAGGAAAGGAGTCCTTGCGATGTTCAAAAAACCGGATGAAGAGTATGTGAGAGAGGGAGCCGAGAATGTAACCGATAAGGATATCGAGAAAGTCGTCGTCCGTGAGGACGATATCCGGAAGCAGTTCACCGCTCGCGGGCCTCTTAAGCGGTTCATCGAAGATGGCCGGATGCTGATGGCCATGATCCGGGATTGGCGCTCCGGCAATTACCGCCAGGCGATGCGCTGGACGATTGCAGCAGCGGCCTTCGCCTTGATCTATGTCCTGAATCCCTTCGACATCGTGCCGGATGTGCTCCCCTTCGTGGGCGCCGTGGACGATGCCTCCGTGATTGCGGCCTGCCTGATGCTGCTCGAGCGCGATCTGTTCAAGTACCGTGAATGGAAGATCAAACAGGCGGGAGGCGGGACCTACGAGGACGTATCCTACAGGTGAAGAGCACAGGGTGAAGAAGTAGTAGATGAAAACGGAAAGTTCAATAAGTTGAAGGCGAAGTCTGGAGGCAAAATAATGGATACTCGAAATCCCAATGTATACATGCTCACAAGCGTGACTTCTGCACTTGGAAAGGCAATCGCCGTCGGTTTGGCAAAGACCGGCGGAACCGTTCTGTTGATATCGCCCGACCCAGAGCATGGTGCACAGGTGGAGAAAGAGATCGTCACCGCCTCGCAAAATCCAAATGTGGAAGTGTATTTGTGCGATATCGGCAACCTCTCCTCCGTGCGCAACCTGGCAGAGATCCTGCGTTCAAAGTACGACAAGATCGATGTCCTGATCAACAATTCGAACGTATACCGGAACCGCCGCACACTGACCGTGGACGGATACGAGGAGATGTTCGCCGCGAACCATCTGGGACCCTACCTGTTGGTCCGCCTGCTGGAGGAGCTCCTGCGGGAAAGCGGCGTGGGACAGGTGATCCATATCACATCTCCAACCACGACCGAACTCGATTTCGATAATCTTCAGGGGCAGCGGCAGTTCAATTCCCTGAAGGCTTTCCATGCATCGCAGATGGCAAACCTGCTCGTGACCCAGGAGCTGGACCGGCGGATGCAGAATTCCGGCATCCGGGTCAATGCGCTCCATCCGGGGCTGGTCCGGTCCGAGATCCGGGAGGAAGCTTCGCTGCCGGTCCGTCTCCTGGCCTGGCTGTTTGCTCTGTCTCCCGCCAGGGCAGCCGAGGAGGTTGTCCGGCTGGTAACCGATCCTGAATTTGCACAGGCCCATGGGAAATTTTTCCATAAAGGCGGGGAGCTTGAATATCCCGCCTATGCGTTGGACACCGCCAACCAGCAGCGCCTGTGGGAGAGCAGCGAACGTCTCACAGATGCCGCCGACCGGGACCCAAACTATGACCCGACAGGCAGCGTTGCCATGCACAAGGATAAGGATATCCCTGCCGGCCTGATCCGCCCCCAGGAGGATCCTGTTCGAACAGGCCGGCAGATTGTGGAAGATCAATAATAGCGAAGAAACATCTGGGTTTGTTAAAAAATGGATACAGGCCGTGCAATAGCACGGCCTGTATCTGTATGAGGAGAAGATCTCGGTTATTGAGGCGGGAGCAGCACTGCGTCGAGGACATGGATCACGCCATTGGAGGTCTCGATGTCGGTGATGATGATCTGGACGTTGTCATTCAGGAAGACATTGCCATCCTGCACGGTGACGGTGACATCCTGGCCAAGAACGGTTGAGGCGCTGGAGAGGCCCGTCACATCGGAGGCCATCACCCGGCCGGGGACCACATGGTAGAGCAGGATGTCGGTTAGCTGCTGCTGGTTCTCAGGGAGGAGCAGGCTGTCGAGGGTACCGGCGGGCAGGGCGGCGAAGGCCTCGTCGGTTGGGGCAAAGACCGTGAAGGGGCCTTCACCCTTCAGGGTGTCCACCAGCTCAGCGGCCTGGACAGCTGCCACCAGGGTGGTAAAGCGGCCATCGGCAACGGCGGTGTCGACGATATCCATCGATTCCATGGCGGTTTCATCGGAGGGCGGGAGCAGGACCGAGTCGATCACATGGATCACGCCGTTCGAGGCTTCGATGTCGGTGATAATGACCTGGGTATTCTCATTCAGGTACACATTGCCCATATCGACCTTGATGCCGACCTGCTGGCCCTCGAGGGCGGTAGCGGCCATCTGGCCATCCAGCCCAACAACATCCGCAGCCATCACTTTGCCAGGCACGACATGATAGAGCAGGATATCGGTCAGCTGCTGCTGATTCTCAGGGAGAAGCAGGCTTTCAAGCGTGCCTTCGGGAAGAGCGGCAAAAGCATCGTCCGTGGGGGCAAAGACGGTGAAGGGACCTTCGCCGTTGAGGGTCTCAACCAGACCGGCTGCCTGGACAGCAGCCACCAGAGTGGTGAAGCGGCCATCGGCAACGGCAATATCAACGATCGTTTGTTCAGCAGGTGCTTCGGTGGGGGCGGCAGTGGGTTCCGGCATCACGGTAGCAGTCGGGGCCGCGGTGGGTGTTGCCTGGGGCGCACAGGCCGCCAGGACCAGCGTGAGTACTAGTAAACCAACAGTAATTCTCGATTTCATCTTTATCTCCTGTCTGAATATTGTCTAGTTTTTGTCTAGATTTAGTCAATATTATATCTATGTTTTGTCGCATGTCAAGTACGATTGGTCGGCTCTTATTTAACTCTCATACTCCCCCTCCTTAAAATAAAAAGTCCCCGACTATCGGGGACCGGGCGTTCATTGGGCCTTGGTGAGGGCGAACTTATCTTTTCCTATGCGGTAGTTGCCATTTTGTTTGAGCACCTGCTCCACGATATCCTCCGGAATATCCACAAATGTAAACTTGTCTTCGATGCGGATCTTGCCGATCACATAGCCGGGGATATTGGCATGGTGGGCGATCGTGCCGACAATCTCATTCGGGCGGACACCGTGTATTTTGCCTTTATTTAGTTTGAGGCGCACCATACCTTCCTCATGCGAGTCGCCGCGACGGCGCGGGCCCCCTGCCCTCTCAGGACGATCGCGCCGTCCGGGAGCCGCCCGTTTTCCATTCGGTCCCGCTTCCTTTTCTCGGCGATCCGATTTCACTTCGGCGATTTCGGCGATCGGCCGCTGTTTCTCGTCGGCCCGGGCAATCTTCATTGCGGCGGCGGCGATATTCAAGGGATCATGCCCTGCCTCGATCAGCTCCTGCACCAACTCCAGCTCGCGCTTGTAACGGCCGCGGCCCAGCCAGACCTTTAAGGTCTCCACCACCTGCGATTCACGGTGACGGTGGATCTCCGACACGGTGGGCAGTTCCATCTTCTTGATCGGCTGCTTGGTCAGCGCTTCCACCTCGCGCAGGCGGCGCTTCTCACGCGGCGAAACCAGGGTGATGGCCACACCGGTCCGGCCGGCGCGCCCGGTCCGCCCGATGCGGTGGACGTAGACTTCGGCGTCATCGGGCAGGTGGTAGTTGAAGACATGCGAGATGTCATGGATATCCAGGCCGCGGGCCGCGACATCGGTCGCGACCAGGACTTTCAACTGGTTGGCGCGAAATCGACCGAGGACGCGCTCACGGGCATTCTGGTCCAGGTCGCCGTGGATGGCTTCGGCCGGGATGCCGCGTACGACCAGCTCGTTTGCCAGGGTAGCGGTTTCGGCCCGGGTGCGGGCAAAGATCAGGGCGCTCTTGATCGGTTCCACTTCGAAGAGACGCGTCAATGCATTGGTCTTATCCGCTTCGTGGACGAGATAATAGCGCTGCTCGGTCGAGGCCAGCGTCAGCGTCTCGCGCTTGATGTTGACGGATTGAGGATCGCGCATGAAACGGCTGGCCAGGGAGCGGATACGCGGCGGCAGGGTCGCGCTGAAAAGAGCCGTCTGTCTCTCCGCCGGGATTTCAGCCAGGATCTTTTCCACATCCTCCATGAACCCCATGTTGAGCATTTCATCCGCCTCGTCAAGGACAAGCGTGCGGACATGCTTAATGTTGAGAGCCTTGCGCTCGATCAGGTCGAGCAGACGGCCGGGGGTGCCCACCACCACGTCCACGCCGCGGTTGAGACGCGAGATCTGCGGGCCATACGGCTGGCCGCCATAGACGGCCAGGATGCGTACGTCCAGGTGTTTTCCATAAACTGTCATGGAATCGGCAACCTGCAGGGCCAGCTCGCGTGTAGGCGCCAGGACCAGCGCCTGGATGTGCCGCTGCGGTGTAAAGTTGTGCAAAATGGGAAGCGCAAAGGCGGCGGTCTTGCCCGTGCCGGTTTGCGCCTGGCCGATCACATCTGCCCCGCTGAGCATGATCGGGATCAGGGAGGTCTGAATGGGCGTTGGCTCGGAATAGCCAAGCTCGTTAATCGCCTGCGTGACCTCTTCACGCAGGTTGAGGGAAGTAAAATCGGTTGTCATCTATTTTCCTTTTGTCATCGCGGGGAACCGCAGAGGTGAAGCAATCTCTTTTCAACAGGAGATTGATTCGGGCTGCGCATCACAATGACAGCTTGTAGGGGATGTTTCGATGACTCCGATACCTTTTCCTGCCAACCAAGGCCTCTCTTTACAAAGAGACCTGCCCAACAAAAAAGCCCGATTCCAACGTTCATCGGGCTGCGATTTGAGTCTCAAAACAATCCCAGAATTTGTAGTGGCGGGAGTATAACATGGAATGGCCAGTTCTCTCATCCATCCCTTGTATGACCTTCATCCATGGTTATAATAACCTGCGATGGACACGAAAACCCTGAACGTTCTCGAATACCCGAAGATCCTCGAGCGCCTGGTCGGATTTTGTGATTTCTCCGCCTCGATGGCGCTGGCGCGCCAGCTCGAACCGACCGACTCCTATGACCTGGCCATTTCCCGCCTGGAGGAGACCGGCGAAGCCCGCAGGCTGTTCACAACCCATGACAACATCGGCATCGGCGGCGCCCACGATATCCGCCCTGCTGCGGACCTGGCAGCGCGCGGCGGCGTGCTCGATCCCCAGCAATTGCTGGACGTCAAGTCCACGCTGATCTCGTGCCGCGAGCTGAAGAAATCGCTCGAGCGCCGGACCGACGACTTTCCGCGTCTCTCCCAGATCGCCGCGGGACTGCCCGAGTCGCACGGCATGGTGGATGCCATCTCGCGCGTCCTGTCTGACCGCGGCGAGGTACTGGATTCCGCCTCCCCGAAGCTTTCCACCCTGCGGCGTGAGATCAAGATCTCGCACGACCGCCTGATGTCGCGCCTGCAGCGCTATCTGACCGAATCGGCCAATAAGCTCCAGGAACCGATCATCACCCAGCGCGACGGGCGCTACGTTATCCCCCTGCGCGCCGAGTTCAAGGGACAGATCAAGGCCGTGGTCCATGACCAGTCCTCGAGCGGCGCGACGCTTTTTGTAGAGCCGCTTCCGATCGTCGAACTGAACAATGCCATGCGCGAGCTGCAGTTGCAGGAGCGCGATGAGGAACGGCGCATCCTGTACGAGCTTTCCGCCCAGATCGCCGACCACCGCGAGGAGCTCGTCTACGGGCTGGAAAACCTGGCAATGCTCGATCTTATTTTTGCGAAGGCGAAGTATGCGGAAGAGCTGAAGGCGAGCGAGCCGGTATTGGGTCAAAGGACGAAGGTTAAAGGTCAAAGGCCAGATGACCTTCAACCTTCAACTGTAAGCTTGCCAAACATCAACCTGATGCAGGCCCGCCATCCTCTGCTCGATCCGAACACAGTAGTTCCCATCGATGTCGATCCCCGGCCAGGGACGCGGGCCATTATCATCACAGGACCGAACACGGGAGGCAAGACCGTCTCCTTGAAAACAGTGGGGCTGCTGGTGCTGATGGCCCAGAGCGGACTGCACATCCCGGCCCGGAGCGGCTCGGAGCTGCCGTTCTTCCATGCCGTCTATGCCGATATCGGCGATGAGCAGTCCATCGAGCAGTCGCTCAGCACATTTAGCGGCCATATCACAAACATCATCCGCATCCTGAAGCAGATCGATGCCCGTTCACTGGTCATCTTCGATGAGCTGGGTGCAGGCACCGATCCCCAGGAAGGCGCGGCGCTGGCGCGTGCCATCCTGAAATACCTGCTCGAAAGCGGATGCACGACCCTTGTCGCCACCCACTATCCGGAGCTCAAAACCTATGCCCATTCCACCGAGGGAGTTGTCAACGCCTCGCTTGAATTCGACGTTAAAACCCTGCGCCCCACCTATCGCCTGACCATCGGCCTGCCAGGCAGGTCCAACGCGCTGCTCATCGCTCAGCGGCTTGGACTGCCGCAGGAGATTATCGAATCTGCCAAATCGGAGATCAACCCGGAAGACCTGCGCGCCGACAAGCTGCTCGATGACATCCGCAAAGAGCGCAACCGGACCTCACGCGAGCGCCAGAAACTGGAAAAGGCACGCGATAAACTCGAATCACAGACCCAGGAGATCGAAAAGCGGCTCGAAAAGATCGAAGACGAGCGCCGGGAGGTGCTTGCCAAAGCAAGAGCGGAAGGCGAGCTCGAAGTGGCAGTGCTGAAGAGGAACATCGAGGCGCTCAGGTCCCAGCTCAAAAAAGCCAGGCAGCCGCTCGAAGCCCTGAAACAGATCGAAGAAAAGGTGGAAGAGATCGAGGCGAAAGTCGAAGCGCCGGTGGTGAGACGGAAGACAGTAGACCGTGGACCGTCCATC
The DNA here is from genome assembly GCA_036276515.1 of Anaerolineales bacterium. GTDB lineage: Bacteria > Chloroflexota > Anaerolineae > Anaerolineales > Villigracilaceae > Defluviilinea. Next base: position 9,781 of record DASUOS010000470.1, on the reverse strand, counting down.
GTCCACCGTCCACTGTCATTAGGCGAGCGCGTTACCGTCAGCACCTTGAACGCGGATGGCGTGATCACCGCCCTGGGCGAGTCGGATGCCGAGGTGCAAGTGGGAAGCCTGCGCGTACGGGTGCGCTTGGTCGATCTGATCCGGCGAGGGCAGGACGAAGAACCTTCAGGCGAAAAGAGGGTGGAAGAAAAGAAGGTACTGGCGGAAGGCAGCGGCCGCGCAGCCTTGAGCGGGACCAGGTCTCCCGGACTCGAATTGAACCTGCGCGGCAAGCTGGTGGAGGATGGGCTCGAGGACCTCGAGCGTTATCTGGAGCGGGCTTTTTCGGCAGGACTGCTGTTCGTGCGCATCGTCCACGGCAAGGGGACGGGGCGAATGCGCGAAGCGGTCCGTAATGCGTTGAAGGATAGCCCGTATGTCTCCTCGTTCGAGGAACCCAAGGAAAACGAAGGTGGTTCGGGGGTGACGGTGGCCAAAATCGCGAAATAAATTATTGTTTTGTGGCCACCCGCCAGACCACACTCAACGCCTCCAGGCCGGTCATGCGGTGGATCTCGAGGGCCGGTTCGGTCAGGTAGATATCGCCCTGCAGGGGGCGGTCGCTGCGGGTATAAAGTCCGCGATTGGGGAGATCGGAGACCGCGGCCCAGAAATTCCAGAGAGGCAGATCGTACTCGGAGGCGAGCATCCACATATCGCGGTTGATGCGCTCATCCTTCTCGCGGTTATCCGCCTTGGTGGCCAGGATCGGCACCACGCCTTCATCCATCAACTGCAGGATGATCTCGCGCAGGTATTCCGTGTTGCGCGATTCGAAATGAGTCCCCACTTGAATGATGACAAACGATGGCCGGTGAACGCGCAGCTCGCACTCGATGGGCGTCTCGGCAAACGAACAGCCATACTCGCCGCGGTGCCACTGCGTCCACAGCAGAGAGCCGGGTGTGGTGCCATCCTGGGAGGTGGAGCTTTCGCGGGTAAAGGACCCCTGGAAGTTATCCACTGCCTCCTGCAGCTCCGGTGACAGGCGGGCGACCACAGCTTCATCGGTTTCGAACACACCAAAGAATTCCTCCGGCCGCGTCTGGCAGTCGCCGAAGATCGAGAAGGCGTGCGGATCGTTGCCGAGTCTCTGTCCATACTCATAGATGGCGCTGATGCTTGGATCCACGGCCGGGATGACAGGCTGGTCCTTCCATGCATCGAGGTCGAGGGAAGGGATGCTCGGGTCAGGAGTCAGGGAAGGCCTTGGGCTGGGTAAAGCGATGGTTGCGGGTCGAGGCGTTCGGGAGGGTACGGCGGTAAAGAATTGAACACTCGATAATTGTGGCTTGGATGGCACAGCCGTCGGCGAGGGGAGAGCTTGTACCGGAGCAGCAGGCGTGACTTCCGCCACACAGGCGGCCAGTAGTATGCAAATTGTCATATTGATAAAGCGCTTCATTGGGTCGAGTATATCCACTTTTAATTAAGTGGCGATGAATTTTATGCTACACTACCCGCCATGAGCTACCAGGGACTCCTCCACAAATACGGCCACCTGCTCGACCTCCCCCGTCACACGCAGCCTGTCAGCCTGCTCGAAGGCAATACACCTCTGATCAAAGCGCAGGCCTTGTCGCGCCATCTGGGCGGCGGATTTGAGCTGTTCATCAAGTACGAAGGCCTGAACCCAACCGGTTCGTTCAAGGACCGCGGCATGACCGCGGCGATCAGCGAGGCGCTGGGCGGCGGCGCGAGGACAGTCATCTGCGCTTCGACGGGCAATACAGCCGCCTCCGCCGCAGCCTACGCCGCGCGGGCCGGGATGAAGTCCATCGTGCTGATCCCGCAGGGCAAGGTCGCGGCCGGGAAACTGGCCGGCGCGGTCGCCTATGGCGCGCAGGTCATCCAGATCGACGGCTCGTTCGACGACGCGCTGACGATGGTCGTGGAAATCACGAACAAGCATCCCATCTGCCTGGTGAACTCGATCAATCCCTACCGCATCGAGGGACAGAAGACCTCGGCCTTCGAAATCTGCGATGTGCTCGAATCGGCGCCGGACTTGTTGTGTCTGCCGGTCGGGAATGCAGGCAACATCACTTCTTATTGGGCAGGTTTCAAACAATACAATGAGTTGAGATCGACAGGCCTGCCGCAGGTGCTGGGCGTCCAGGCGGCGGGGTCTGCACCGCTGGTGGTGGGCCACCCGGTGGAGCATCCCGAAACCGTCGCCACTGCCATTCGCATCGGAAAGCCGGCGCGCGGCGAACAGGCCTTACAGGCGGCCGAGGAATCTCACGGACGGATCATCGCCGCCAGCGACGAGCAGATCCTGCACATGCAAAAATTGCTAGCCTCCCTCGAAGGGATCTGGGTGGAACCGGCCTCCGCAGCCGGGCTGGCCGGGCTGGCGCTTGAGATTGAACGCGGCAGGTTGAAAGTTGCAGGCAAGCGCGTAGTTGCCATCTGCACCGGTCATGGCTTGAAGGACCCGGATATCATTACCACGGATATGCAAGACCCGCACCTCGTGCCGCCGAAGCTGGACGCGCTGGAAGAAATCATCCTTCAATAGTCAACCACAGAAACTCCGGGTTTCCGAGTCTCGTGGTTCGTCACCATGATCAACATCACCGTCAAAGTCCCCGCCACCTCCGCCAACCTGGGACCCGGGTTCGATGCCCTGGGCCTGGCACTCGATCTGTGGAACGAGTCCACGTTCGAGCCTGCGGATGATTTCACGGTATACGTCGAAGGCGAAGGGAAAGGAAGGGTTTCCCAAGGCAGGAACAATCTGATCATCCGGGCCGCGCTAAGACTGGCAGAGCATGCCGGGACCGAGTTATCTCCCTTTATCGTCCGCTGCACCAATCACATCCCTATCGGCTCAGGACTGGGATCGTCTGCCGCTGCCACGCTGACGGGTCTGCTGGCTGCCAACGCGTTGATCGGATCGGCTCTTTCACAGGAAGACATCCTGAATCTTGCCAGTGAGATCGAGGGCCATCCGGATAACATCGCGCCGGCCCTGCTCGGAGGGCTGATCGTTTCGATCCAGGGTCAGGGAAAGATCATTGTGCGAAAACTTCCCATTGCACCCTTGTACATAACCGTTGTCGTCCCGGATTTCCGTTTCCCCACCCGCCAGGCACGTAAGGCTCTGCCCCACCATGTAAAGATGAAGGATGCGGTCCACAACATCAGCCGCGCCGTACTGGTGACGGAAGCATTCCGTACAGGAGATATATCCCTGCTGGGGGAAGCGATGAGCGATGCACTGCACCAGCCCTATCGCCTGCCATTGATCCCCGGCGCGAAGGCCGCCATGCGCGCCGCGCAAGCCGAGGGAGCCGCCGTGGCGCTTTCGGGGGCAGGTCCCAGCCTGATCGCATTCTCCTCAACAGCCCAAGCAGGGCCTGGCGAGGCAATGAAGCGGGCATTCAAGAACGCGGGTCTGCACGCACGCATCTTCCCGTTAAAGACTTCCGAAAAGGGAGCCCTTACGATGGCTGAACACCGTGAGTCCTAGAGAAACGGAGAACTATGTCGCAGCTGCCTGTTGAAAAACCGCGTACCGGCCTGGTGATCTGGATGATCGTCTCGCAAATCCTGGCCCTGCTATCCCTGATTATCTGGCTGCTCGTCGCCGGGCTCTCTGTCATGGCATTTGATTCGGGAGTCAGCGCGGAAGCCTGGACCTTCGTGATCGTCGTCTGGTCCTACCCGCTCATCCCACTCGTCCTGGTCATTGGCTCCTGGATCGCCTTTGCCCGGCGCAAGAACAGGCTGGCAGCCGTGCTCTCCGGCCTGTCCTTTGCGCCCCCGGTACTGTTCTATCTTTGTATTGCGATCTCCAGCTTTAGCTGGCACTTTACCAACCAGGGGTTCTAGGAATCCATCCCTGCATTCCACAGCCGTGCAAACTGCATAATGCGCGGGCGGATGTAATAGGCATTCGGGTTAGCCACGGACCGTTGCTCCATCACAAGCTGCAGCGCCGCCTCGGGCTCATATCCCTGTGCGATCAGCACACACGAACCCATGGCCGGACCGCGGTGCCGTCCATAGGCACAGTGGACATAGACTTTTCCCCCGAGTTGGATCGTGTCGAGCGCGGCCTGCGCCCCCAGGACCAGTTTGGCGACCGGGATGGGAAAGAAGGGACTGTCGATCGTCCGCAGCCAGAGCAGCTGGATCGGACTATCATGTGGGTCGGGATAGGGACCGCGTGTAAAGCGCATGTTGATGATGAGCCGGATCCCCAGCTCGCGCAGGCCGTCGTAATCGGAGACCAGAGGGGTCGTTCCAATGAAAAGGTTGTCGGTAATATGCGAGAAATTCATGCCCTGAATCTTATCACTCACCTTTCGCACTGAGCAGGAAATCTAAACCGCGAAGGCGCGAAGATCGCCAAGCTTCTTCTCCGTTCGCGAAGAATAAAGCTTTCTTTGTGTTCTTCGGGTCTTCGCGGTAATAACGGCGGCACTGCGTAACATCAGTCTTATCATTAAGAATACGACCAGCGCTTGAATAAGACTTCCTTCGCGTCTCACCAATCCCGATGATCCTCGGAGTTGCATTCGCGCTTCGTTTTTATGCTAGACTCTGCACATGGAAACACTTTCCTCCTCGATCAACTCGTCCTCCCCTGATTTCAAGCAAAATACTGAATATCATAGAAAGCTGGCCAGCGAGCTCAGAGATCGCCTGGCCCGCGTCCGCGAAGGAGGCGGCGAGAAGTATCGCAAACGCCAGGAAGAACAGGGCAAGCTCTTCGTCCGCGAGCGGATCGAGCGTCTGCTCGACCCCGGTTCACCATTCCTGGAACTGTCGGCGCTGGCGGCATACGATCTGTACGATGGCGATGCGCCGGGTGCGGGGATCGTCACAGGCATCGGACGGGTCTCGAACCGTGAGGTCCTGATCGTCGCCAACGACGCCACCGTCAAAGGCGGGTCGTATTTCCCGATGACGGTCAAGAAACACCTGCGCGCCCAGCAGATCGCCGAGGAGAACCACCTGCCCTGCCTGTATCTGGTCGATTCGGGTGGGGCCTTTTTGCCCCTGCAGGATGAAGTGTTCCCCGATGTGAACCATTTCGGGCGCATTTTCTACAACCAGGCACGCATGTCGGCCAAAAAGATTCCCCAGATCGCGGCGGTGATGGGATCGTGTACGGCAGGCGGCGCCTACGTCCCGGCCATGAGCGATGAAGCGATTATCGTCAAAGGGACAGGTACCATCTTTCTCGGCGGACCTCCGCTTGTCAAGGCCGCGACCGGTGAGGATGTCACTGCGGAGGAGCTCGGCGGTGCAGACGTCCACACGCGGCTCTCGGGAGTCGCCGATCACTTCGCCGAAGACGATGACCACGCGATCGAGATCCTGCGTTCCATCGTTGAAACGTTACAACGTTCGAACGTTCAAACGTTGCTTTCTCAGCTCGAAGTCAATCCACCGGAAGATCCGTTATACCCGGCCGAAGAGATCTACGGCCTATTGCCCGCAACTTTCCGGGAAACCTACGATGTGCGGGAAATCGTTGCCCGCCTGGTTGATGGAAGCCGGTTCCGAGAGTTCAAGGCGCGTTACGGCACGACTCTCGTTTGCGGGTTCGCCCGCATTCATGGCTACCCGGTTGGCATCCTTGCCAACAACGGTGTACTGTTCAGCGAGTCGGCGCTCAAGGCGACCCACTTCATCGAGCTGTGCGACCAGCGCGGCATCCCGCTCGTGTTCCTGCAGAACATCACCGGATTCATGGTGGGCCGTGAGTACGAAGCCGGCGGCATCGCCAGGGACGGCGCCAAGATGGTCCATGCGGTGGCAACCACCCGCGTCCCCAAGCTGACCGTGGTCATCGGCGGCTCGTTCGGGGCCGGGAACTATGCCATGTCCGGCCGCGCCTACGGCTCGCGCTTCCTGTGGATGTGGCCCAACGCCCGCATCTCGGTCATGGGCGGGGAACAGGCTGCCAACGTCCTGCTCACCATCAAACAGGACCAGCTTGCACGCGAAGGCAAACCCTCCATGACCCGGGAGGAAGCGGTTGAATTCAAGCGTCCCATCCTGGAGAAATATGAAAATGAGGGCAATCCCTATCATTCCACGGCCCGCCTGTGGGACGATGGCGTCATCGATCCGGTGGATACGCGCCAGGTTCTGGGATTGGCGCTGTCGGTCGTGCTCAATTCCCCGGTGGAAGAGAACAGCTTTGGTGTGTTCCGAATGTAAAAATCAACGATGAAAATCAATACGCTCTTCATTGCCCTCCTGTTCGTTACAGCATCCTGCACATCTCAGGCCGTTGCCCCAAGGGCAACAACTGCGCCTCTGCCCACAAAAACTTCACTGCCTGCTTCGACATCCACCCATGCCCCCACCGAAACAGCATCTCCGGCCCCGACCTCGAGCAACATCTTTGGCTCAATCCCGTTGAACAGTGTACAGGCGTTCAGTATCGAGCCGGTCGCACAGGCAGTTTTTGAAGAGACTCTGAAAGGATTTGCCAGCACAGGTTCTATTCGCGACTTCCGCGTCGACAGCATCGCCGTCTTCCCCTCCGGAGAAGGGACCCTGATCGCCGAGATCTTTTACAGCCTGCACACCGACGCGGACCTCTGGCCGGAGGACGGCGGCTCCTCCGGCACGGACGGCTGGATCACGGGCAAGTGCAGCCGCTTCGACATGATCGCCACGGAGACAGAACACCAGCTCACAAAAAAACGTTTATGTAGTTAGAATTCGCTCTACAAGGATGGAACTATGGCCTTTGAACAATCCTCGGGCAGCCCGCACCACTTTCTCAGCCAGCTGGTTGGCGGCTGGGCAGGCACTACCAAACTGTGGGTCGAGCCGGATGTGCTTACGGATGAATCTTCCATCGTAGGCAGCGTCCAGCTGATCCTGGATGGGCGGTTTGCGCTCTTCCTGTACCAGTCCTCGGTGGAGGGCGAGCCGCAGCACGGGATGTTCACATTCGGCTACAACACCCTTTCGGACCAGTGGGAGGCTTCCTGGGTGGATAGCTGGCACAATAATACGGCCATCATGTTCTGCGTGGGTACTTCCACGGAGAATGGTTTTTCCGTCCTCGGCGGCTACCCCGATCCCACCGGCGGACCGGACTGGGGCTGGCGCACGGTCGTCGAACTGCCCGACAAGGACCATCTTTTGATCACAGCCTATAACCTCATCCCGGACGGGGATGAGGCGAAGGCGATCGAATCGAGGCTGACGAGGATAAAAAAGTAGCCCTGCCATGACGTGTGGAGTGTGAAAGGTAAACGATGAAAATCCTGATTATCGGTGGGACCAAATTTCTGGGACGTCACCTCGTCGACGCGGCGCGGGCGGCCGGTCATGAAGTGACCCTGTTCAACCGCGGCAAAACCAACCCGGCCCTCTTTTCGGATGTTGAAACCATCACCGGTGACCGCGAACACGACATGGACAAGCTGTCTGGCCGCGAATGGGATGCGGTGATCGATGTGGCCGGCTACCTGCCGCGCATCGTCCGCCGCTCGGCTGAGGCGTTGAAGGACAGCGTCAGGCGCTACGTCTTCATCTCGTCCATTTCGGTGTATGCCGACAACCGCAAGGTCGGCATCGACGAGTCCTATCCCGTTGGGAAGCTGCAGGATGAATCGGTCGAGGAGATCACCGGGGAGACCTATGGTCCGCTCAAGGCATTGGCTGAAAAAGCCGTGCAGGACATGTATGGTGACCGTGCCATCATCGTCCGCCCCGGCCTGATCGTCGGTCCCTACGACCCGACCGACCGCTTCACCTACTGGCCGATGCGAGTCAAGCGCGGCGGCGATGTGATCACACCCGACAAGCCGCAGACACCCATCCAGATCATCGATGTGCGCGACCTTTCCGGGTTCATCATCAGGCTGGTCGAAGATAACGCCTCCGGTGTGTACAACGCGACCGGGCCCGATCGCGAGCTGATGATGGGCGAGTTTTTGGACGCCTGCAAGCGGGTGGCAGGCAGTGTGGCTGCCTTCCACTGGGCAAGTGTGGAATTTCTGGCCGAGCACGGCGTCCAGCCCTGGAGTGACATGCCCGTCTGGATTCCCGACACGGAAGAGGACGCGGGCTTCTCGCGCATCGATGTGTCCAGGGCGATCGGCGCCGGGCTGACCTTCCGCCCGCTGGAGGACTCGATTCGCGATACGATCGCCTGGGCTGAGACCCGCCCCGAGAACCACGAGTGGCGCGCCGGCCTCAACCCCGATAAGGAACGCATCCTGCTGACACTGCTGAAACGGAATGATCAATAAAATTCTGGTCGCCAACCGCGGGGAGATCGCCATCCGAGTCATGCGCGCCTGCAGGGAGCTCGGCATCCAGACCGTCGCCGTGTACTCCGACGCGGACAAGGACGCGCTGCACGTCCAGCATGCGGACGAGGCCATCCCGATCGGTGCGGCATCGCCGCGCGAGTCCTACCTGAATGCAGATGTCCTGATCCGCTCTGCGCTCGATGCAAAAGCGGATGCCATCCATCCCGGCTACGGATTCCTGTCCGAGTCCGCCTCCTTCGCTGCCGCGGTGGAGTCTGCGGGCTTGATTTTTATCGGACCCTCGGCCGACTCGATCCGCCTCATGGGCGACAAGGCCGAGTCAAAGATCCGCATGAAAGAAGCGGGGGTGCCGACAGTCCCAGGGGTGGAGGGGATCGAGAGCAGGGAAGAGTTTGAGCAGGCAGCCGGGGATATTGGATATCCGGTACTGATCAAAGCCTCGGCAGGGGGTGGAGGGAAGGGGATGCGGGTGGTTCATGCTGAAGACGAACTGCCGGATGCAATCGAATCCGCCCGGAGAGAAGCGCAGAATGCCTTCGGTGATGAGCGACTGCTGATCGAGAAATTCGTGGCAAACGCTCATCATGTGGAGTTCCAGGTGTTCGGGGATAAGCATGGAAATCTCCTTCACTTATTCGAGCGGGAATGCTCCGTCCAGAGAAGGCATCAGAAGATCATCGAAGAGTCTCCGTCTCCTCTGCTCACGCCTGAGCTGCGGGAGGAGATGGGAAACGCTGCGGTTGCCGCGGCGAAAGCGGTCAAATACTACAACGCCGGCACCGTCGAATTCATCGTCGACCCTGACTCACACGAATTCTATTTCCTCGAGATGAACACCCGCCTGCAGGTCGAGCATCCGGTCACGGAGCTGGTCACCGGCCTCGACCTGGTCCACTGGCAGATCCGCGTGGCAGAGGGGGAGCGCTTCGCCTTCGAGCAGGCCCATTTCAGCCAGCGCGGCCATGCCATCGAGTGCCGCGTCTACGCTGAAGACCCTGCCAGCGGATTTTTGCCGAGCACCGGGAAGCTCCTGCAGTTTATCGAGCCGCGCGGCCCCGGTATCCGGGTCGATTCTGGCTTCACTGCAGGCAGCGAGGTAACCCATTTCTACGACCCCCTGCTGGCCAAGCTGATCGTCCACGCCGAGGACCGTTCCTCCGCCATCCGGCGCATGCAGGCCGCCCTGAAGGAGTTTGTGGTCCACGGAGTGGTGACCAACATCGACTTTCTGCAGACCGTCCTCGCCCATCCGGATTTTCAGGAGGGAAAGGTAACCACGCGCTGGGTCGAAGCCACTATGGAGTCCGACGGCTTGCCGTTGGAACCGCAGGCGCAAACTCCCACTCTGCATGTCCTCGCCGCCGCCCTCTCCGACCTGACAATCGGAAATCAAAAATCGGAAATCAAAAATGAACCCGATCCCCACAGTCCATGGAAGGTCGCAAGCGGCTTCCGGATCGGTGGAACCCATGGCTGAAATCGCA
>DASUOS010000469.1:0-4074 GCA_036276515.1 Anaerolineales bacterium | reverse complement strand
CGCCTGAGTTTGCCCGCGCACACATCGCCGAACTGGTCTTTGACCGGGTCGAACATGAGGGCACCATCGCGATCTTTTATCGCATTGCCGGTCAGTCCCTGCTCAAATATCTTCCCCTCTCGAAATATGAACGACAAAGTCAACTTAAGACCATTTTTGCTGAAACAAATTCGGTTTTGCTCACAGGGTGGAATACGACCATGGGATTCGAGCAAGCTGTTCATCCTCAACAGGTTTTGAAAAACTGGCTCGGCTTCCGGCTGGATGCCGGGGGCAACACGGAACGATTCCTGCGGGAGATTCGAGGAGTCGATCCAGATGTGCCAGGCTTGCTCATCAACGGGCATGTTTTCCCAAATCCTTTGTTATTTGCCCGCAAACCCGAACCGTGGGGAAAGGTCCGTGCCATGGACGTGGCCACCGGCTTCATGCATGGCGACTTAAATACCAATAATATTCTGGTCAAGTTTGCAGACGACAAGGAATCACTGGAAGGCTATTATCTGATCGACTTTGCGCTCTTTAAAGAGGACATGCCGCTGTTATATGACCAGCGTTATCTGGAAATATCGTATCTGATGCACGTCATGCCGCAGATCTCTTTTGCAAAATGCGTCAACTTCATCACGCAGCTGGCAGTGGCAGATGTGCCGGACCCGTATAAGGCGCCGATCGAGATGTCGGGTGTCAGTGCAGTGGTCCGGTCGGCTCGAGGCGCATTTGCGGACTGGGTCGAAGCGAATCATGCCAGTCTGCATGATGACCTGTGGGGGCAATACTGGCTGGCAGGTATCGCCGCCGGACTGGCGTACTGTCATAAAGCCGGTCAACCTAATGAACAACGACTGGCCGGGTTGATCTATGCCGCCGCCAATCTCAAACGTTTTGCCGCAGCGTTCAAACTGCCTCTGCCGACAAATGTTGAGCTGCTCTACGATGAGAATCAAAGCAATGGTGATCTGCAAAGTGGATCCATGACCAGGCAGCCAAAGCATAATCTTCCCCCCCAACCCACGCCATTCATCGGGCGCACGAAAGAGATCAAGGCGCTCAAGGAATTGCTGTTGCGCTCCGATACGCATCTCATCACACTCATGGGACCGGGCGGCACCGGCAAGACGCGTTTGAGCCTGCAAGTGGCGCATGAATTGTTCGATCAATTTCCTGATGGCATTTATTTTGTCCCACTTGCTGACGATAGAGTCGCCGATCAATTTATCTCGCGCGTTGCCCAGCAGCTCGCCGTTCGTGAAGGCGGGCGTCCCTTGCTTGAGAACGTTACGGACTATCTGCGCGACAAAAACATGCTGCTGGTCCTCGATAACTTTGAACAACTGGTTCCAGCCGCGCCGATCGTAGCCGCCCTGCTTGCCGCTGCCCCGCACGTGAAGATCATCACCAGCAGTCGCATCGCGTTAAATCTGCTGGGTGAGCGCGAATTCCCGGTCCCGCCACTGGAAGTGCCGCGTATCGGAAATGGCTCAACGTTGGAAAATCTGATCGAAAACGAATCGATCCTCCTGTTCGTTGAACGAGCGCGGACCGTGCACCCCAGCTTTGCCTTGACGAAAGACAACGCATCGGCCGTCGCGGAGATCTGCCGCCGTCTCGATGGGCTGCCGCTGGCCCTCGAGCTGGCCGCGGCGCGCATCAAACTACTCCAGCCGCAGGCGCTCCTGACGCGTCTGGATGACAGGCTCAAATTACTGACCGGCGGACCGCGCGACCTCCCTGCGCGTCATCAAACACTCCGCAGCACGCTCGAGTGGAGCTATGACCTGTTGGATCAGGACGAGAAAATTTTGTTCGCCCGCCTGGGTGTGTTCGTTGGCGGATTCACGCTTGAAGCGGCCGAAGCAGTGTGTAACATGGAGGGCAGCCTCGATATTCTCGAAGGGCTGACCACGCTGGCAAACAACAGCCTCCTGCGACAGGAAGAGACAACTGATGGTGAGTCACGGTTTGGGATGCTGGAAACACTCCGCGCGTATGCATTGGAACGTCTCGCTGAGAGCGGTGAAATGGAAGCCATGCGTGGACAACATGCCAGGTATTTTGCCGACGTGATCATCAACCACATAGGCTTTATGGAGCTTTATACTGCGAACGCGTCGCATTGGCTGAATTGGATCGAACGTGAGAACGATAATATTCGAGCCACACTCACATGGAATCTCTCCACACCCCAGGGCATTGAACCTGCCGCCATGATGATCAATGTGTTATTTTGGTTTTGGTACCGCCGTGGTTACGTTATCGAAGGCACCACGTGGACGGATCGGTTATTGGCATCTCCTGTAGTGCAGCCGGTGTCCCTTCTCCGCGCGATGGCGCTGATGTCGAGTGGCATGCTGGCGGTCTGGCAGGGCAAACAGGCTATTAGCCTGGCGTATTTACAGGAAAGTCTGGCAATTGTACAAAAACTCGAAGATCAACAATGGCTGGCGCCCGTGCTCATGGGTAACGGTGTGGCATTGATCAATATGGGACGAGATGGCGACGCGCAGCCTTATTTTGAGCAAGCCGTTGCCCTATTCAAGGAACAGCACATCGCCGCTTTCCATGCCATTACGCTCATCCATCTTGGCAATGTGGAACTTGGGCTTGGGTATCCCGATAAGGCACGCGCGTATCACGAAGAGTCCCTTGCTGAAGCCCGTGTGATTAACGAAAACTGGTTGATTTCCTTCGCTCTGAACAATCTCGGCGAGGTGGCGCGCACCCAGGGTCATTTTGATCAGGCAAGAAAGTATTATCAAGAAAGTGAGCTGCTCTTGCATGCTACCGGCGACCAGGGCGATGTGGCGCGTTTCGTGCACAACCTGGGGTACATCGCCCAACACGAGGAAGATTTCGAACTGGCTGAAGCTCAATTCAGGAAAAGCCTGACCATGTTCCGACGGTTGGGCAACCGACGCGGAATCGCTGAATGCCTGGCCGGGCTGGCCGGCTTGAAAGCGCAACAGGGAATAACACAATGGGGCGCCACCCTGCTCAGTGCAGCGGAGTCGCTGTTGAAAGCCACAGGCGGCGCATGGTGGCCCGCCGACCGCGTGGAAGTGGAGCGAAACCGTGAAATGCTGCGATCTGCACTGACAGCTGATGAATTTGCAAACGCGCAAAAGGCAGGGCAGGCAATGACTATCGATCAAGCCATCGCCTTTGCATCCAATGAAGTTTGAGCCTGGCATTGGCGCGACGCAGGAATTAAGTTTGCGTGTCAGTGTTGCCACACTGGTGCGAGTCGTTTTTGAGCATCCCGACGGTGGCGAAAGGATGCTGGCTCTCGAACGCAAAGCGACTCTTCATGAAACGAACGTGGAAGTCAAGTCGCAGCCCTTCGGCGGAGCGGTTCGCATCCTGGACCTGGACGCCATATATGACTTGATCGGCGATTTTGACTTCGACAGCACGAACTCACGCGCCGAACAGGACTTCCGTCTCTTTATCCGACCTTCCGCCTGGCCCGTGCTCCGGGAGTTTTGTATCCAACACCTCAGCCATGTTCATGACCCAGTCATTGAAACAGACCCAACCCGGGAACTGACAGAAGAGTTTGCCGACGCGTTAAAGATCAGCTTGAAACCCAACCAATACATCCATACACCGGTGGAAACTGTCATTGAGGATCATCCAGCACCTACCGATAATGTGTACGCCAGGGGGATTTCTACAGCCAGGGTCTATCGCATTTTCGAGGCATCCATCACAGACCCTTCCCTCATACGAACCATGTTGAAAAACAGCGAGGGTATGTCTGATCGGGATCTGTGCGAGCTTGCAATGGATGATTTTCACCACGGTGGAAAAGGATGGGCGAACGCCATGTTCGCGCTGCCTTTGAAACAGGTCACCGAGCATTACTCGTCCCTGCCAGTTGTAGAACGCAATGCAACCACTGTATTTGGGACGAAGCGACTGGACGAGACTGTCGCTGCAGTTCTTGAGGGTATTACCGTATCAAGATATCAAAGACTATAGTGCCAGAAGTGGGATCTAAAAGTTGGCTCTCGTATTGATGTTTATTTTGCTTGTGAGAGATCATGGTCGGACATGCCGAGCACCATCTCTTAT
>DASUOS010000468.1:0-2292 GCA_036276515.1 Anaerolineales bacterium | reverse complement strand
CAGATCAAAAACAAACAGGATATCCGCTCACTCGAATTGATCCGTGTCACGCACCAGCCCTGGAATGAGTTATTGAAGGTCGTGCGGGAGGAAAAACCGGACCTGCTTGTTCTGGATGCAGGCCACTGCCAGTTGTTCGGTTTATCGATTCATGAGGTATTGAAACGGGCTCCGTGCAATATTGTGGTAGCCTGCGGCTCGATGCCCAAAAAGTTCGACCAGGTTCTCATCCCCATCCGCGGCGGACCGAACGCCGAACTGGCTCTGCGCCTGGGGCTTTCATTCGCGCGGCATGGCGGCGCAAGTATTCACACACTCCATATCATCTCCAAGACGCCCAGTGCCTCACGTGATGTAGCCTTCCGGGGTTTGCAGCGCGTCCTGAACAACCTGCCCGAGGTGAATCGCCAGCTCCTGCAGACAAACGATCCAACCTCTGCGATCCTGCTGGCTTCGAAGGAATATGATGTCACGATCATCGGCGCGACTGCGTTTTCAGACGATACATCCATCGGGCTCGGCGAGGTGGCAGAAACCATCCTGGAGGAAAAGTCACGCGGGCTCCTGATCGTGAAGCTGTTCCGGCCGGCTACCACCAACATGGAGAGCGAGTTTGTCGGCCAGACCGCGATTTCGGTGCTTGTGGACAAGTGGTTTGCAGAGAACACCTACCATGCCAGCGAGTTCGCCGACCTCAAGGAGCTGCTGGAACTGAAACAGAAACAAAAGGTGACGGTCAGCCTGGCACTGCCTGCGCTCAATGAAGAGGAAACAGTCGGCAAAGTCATCACCACGGTGAAGCGGGAGATGATGGAACGCTACCCCCTGCTGGATGAGATCGTACTGATCGATTCCAATTCAAAGGACCGCACGCGCGAGATCGCCGAAAAGCTCGGCGTCCCGGTTTACATCCACCAGGAGATCCTTTCCCAATATGGAGCCCGGCCAGGGAAGGGCGAAGCGCTCTGGAAAAGCCTGTATGTCACCCGCGGCGATATCATCCTCTGGATCGATACCGATATCGTGAACATACACCCCCGGTTCCTGTATGGGCTGCTGGGTCCGCTCCTGCTTCGCCCGGATATTCATTTCATCAAGGGCTATTACCGGCGCCCGATCAAGCTGAATGGAAAAAGGGAATCCAGCGGCGGCGGGCGCGTGACCGAGCTGACTGCCCGGCCGTTGTTGAACCTGTTCTACCCGGAGCTCTCGGGTGTGATCCAGCCGCTCTCCGGCGAGTACGGCGGGCGCCGGTCTGCTCTCGAACAGATGCCTTTTTCATCGGGTTACGGCGTGGAGACAGGGTTGTTGATCGATATCTTCGAGAAGTTTGGCCTGAAGGCCATCGGCCAGGTCGACCTGCAGGAGCGCGTCCATCACAACCAGCAACTTGAAGGGCTGAGCAAGATGTCCTTTGCCATTATCCAGACCGTGGTGCGCCGCCTCGAGCGCCGGTATGAGCGGAACTTCCTCGAGGATGTGAACAAAACCATGAAGCTGATCCGCTATGACAAGGATGTGCTGTATCTCGACGTAAATGAAATAGCCGAACTGGAGCGTTCGGCTATGATCGAAATACCGGAATACTGCAAGCTGTGGAAGAACTAGTTCTGGGCGAATGTGTCGATCAGTAACTTGAAGTTGCCGCCTACGGGGTAAAGGATCGGGCAGGTACAGCCGCGCTTCTTGTATTCCTCCACCTTGGCCTTTGCCTCCTCGGGAGTCCCGGAGGCGGTGATGGCATGGACCAGCTCGTCGGGTACGAGGTGCTTGGCCTTGTTGATCTGCTCCTTGGTGGCAGGCCAGCCCAGGGTGGACTGGATCTCGTTGATGACCTCCTGGGAGACGCGTGAGGCCTTGGCGATATGCGGCTGCTGGGCCAGGTACTGGCAGAGCAGCTCCTTTGTGTATTCAATTGCCTTGTCATGGCTCTCGTCCACCGAGCAGACGATGAGCTGCGGGCGGTCGAAATCTTCCATCCTGCGGCCGGATTTCTTCAAGCCTTTGTCGAGCAGCTCGAGCGCGTTGTCATTGTAATCGGGCGGGACACAGTAGTTGAGGACCGCGCCGTCGGCGATCTCTCCGGTCAGCTCCATCATCAGGTCGCCGGTCGCGCCGATCATGATCGGGATATTGCGCGGCTCGCGGCGTCCATGGACCACATCCAGCTCGATCCCATCCACGTGATGGAATTCCCCGTGGAAGGTGACCCGCTCCATATTCAACAGCCGGCGCAGCACCTCCACCGTTTCGCGCATGGCCAGCAGCGGCTTGCGGCGCTCGATGCCCACG
>DASUOS010000467.1:0-5386 GCA_036276515.1 Anaerolineales bacterium | reverse complement strand
ATAAGAGGAGTGTAAGAAAACGCCCACCACTCCTGCAAGCGATGGGCGGACGATCGCTCAAAACATTCAGGGGCTTGCGGCGGGACGCCAGATCGGATCAAAATCGATGCGCGGATCGTTCGTCAGACGGGCGCGTCCGCTTCCGGCAACCGTCATATAGTAGATGTCCCGGTTGCCATCGGGAGCCATCCCTTCGAATGCGATCCAAAATCCATCAGGGGAAATCGAGATATCTTCAATCGGGGTCACAAAATCGAGACGCCGGGGCTCCTGGCTCAAGTCCTCGTAGTTTACTTTCATCAACCACGGGCGGAAGGGTCCCTGGCGACGCTGGTTGAAAAAGATCGTCTTGCCATCCGCTGACCAGGCTGGGAGAAAGTCCCAGAGGTCCTGCCCGCTACGGGCAAGCTGGACGGCTTCCTGCCCGGTATCGGTCATGGCCCAGACCTGGTACGTGCCGACCCGCTTGACCATGTAGGCGATCCTCGACCCGTCCGGTGACCAGGATGCCTGGCTACTCTCAATAGCATCGGTTGTATTGGTCAGAAGTGTAATATCGAGAGAATCGATATCGATCGAGTAGATCTGCCGGAAACCCTCGCGCACCGACGTGAATGCAATCCGCTTGCCATCCGGCGACCAGGCAGGCTCGAAATCAGAGCCAGGGGAGGGCGTCAACTGCTTCAGCCCTGTCCCATCGGCATTAATGATGTACAGGCTGGACTCGTTATAGATGGTCTCGTAAAACTCACCGCGCCCGCCGCAGGGCGAAATGAATACGAGCTGCCTGCCATCAGGAGACCAGGAAGGCTGACAGGCGCCTGTCTCGATATTCGTGATCTGGAACTCCCCGGTGCCATCTGCATTCACCAGATAGATCTGGGCGCTGCCCGAACGTGTGGATGCAAAAGCGAGCTGACCCGACCCGCCCATAGCTGTCGCCACAGCGATGGCGGGGTCGCCGGGTGTGGGTGTTACCGGCTGGGTAGGCTCAGGGGTTTCCGCGCTGACCCCTGCCGTTGCGGTAGGAAGAACGCTGAGCAGAGTCGCGGTGGGAAGAGATGTGGGGGTTAGCTCGGGAGGTGAGGTGGGCGTGCTGGCCGGCGCGCCGAAGGGGGACTTGATTTCATTGAGAGGGCTTAAAAACGCGACCACCTGAGTAGGGACGAACTGCGGCTGGAAGCGCACGAGAGCCACAACTCCGCAGGAAAGCAGGAGCAAGGTTGCCAACAGCAACGAAAGCAGACGACGCTGCCCTTTTTTTCTCCTGCGACGAGGTTTCTTAAAGACCGGCAGCTCCCCTGCAGAAGAGACCCCGTTGGGATTTGCCATCTTCGGGTCGCTCACCGGGTCAGCCGCTCTCTCGGAGGCTTCCTGGTGGATCTCTTCCAGGACTTCCGGCGGGGGAGGCTCGATCACATAATCAGTGGGCAGAAGCTGGGTCTTCGTCTTTGTGCCGAGTAGGGCACGTCCGAAATCCTCCGCCGTCTGAAACCGCTCGGAGGGATCAATGCCCATTGCTTTTTCGATAGCTGCTGCCAGACGCCGCGATACCTTGCTGTTGCGTTTGCGCAATGGTGTCAGCTGGGTATTGTCCATAGCGCGCGCAAGCCCATCCTCGGGGATAATGCCCGTCAGGGCTGCATACAGCGTGGCGCCCAGAGAATAAATGTCGGTGCGGGGATCGGTGCGGGCGGTGCCATATTGCTCGGGCGGGGAATAACCGGGCGTCATGGCGCGTGCGCCGGTCGTGGTTGCCTGGCTGCCATGGAGCACCTTGGCGAGACCAAAGTCGACAAGGAAGATGTGTCCATCCGGAGTGATCTTGACATTGCCGGGCTTAAGATCTCGATGCAAAATGGGAGGCTTGCGGGTGTGCAGATATGCCAGCGCATCACACATGGCGGCCCCAATCAGTACAGCTTCGTCTTCGGTGATATTGCCCATGCGCTCCATGCGCTGACGGAGATCCTCCCCCTCAATGTAATCCATTACCAGGTACTGCCCCTGGTCGCCAATCACGAAATGATCGGTGACGCGCGGCAGATTCGCGTGACGCAGGTTGGCGAGAATAACGGCCTCGAGCCGGAACTGGCGTGCATATTCGTCGGTGGTGAACAGGTTTTCCTTGACCGCCACATCCACCCCGAGGTTCTCATCAACGGCGCGATAGACGGAGCCCATGCCGCCCTGCCCAAGGATCTCCACAATGCGATATCGCCTGTGTAATAATGCACCGCGCTCAAGGGTCATGAATGAATAAGTTCTCCCGGAAAATTGCCGTAGACTTGGGATTATAACAGAGTGAGACCCTACATCTTGGGCTGCCGGGCTAATTTGAAATGAAAAAACAACCAAGGTGCGCCTGCCATGATCCACAGTCCCACCAGCGTATAGCGGATGTAGCGCAGGAGCAACGGCAGGAATGTCTCCCCGCGCGGAAAGATCTCCCCTAGCCCGTACCAGAAGATGAGAATCCCCAGAAGGCCGATCACGTAACGCAGCGCCCGCTTCTCAAGCGGACCCGAGGCCTGGTAGCCGCCCTGAGAACCGATCCAGGCTGCCCCGGCAGCGAGACCGAAGAAGGAACCAGCCGAGGTGAGAATGCCCTCAATCGAGACGGGGTCCGGCAGAGGTCCGGCTCGCAGCGCGTTGTATGCCCATTCGGCAGGAAAGACATACGCATTTAGCGGCAGATTGATCACTAACCCCAGGGCGATCATCAGCACAGAAACGGAAAAGGCGATCACCACCTGCTGGCTAAATGTTTTCTGCCCCACCCACCTGGTCACAGGATCCCATGATTTCAAAAAAGCGAACAGCAAAACGATCCCGATCAACCAGCCTGACACTACGTCATGCGGAAAGTGCATCCCAAGGTAGAGGCGTGAAAACCCGATCAGGAACACAAGTACCGCGGCTGTCAGCCATGCCCAGCGTTTATTTGCCCCTCGGGCGCCGGCAGCCATGGTGCCCCAGATTGCAGCGGCATGCTGGGCGTGCCCGGAGGGCACTCCAAATGTAGTTTCCATCGAAAGAGGTTCAACGTCTGCGCTTACCCAGTAGGGACGGGGCGCCACAAACAGCACTTTGAAAAGGGCATTTACGTAGTTACTGGTCGTCAGGATCATGGCAACTCGCAGACCCAGACCGGCATCGATGCTCCAATAAATCAGTGGCAACACCAGGAAAAAGAAATTCTCATTCCCGAGAAAGGTGAGAATTTGCATGGGCAGCTCGAGCCAGGCGCCCAGCGATTGAATGGCAATGATCCAGTCGATTCCGTTTTGAATGAGGATGTCCATGTGTCTCTCCTTGGATCTGTACTGCTGGACAGAACGAGCGTTTATCTCATGAATTACTTAACTGATCTCAACAACTATTGGACTACAATTAATTCTCTCACCTTATCCGCGAGATCGCACGCATAAACGGTTGAAGGGATTCGTTCAAGTTATCGTTGTGGCTGTAAAAACCCCTCTCCAGTATTGGACGAACTACTTCTTTCTATTGTACACTTACACTTGAAAAATGGAAAAGTTACACGCTGAAAAATCCCGCTGGTTGGACTGGGCCGCTGTTGGTCTGCACTTCATCCTGCTGCAGACGGTTGCTTCGCGCCTGGTTGCCACCAGTTGGACTCCGTTCCTGTACCTGACCCAGACGTTTACGTACATGGGGTTTGTTGTCGGCACAGCCCTCGGCTACAGCCGGTTCCCGCGCGCAACCACCCGTTTGCTGAACTTCGTTTACCTGATCATCCTGCTGCCACTGCAGTGGACCCTGGTGATCGACCAGAACGCCTCTCTGGAGGAGCAATTTCTAAGTGTGGCGGGGCGACTCTTCTTCTCGGCCTCCGATTTTGTTGCGCGGCGACCGGTGGAAGATCCGCTGTTCTTTGTGGCAGTCATGTCGATCGCGTTCTGGATCATCAGCTCCCTGGCAAGTTTCACGCTCGTGCGCAACCAGGATTACCTGGGTGCGGTGCTGCCCGCCGCAATCGGGCTGATCATCATCCAGAATTACGATTACGCCATCCCGAGCCGCCTGTGGTTCCTGGCTTTCTTTGGGTTCGTTGCCTTGCTCCTGCTGGGACGCCTGCAATTCCTGCAGAACAAACAATCCTGGCGTGAGAGGCGCGTCTTCTTGTCCCCCGATAACAGCGTCGACCTGACGAGCAGCATGGCGATCGCCGCCGGGCTGATCATCGTCCTGGCATGGACGGCGCCCGGGTCGATCAGCAGCATGAAGTCGGCTGTCAAGAGCTGGAACCGAGTCACGCGCCCCTGGCACGAATTCACAGAAAAGATGCAGAACGCGGTCAGCGCGCTCGAATCGCCCAGCGGCGGCAGGCGCGGCGAGTTCTTCGGCTCACAACTGGCGCTCGGACGCGGGTTCCCGCTCTCGGACCTGGTGATGTTCCAGGTGCAGGCGCCCGAGGTGCCGGTCGACGCGAAGCCCCCGCGTTATTACTGGCGCGGCCGCACGTATGACCGCTTTCTGAATGGACAGTGGTACACCACCGGCACGACCCGTGAGGAATACTCCCCGGCCGTGACCAATCCGAATAACGTTGCAGTGCTGGAGAAACAGCCCGCTCATTTTGTCTTTAATACCGGCGACGCTCCCTTCTCGCTGCTTTATTCGCCCGCCCAACCGATCTGGATCAGCCGCCCCGGCGTGACATTTACAACGCCAGCGGAGGAAGGCCGGGATATTATTGCCTGGCATGCCTACCCTTCACTCAGGGGCGGAGAGACGTACCAGGTGGACGCCGTCCTGAACAATCCGAACCAGGAGCAGCTGCAGGGAGCCGGCACGGAATATCCCGAGTGGGTCAGCCAGAAATATTTGCAGGTTCCAGAGAACTTCTCTCCGCGCATCCAGGAGCTTGCTCGGGAGATCACCCAGAACGCAGCAACGCCGTACGACAAAGCCATCGCGATCACAAGCTACTTGCGTGAGAATATCGTGTACGCCGAAACCATTGCCGAAGCGCCGCGTAACAGGGATGTGCTGGAGTGGATCATCTTCGACTACAAACAAGCTTATTGCGTATACTACGCCTCCGCCGAGGTCCTGATGCTGCGCTCGCTGGGAGTCCCGGCGCGCATGGCGGTTGGCTTTGCACAGGGTGAGAGAGATGGCGATAGCTACGTTGTGCGCAGGTTCAATGCGCATGCCTGGCCAGAAGTGTACTTCCCCGAAATCGGCTGGGTGGAGTTCGAGCCTACAGCCGGTCAGGCGCCGCTCAACCGTCCTCTGCCGCCGCAGGACCTGGCGGGGGTAAATCCTCTTAATCCATTGAACAGCTTAAGCCAGGAAGACAGCCAGTACTTCTACAACCGAGACCGCACGGAAGAGGGCGTTGACGCACCTGTTCAGG
>DASUOS010000466.1:0-7434 GCA_036276515.1 Anaerolineales bacterium | reverse complement strand
CGGTTTCGATGAGCGTGGCCGGGTGATCAATGAGAAGCAGGCCGACCAGTCCCTGAAGGATCTGGCCGCCTACATCCAGGAGATGCGCAGCCTGATGAAGAGGCTGGATGCGCTGGAGGGCGATTACAGGCTGCTCCCGCTGAGCGTCGTCAGAGCCAGCACTGCTTCGCAATAAGTTGTTCGTATCATTGAATCAAAAAATCCCCGGGACTTTCATCCCGGGGATTTTGTATCTGACAATCAATTAGCGGACAACGACGACGTTGCTGGCCTGCAGACCCTTGGGGCCCTGCTCGACCGTGAACTCGACGCGCTCGCCTTCCTGGAGGTTCTTGAAACCGTCACCCTGGATGGCCGAGAAGTGGACGAAGACATCATCGCCGCCTTCGCGGGCAATGAAGCCGTAGCCCTTCGTTCCGTTGAACCACTTGACTGTACCGTTGATACGTTCCGACATTTTTGCCTCCTTATGGCAAAGAAAATATTGGAGGGTACTCATATGGTGTTGCATCGGAGCGCCTCAACGGCGTAAAACAAAGCGGCTCACGGACGATCCGTGAGCCAACCTGGTACTTCCAAAGCAAACTACTGGTATCCTACGCCCGCAAGGATATCATGAGGCGTGTCCGATGTCAATGAAAAACAGGGCGTGGTAGTGCTATAATTTTTCCACGGGAAATGCGATGAGCCGGATTGTTCCTGCCGGTTTATTCGTTAACAAGCATATGGCAATCGACCTCCAGCAGGTGATCAACAGTCCATGTACGGTGCAATTTATAGCGGCTGTCACGCGAGCCGTTCCGCCTGCCATAGGATATCCTTTATGCGATTGGATCGGCAGCTGGGCAGCCTCCCAACGCCGGTCCAGCATCACGCGCGCTGTACGGTTGAACCAGTGGATGGCGCGGGGAGCCACTCTGGAAAGAGCGGCCCTCGATAGGGTGGTGAGAGAGACTTTGCAGAACAACACCCGCGACCTCTTCGACCTGTATCACAATATCGATCGTCCGGAAACGATTCGCAAGCGGATCTGCCCAAACCCAGTGGTGGAGGAGTTGATCCAACGGCCGGAGTTTGCCGGGCGCGGTCTGGTGATCGCCGGGCTTCATCTCAGCAGCTTCGATTCGATCATGCAGTCGATCTGCCGCCAGGGACTCAAGCCCCTGATCCTGACCCTTCCCGACCCGAAGGGCGGGCGGCGGGTGGAGTTCGAGCTTCGTAAAAGGACAGGGATGAACCTGGTCCCGGTCTCGGTGGCCGCACTGCGGGGTGCGATCCGCCACCTCGAGCGGGGAGGGCTGGTCCTGACGGGTATCGATCGTCCTGTGCCTGGACCCAAGCTTTGTCCCCGTTTCTTTGGTCAGCCGGGGGCCCTCCCTACTCATCATGTCTATCTCGCTTTGAAAGCCCGGGTGCCTGTAATGGTCATCGCTGCCATCCGGCAGAACGATGGAAAGTACCGGGTGTTAAATTCTGAGTACATCGAAATGGAACAACACACAAACCACGAAACTGGCCTGCTGCAGAACGCCGAACGGGTGCTGGCGCGGGCGGAGCCGTTTATTCGTCAGGCACCACAGCAGTGGAATATTCCTCTCCCCATCTGGCCGCAGCATATGCATAAAGTACCGGACTGACCCCAGTCCGAATTGAACCGTGAATTTTGTTGGAGGAGGTAATTTTGGATGGCTAAAGTCAATCAACACAAGAGGGTGAACGATATTTTGCTGGGTCCACTGGAGAGACCCGCCCTGCGCTGGCTGGCAGCTCACATGCCAGACTGGGTTACGCCGGATATATGCACCGCGGTAGGTGTCGCAGGTGCACTCATCACATTTGCCGGATATGTGCTGAGCAATCTCCACCCCGGATTTCTCTGGCTGGCATCGTTTGGTTTTATTGTCAACTGGTTCGGGGACAGCCTGGATGGGACCCTGGCCCGCTACCGCCGCATTGAACGCCCAATGTACGGATACTTCGTCGACCATACCACGGATGCCATCAGCCAGGTCATCATTGCGATGGGCCTCGGCCTGACGCCCTATGTCAGTTTCGATATGGCCTGCCTGCTGGTGATCGCCTACCTGATGTTATCGGTCATGGTCTATCTGCGCACCTACGTGGTGGGAGAATTCAAGATCTCCTATGGAGGGCTGGGGCCGACAGAGAGCCGCGTAATAGCCGTCCTGTTGAATACAGGGATGTATTTTTTTGGTATTCAATATCTGACACTGTATCAAATAACCTTCAGCCCCTACGATGTGCTGGTCGCTGCCCTGGCCGTGCTATTATTCAGCTTTTTCTTCAATACCGCCATAAACGAAACCCGCAGGCTTGCCGCGTTGGGTGAATAGTCTTCCAAAAAAGGAGCATCATTGCAGAATATGTCCAACGGATTTCCGCTGCCCTGGCACGACCCGGACTGGACGAAACAGGCTCACGAGTGGATCCATGCCGAAGCGAGGCGCCAGTCCATCCAGGTCACAGGCGAGATCGAACAGCCGCATCTTTATCCCTGGTCGACGGTGCTGCATGTCCCCACAAATGAAGGCAAGCTGTTCTTCAAGGCGACGGCGCCGGAAACGATGTTCGAGGTCTCGCTAACGCGCAGGCTGGCGGTATGGTTCCCGGACCGTATGCCGGAGCTGGCCGCGCTCGACCTCGAGCGCGGCTGGATGCTGATGCGTGACGGGGGCGTGCAGCTGCGCCAGTCCATCCGTCCAACACAGGATATAGCCCCCTGGACACCGGTCATCCGTCTCTTCTCCAAGCTGCAGGCGGGAGCGGCCCAGCTTATGGATGAGCTTCTGGCTGCCGGTGTCCCGGATTATCGGCTTGCCATTCTCCCCGAGCGATACCGGCAGCTGCTTGCGGATGAAAAGAGCCTGATGATCGGCCAGGAAAAGGGACTGACATCCAACGATATGCAAACGCTACGAGGGATGGCTACGCGCTTTGAGCAGATCTGCACCAACCTGGCCGCGTACGGGATCCCCGAGTCGGTCAACCACGGCGACTTCCACGACGGCAACGTGCTGGTCCGGGATGGGCGGATCGCCATCATCGATTGGGCGGATGCCTGCCTCTCCCACCCCTTTATGTCCCTGCGGACGTTCTTTGTCAGCATCGAGATCGCCCTCAAGCTGGACGATTACGTCTTCACCCCGGAGATGGCCGCCCTGCTCGACCACTACCTGGAAGCATGGCAGGACTACGGATCGATCGAATACCTGCGGTCTGCCTACCAGGTTTCCAAACCTGTGGCATCGATCGTCAAGGCGCTCAGCTGGCACTCGACGATTTCCAATATCAAGGATGAGGCATTACGCGCAGAATACGCCTGGATCGTCCCCGAGCTGTTCCGGGAGTTCCTGGTTCACGAGAGCAGGCTGGCAGACGGATGAACCATAGAAAGGATAACGAATGTTAAAGCGAACATTGGGAAAGAGCAATCTGGAGGTCAGTGCATTGGGCATGGGCTGCTGGGCGATCGGCGGCCCGTGGACGTGGGCCCAACCGGGTCAGGAATCCTTCCCTGTCGGCTGGGGCGACACGGATGATGAAGAGTCCATCCGCGGCCTGCACACCGCGCTGGACATGGGGATCAATTTCTTCGATACGGCTGCGAACTATGGCGCCGGTCATAGCGAGGTTCTTCTCGGGCGTGCCTTCAAGGGTAAACGGGATCAGCTTGTCATCGCGACCAAGTTTGGCCACATTGTGAATGAAGAAGCCAAAATCGTGCACAGCGCCCCCGACCAGATTCTCACGAATGTCCGCACCGACGTGGAGAACAGCCTGCGCCGGCTGCAGACCGACTATATCGACATATACCAGCTGCATGAGGGCCGCTATGATCCGAACCTGGCGCTGGAGCTGCAGGTTATTCTGGAAGAGCTGGTATCGGCAGGCAAGATCCGCTGGTACGGCTGGAGCACGGATGTGGTGGACAGCGCCCGCCAGTTCGCCAGCGCGGAAACTGCAGTCCATTGCACGTCCATCCAGTTCCGGCTGAATGCTCTCTTCGACAATCTCGCGATGCGCCAGATTTGCGCCGACCACAACCTGGCCGGCATCAACAAGGATCCGCTCAATAAGGGCTTTCTGACCGGTAAATTCAACTCGAATACCACCTTTCCCTCCAACGACAACCGTTCCGACTGGGATTTTTCGCAGCCAGAGCTGCAAAAGCGACTCAAACTGGTGGATGACATCCGCGATATCCTTACCTCCAGCGGCCGCACGATGGCCCAGGGTGCGCTGGCCTATATCTGGGCGCTGGATGAGCGCATGGTCCCGATTCCCGGGTTCAAATCGGTGAAACAGGTGAAGGACAACGCCGGCGCGCTGGAGTTTGGGCCACTGACGAAGGTGCAGGTGGAGGAGATCCAGGGGATTGTGGGGAGGTATGAGTTGTAGCGGGCGTCTCGCTAGCATCTTCGGTGCGGACTGACCCTCGTCAGGGTGCTTCGCGAAGTCCTGCCTCAGGACG
Organism: Anaerolineales bacterium; assembly: GCA_036276515.1. Classification (GTDB taxonomy): domain Bacteria; phylum Chloroflexota; class Anaerolineae; order Anaerolineales; family Villigracilaceae; genus Defluviilinea. The sequence goes on along the minus strand of DASUOS010000466.1, from coordinate 2,942 downwards.
TGAAAGCCCTTCGGGCTGATGCTTCGCTTTGCGAAGCACTTGGATGTGGATTGGTCCACCGGATCGTTATATTGAAAGGAGCGCAGACATGACCTACTGGCGACTTCACTATCACATCATTTGGTCAACCCTGGACCGACAGCCGTTTCTTACATCAACGATTGAAAAAGTCTTTTATGGTGTTCTTTACGGAAAAGCTAAAGAGCTCGGCCTGAAAGTCCATGTTGCGGGGAATGTGGATGACCATGTACATGTTGTCTTATCCATTCCACCCAAAATCGCGGTCGCGGACTGTGTCCGGCACCTCAAGGGCGCGAGTGCCTACGCGATCAACCACATGGAAGAAAGTACTGGCCAGTTCAAATGGCAGGCAGGTTATGGCGCGCTGACCGTGGGAGAACGGTCACTGGAGCTCGTAAAGGATTATGCCGCCCGGCAGAAGGAACACCATAGGAACAGGACAATTATTGATATTTATGAGAGGATAGATGAGTTAGAGTGAGTTTTCCCATGCGAGGCTGGTGCGGACTAAAGTCCTTCCTCAGGGCATGGAAGCCCTGCGGGCTGATGGGCTGAGTCCGCTTGAGCGGACTTTCAGGAACTGAGGCAGGGCCTTAGCCCGACTCGGTGCGGACTAAAGTCCTTCCTCAGGACGTGAAAACCCTGCGGGCTGAGGGGCTGAGTCCGCTTGAGCGGACTTTCATGTCCTGAGGCAGGGCTTCAGCCCGACTCGGTGCGGACTAAAGTCCTCCCTCAGGGCATGGAAGCCCTACGGGCTGGGGGTTGAGTCCGCTTGAGCGGACTTCCAGGATCTGAGGCAGGGCTTCAGCCCGACTCGGTGCGGACTAAAGTCCTTCCTCAGAACATGAAAGCCCTGCGGGCTGATGGACTGAGTCCGCTTTAGCGGACTTCAACGATCTGAGGCAGGGCTTTAGCTCGCCGGACGACACAAGGAAATCAACATGCCAGATTATGACGCAATCACCATTGGCTCAGGCGCAGGCGGGCTCACGACGGCGGTCGCGCTGGCCCAGGCAGGGAAAAAGGTGCTGGTGCTCGATCAGCACGATCGCCCTGGCGGCTGGACCCATTCGTTCACGTTGAATGGGTACCGCTTCAGCCCGGGAGTGCATTACATCGGCGACCTGCAGGAGGGCGGCGGCCTGCGCCGCATCTATGATGGGCTGGGGGTCTCGCCCGACCTGGCGTTCGTGGAACTCAACCCGGATGGGTATGACCATATCGTCGTCGGGGAGAAGAAGATCGATTTTCCCAAAGGGCAGGAAAACTTAATTGAGCGGCTCAAGGGCCACTTCCCGCACGAAGCAAAGGGCATCGAATCGTATTTTGCGGAGCTGACGTCCATGATGGCGGCGCTGCGGGAGATCGGCCGGCTGCGCAATCCGTTGAAGGCCATTTCAAGCGCGGGGACGATCATCAAGTGGGCCCGCGCAACCGGTGCAGACCTGATCAATACCCACATCAGCGACCCGGTCCTGCGCGGCGTGCTGGCGGGGCAGTCGGGCGACCATGGGATGCCGCCCTCCCAGGTCTCGGCCTTTATGCATGCCGGCATCACCGATCACTATCTGGACGGCGGCTACTATCCGCTGGGCGGCGCGTTCACGCTGCCGCGCGCCTTCGTCCGGGCGTTGAAGCGGGCAGGTGGGGAGATCCGGCTGCAGTCCCGCGTGAAACGGATCCTGCTCGAGGGCAGACAGGTCATTGGCGTGGAGCTTGACTCGGGCGAAGAGATCCGGGCAGACATTATCGTCTCAAATGCAGACCCGGAGGTCACGTTTGGCCAGTTGATCGGAAAGGAGAAGCTCTCGTCCCGCCTCAAACGAAAAGTTGAGTCCGTCCGGTATTCGACCTCCTGCCTGAGCCTGTTCTTCGCCACTGACATGGATCTGCGCGCCGAAGGTCTCGACTCGGGCAACATGTGGTACTACGACCACGCCGACGTGGACAGTATCTACAGATCCGGCCTGACCGACGCGGCACTGCGTGACGAAACCCCGCCCGGCATGTTCCTGACGGTCACGACGCTGAAGGACCCATCCAAGATGCACTCCGGTCATCACACCTGCGAATCATTCGCGTTTGTTGGGTATGAGGCCTTCGAGCAGTGGGCGCACACGAAATATGGCTCACGCCCCACAGACTACGATGCTATGAAGGAAGACCTGGCCTGGCGCATGGTCCGTGGGCTGGAGAAGCGTATCCCCGGCCTGAGCAAACACATCGTCTATTACAGCCTGGGTACGCCGCTGACCAACGAGCATTACCTCAACGCCACGCGCGGCAACCTGTACGGCATCGACAAGCGACCCTCGCAGGTGGGCCCCCTGGCCTTCTCGCCGCGCACCGAGTTCGACGGCCTGTACCTGTGCGGACAAAGCACGATCAGCCACGGCGTGGCAGGCGTCACCGCTTCGGGGATCGGTGCGGCGAAGGCGGTGCTGAATTGCCGCTCGAGTGATATTTTGACACATAAGGGACCCGGTCCGCTGTTTTTGCAGGCAGAGAAGCCTGATTCGTGGCCGGAGCATCTAAAGGGAAGGATGGAACGGGGGGAAAAGGCGCTGGACACTGAGGAAATGGAAATTTAAAAATCAGGGCTACAATCGATACCAACTTGTGGACCAGGATTGCGGACTCGAAAACATCAACCATGCTATAGTTCCAGAAAATCGGGAATTCTGAATTTCTGGAGAAAAATTATGACTACACTTCAAATCCGCGGCAAGGGGACAATCACCCTCCCTGCCAGTCTGCGCAAAAAATATAAGCTGGAAGAGGGAGAAGTATTGACCGTGATTGATCTTGGGGAGGGAACCATCCTGCTCAAGCCAATGGTCTCTCAGGTCAATAAGCTATCCAGCAAAATCGCCCGGAGACTCCAGGAGGAGAATGTTTCTCTGGAAGATTTGCTGCAAGCA
>DASUOS010000465.1:0-5060 GCA_036276515.1 Anaerolineales bacterium | reverse complement strand
GAAGCCGAGACTGCCCGGGTACCCCGCGCAGGTTTTCTCCGCTGCATCGGAATAGATGCCGAGCTTGAAACCCCTGTCATGCACGTAATCTGCCAGCGCCTTCATTCCGCTCGGGAATTTCTCGGGATCGGGGATCAGGTTGCCGTTGCCATCGCGGCGGTCCTTGATCGACCAGCAGTCATCGATGACGATGTAGTCGTATCCAAGATCCCGGAGACCGGTGGAAATCAGCTTATCTGCGGTTTCACGGACGACGGTCTCGTTGATGGCCTGACCGAATGTGTTCCATGAGTTCCAGCCCAGGGGAGGCGTGGCGGCGAGGGGACGAGTATTCATTTGGAGATCCTTTTGAACGGTTGAAGTTGGGATATCAGGTTTCGAGCGTTATATACTTTCTTCTTGGATTGATCCCCACAATTCCATCAAAATATCCTTTTATGGTCTTCATATCCTCTTCCATATCCTCGGTGGGATGGAAGACCTGCCCGATGCGGACGGTCTTGTGCCTGCCGTCCACCACGGCCATGACGATGGGAATCCCTGCGTTTCTGGCGATGTGATAAAAGCCGCGCTTCCATTCCACCACCTGGTGACGCGTCCCTTCGGGGGCGATGGTCAGGATGAATTTCTTTGATTCATTGCTCACTTTCACCATCTGCTCCACCAGCCCGGTCGATTTTTTACGGTCCACAGGTACGCCGCCGCAGTAGCGGAAGAACCAGCCATAGGGGAAATGGAACAGCTCCGCCTTGCCCATGAAGTGGACGTTGGCCCGCAGGCTGAAGATCACGCCCAGGAACAGGACAAAGTCCCAATTGGAGGTATGCGGTGCGCCGATCAAAACAAATTTGGGGATGTCCGGCAGTTTCCCTTCAATACGCCAGCCGCGCCGGCGCATCATGAACCTTGCGAAATAATGGAAGAGAGCACTGAGGATCGGGGTGTTGAAGATGGTGAGGTTCATTTGCCCCGAGTGTATCATAATGATTTATGTCATTGCGAGGAGGGCGTAGCCCGACGAAGCAATCCCCTGTTGCGTAGGGTTCTTCTCGAATCCAATGTACTTCTTAGCCAGGAGATTGCTTCGTCGCCCCGTGGGCTCCTCGCAATGACATTATGTTCGCCAATACTCCCCTCCGCCGCCTTCGCGCTGCATCAGGCCGAAGCCGACCAGCTCGCGGCGCAGGGTGGCGGTGTCCTCGTGATAACCGGCCAGAATCTGATTGACCTGCTTTTCGCTGTAACGCCTGCCTTGGTCAAACGCCTTGACCACGTAGCGCAGGATCGCTTCCAGCTTCTTGCGCTGGGACGGGAGTGTTTTGAGGCTCCCATCCCGGCGCGTATAATCTTTGATCACCTTTTTGTCGTAGGCGCCTGCATCCACTTCGGCGGCGACGCTCGAGAGCTCACTCTGGCTGAACATGGTCCGTGCCTTTTCATCCAGCACAGACCGGTCCAGCTGGTAGACGTTGTAATAGCTCTCCGAGTGCGCCCGCACCAGGCCCGCCTCCGACAGCCGCGAAAGATGGTGCGAGACCGTGGACGCCTTGAGCTGCAGCAGCTCGGCCAGCTCTTCCACGCTGTAGGATTTCTCCGCCAGCAAGCCGACGATCTTGAGCCGGTTGGAATCGGCAAGCGCCTTGAAGAAGGTGACAAGCTCTTCGCTCATTCGTCCTCCTTTCGGATGCGCCAGTAGCGGGTCCCATTGCTTTCACGATCCATTAGCTTGTGATCCACCAGGTAGCGGCGCAGGGCGGCTGTGTCCACGTGGAACCTTCGCAGGATGGTGTTGACTTCCTTTTCCGTGTACTCCGTGTCGTAGGCGAACGCGTCCACGATGAAGTTCAGGACGATAAGCAGTTTGTTGCCCATCGGTGGAAGCTGCTTGAGGGTGCCATCCGCATTGAGGAAGTTCTTGAGCACCTTGCGGGCTTCCTCCGGCTTTTGACCTTCAGCCTCGAACGCCGGACGTTTACCTTTGAACTGTCCACGGGCGAAGGATTCGATCGCTTTCTCATCCAGGTCGTAGAAACCTTCCGTTTCCGTCACCACACCCACGTTCACCAGAAATGACAGGTGGTTGAACGCATCCCGGAGGGGGAGGTGCAGCTGTTCGGCAATATCCGTTTGCGTCGCTCTGCCGCGAACCAGGACGCCGATGATACGCAGGCGGTCCGCGGACGCCAGCGCTTTGACAAACGCCAGGATTTCTTCCGGTTGCTCGTCCATTTTTACTCCTTTCTATTTAATTAGATAAATATCGAATTGAATTTTATCAGGAGTTTATCGGTTGTCAAGAGTTTAACGCCCTGATGGTTCAGGGAAGGGAAGGGAAGCGGAGTGAATCAGGTATAATTCCTCTGTAAGAGCTGGTCCAATTCCATTTTGGAGGTGTCTGGTGGATCTCTCGAAGCACGCTTTCTTTGAGGGAAAGGTTGTCCCGCTTTCGGACGCAAACATCAATATCGCGACCCACGCATTCTTATATGGCACAGCCGTATTCGGTGGCATGAGGGCATACTGGAACGAAGAGAAGAAACATCTCTTCGTTTTTCGTCCTTATGACCATTTCCGCCGCCTGCTGCACTCGGCACGCATGCTGGCCATGCAGACCAGCTATGATGAAGAAAGCCTGATCCAATTAATGGTCGATCTCCTGCGGACCGACAACTGGCAGCAGGACCTGTACATGCGCCCCACCTTTTACAAGGCAGATCTGGGGATCGGTGTGCGCCTGCATGATCTAAAAGATGAATTCTGTATGTTCGTGATGGCCTATGAGCCGTACGTCAAGAACGAAACCAATGCCCATGTCACCATCTCGTCCTGGCGGCGGATCGACGACAACGTCATCCCGGCCCGCGGCAAGGTGGCGGGCGCCTATGCCAACTCGGCGCTGATCAAAACCGACGCCAACCGCTCCGGCTTCGACGAAGCGCTCGTGCTCGATAACAACGGTCACATCTCGGAAGGCTCGGCAATGAACGTTTTCATGCTGCGGGACGGCATCCTGGTCACGCCACCCGTGACGGATAACATCCTCGAAGGCATCACCCGCCGGACCCTTATGGAGCTTGCCCGCAACGAGCTGGGATTGACCGTCCTGGAGCGCTCGATCGACCGCACCGAAGTGTTTATTGCGGAGGAAATGTTCATGACCGGCACCGCGGCAGGAGTCACCGCGGTGACAAAGATCGACCACCGTCCCGTGGGCGCGGGAGTAATGGGACCGATCACAAGCAAATTACGAACGATGTATGAGGATATCGTGCGGGGGAAGAACAAGAAGTACGAGCACTGGAATCTGGCTATATAAAACCGTAGGGCCGGGCAGCTGCCCGGCCCTACGGTTTTATTATCGATTTCTCTTGAACCTGACCAGCACCAGGTTCTTTGTACAATCGCTGGACGTGGTGACATAGACCGGGTCGGAGAGAGGGATATTCTGCAGGTCCACGAGCTGTACATATAAAGTCTCACGCGACTCGACCGGGGCATTGCCCAGCACGAATTCAAACCCGGAGGGACCATACTCCTTGTTGATACCGGTCACGATCTGCTGCTCGACCGTTTTCCCGCTGAGTGTACCGCGCAGAACGACAACGGTCCCGATCACGGGGCTGTTATTGGCATCCACGACCGTGCCGCCGATACCGGCCCAGTTACAGGCCAGCTCGGGATGGATGATCGTGCTCTCCACGTTGGTCACCGAGATGGCGCTGAAGGGCGCCCGGGGAGTGGATGTGGCGGTCGGAGGGCGGAGCGTCCGGGTGGGGGGGACGAGCGAAAAGGGTGTGTTGGTGAAAAACGGGGTGAACGTTGGCCGGGGAGTGTTGCTGGGGGTCAGGACGAGCGTGGGGCTGGCCGTCCAGGTGGGCTGGAGCTGGATGGGCGTGACCGTCTGAGTGGGGAGTCCGGACTGTCTGCCCGGGGGCAGCAGATTAAACGAAGAGCCGGGGTTGAAGAAGATGAAGACAAAATAACCCACCAGACATACGGTCAGGATCAACACCAGGATGGAAAGCATGTCCCAGAGCTGCATGCCGCGGCTGCGGGACTGGTATCTTGTTCCGTCGAAGTCAAAGTCGTCGCTCATCTACGCTGCTCCATGGTTAACTCGGCGCAAGGACAATGCTTGCCTGCTGGCGCTGTTCCTCGATCCAGTTCTTCAATGCCTGTTCCTGCAAAGCCAGGTAGGCGTCGGGAGAAAGGGGGCGGGCCGGATCGGTTGCCAGGATTCGTACGATATGGAAACCGACGTCGGTCGTAATCACGTCGCTGTGACCGCCCACCTGCAGGGCAAACGCCGCATCCTCGATCTGTTTTTCGAGCAGATAGCCCCGCGGGACCCAGCCGAGATCGCCGCGCGTCAGGGGGTCAGCCCGCGACGCCAGCTCATCGAAATCGCCTCCGCCATTCAACTGGAGGAGAAAACTCTGAGCGGTGTCCAGATTATAGAGCAGAATTTGCTGGACGTGTACCTGCTCGGCAGTACTGGGGACCGCGGCAATGATTTTGTCACGCATCCAGGCCGATTCGGCTCCCCGCTTCAGCGCAGACCGGAAGGTCTGCTCGCTGTAGCCATGCTCCGCCTGCCAGGTGGAGAGGTTTTCCGTGCCGCCGATCTGAGCCGCTAGATCATCGACGCGGGCTTGTAAAGCGGTCTCGTCGAGAGAAAAGCCCTCGGCGCGGGCGCCCTGGGCGAGCAGCAACAGGGCGGTCAGGTCTTCGATCACGGCGCTGGTGGCATCCGCGGAGGCGACCGTCCTGCCAAGGGCCTCCTGGGCAGTGATGTAGCGCGCCACTTCCGCATCGAATTCAACGACCGTGATCCCCTCGCCATTGACGGTCAGGGCCAGGGGTTCGGGCGTGGCGGTCGGCGGCTCAGGAGTGAAGGTCGCCGATGGGGTGGCGGTTGGCTCGGCCGGGGAAAGAGAAGCGCACGCGGAGAGCCCGAGTGCGGTCAACAGGATCAGGGATATGGGGATGAAAGTACGTTGGGAAAACATCGCCCCGAATTATATATTAAAACGTGTGGGGTCGGGCAGCTGCCCGACCCC
>DASUOS010000464.1:0-2646 GCA_036276515.1 Anaerolineales bacterium | reverse complement strand
TGGGACAAGCGACCTGCAGGCCGTGGTGTTTGCCATGCTGGGCGTCCATGCTTTGATCGGGCTGGGGGAAGCGCTGATCACGGTCGCAGCCCTGACCTTTATCTTCCAGACCCGCCCGGACCTGCTGGATGAAGCGTCCCCATCTGCACAAAGCGGACGCGGCTGGGTGGTGGCCGGCATTCTTGTTTCGCTGGCGGTCGTCCTGTTATCACCGCTGGCGTCTGCCAACCCGGATGGCCTCGAGCGCGTTGCCACAGACATGGGCTTCATCAATGCCGGGCAGTCTTCGCCATTTGAGCTCATCCCCGATTACAGCCTTCCCTTCCTGGGAGAAACACCGCTGTCTACCATCCTGGCGGGGGCCGTGGGTGTAGTCGTTGTCCTCGCATTGACCTACCTGACAGGCCGATCTCTCCAAAACCGCAAATCGCAAATCGCCAATCGCAAATCGTAAATCATCCTATGCATTCCGACGCCTTCGACCGCTACCATCATGGGCACAGTCCCATCCACAGCCTCGACCCGCGCGTCAAGGTCATTGTGACGATCGCCTTTATCCTGTCGAACGCCTTGCTCCCGGATGGCGCCTGGGCCGCGTTCGGGCTGGGGTGGCTGTTCATCCTCGCTGCCAGTGCAATATCGGGGCTGGGAATCGGATTTACCTTCAAACGATCGTTCATCGCATTGCCGTTCACCCTGGCGGCCATCACGGTCCTGTTTTCGATACCTGGCCAGCCCGTGACCACGTTCCGTTTCCTGCTCTGGGATTTGACCATCACGGACGCCGGCCTGCTGCGTTTTGTCAGCATTGTGATCCGCTCGTGGCTTTCGGTGCAGATGGCGATCCTGCTCGTGGCCGTGACCGAATTTCCCAAGATCATTCATGCCCTGACGCATCTGCGCGTCCCGGCCATCCTCACGACCATCATTTCATTCCTGTACCGCTACCTGTTCGTGCTTGTGGACGAGGTAATGCGCATGCTGCGAGCGAGACAGGCACGTTCGGCAGCAGCACCCGGCCTCCGGTCCGGTGGAGGCGTTGCCTGGCGGGCGCGTATTGCCGGTCACATGGCGGGCCAGCTTTTTTTGCGCAGCTACGAGCGCAGTGACCGGATCTACAACGCGATGCTGGCGCGCGGCTATAAGGGCGAGCTGATGACCATCCACCCGCATCATTATCAGCGCAGTGACCTGTGGATCGGCGGAGTGTGTCTGCTGGTGCTGGCGGCCATGCAGATCGCAGGCAGGCTCTAATGGCGCAGATCCCTTCAGAAACCAGCGTTGTCAGGGTCGAAAACCTGCACTTCTCCTATCCCGACGGACATGTGGCCCTGCGCGGTGTCTCGATAAAATTGTGTCCCGGTGACAAGGTTGCGCTGGTGGGACCGAACGGCGCAGGCAAGTCCACGCTCATGCTGCACCTAAACGGCATCCTTCCGCACGAGCCCCGGGACTTCGTGGCCGGGCAGGGCGTTGTCGAAGTGGGAGGCATGCAGCTTAAGCGCGACAATTTACCGGTCATCCGTGCCATGGTTGGGGTTGTCTTCCAGAACCCCGATGACCAGCTCTTCTCGCCGACCGTATTCGAAGATGTGGCATTCGGGCCCCTGCACATGGGGCTGCCTGAAGACGAGGTTATTGTCCGTGTCGACGCCGCTCTCGAAGCGGTGCGGATGTCTTCCTATCGTGACCGCCTGTCGCACCACCTGAGCGTGGGCGAGAAGAAGCGCATCGCGATTGCCACGGTCCTGTCGATGGAGCCGAAGATTTTAATCCTGGATGAACCGTCCGCGGGTCTCGATCCACGCGCCCGAAGGACGCTGATCAACCTGCTGCGTGACCTGCCGATCACCATGCTGGTCTCCACCCACGATATGAAACTCGTCCAGGAGCTCTTCCCGCGCACCATCGTCATGGACGACGGCCGCATCGTGGCCGATGGGAGGACGAGTGATATCCTGGAAAATGAAATCTTATTGAATGAACACGGCCTCGAAAAACCATAATAAAGTCCGCCTCAGACGAGGCGGACTTTTTGATATAAACTCTCCGATAAGACAGGTTAGTGGAGGCTGTAACATATCGGCGTGACATTCCGTCCCGTATCTGGAACGATATTGCAGTCTACATCGATCGATAGGGAGGAAAGTCCTCTCCCGGGGAGAAATCTATGTTTTTCAAAGCCCGAATGGTTTCACTAGTTTTTCTGCTGATCGCCATGGCAAGCGGGATGGTCAGTGTGGCGCCTGTCCAGGCTGCGATAAAGTCCACCCCGACCGGCTCTGGTACACCGGTCCTCACAGCTACAGTTCCTCCAAAGTACACGGAAACCGCTACATCCACTTTCACAGCAACACCTTCACCCACGTCAACACCGACTGTTACCAGCACAAATGAATATCAGCCGACGATTCGCTATGTCAAATGGGATGCAGCCGGGGCGAACGATGGGACCTCCTGGACGAATGGTTTTACCGATCTGCAGCTTGCACTCGCAGCCGCTTCTAGCGGCGATGAGATCTGGGTGGCGACGGGTGTCTACAAGCCAACCTCCGGCACTGACCGAAGCGTTTCTTTTGTGCTCAAGAATGGTGTTGCGGTTTACGGCGGTTTTGCCGGTACGGAAATCCTGCGCGACCAGCGGGA
>DASUOS010000463.1:0-8871 GCA_036276515.1 Anaerolineales bacterium | reverse complement strand
ACCTTTAAACTTCAGTTTCAAGGAACTGAAATAATCTTATACGACTATTTATGGACAGATGAGGATTATAAGCAAATTCTTGATCGTCTTGGCTTACGCATTGTTGAACATCATAAACCATTAGGTTACGATACCGATCCTGTTGAGTGGCTTGATGAAAAAAAGGTCTCGCCAGTAGCAATTTACATAATTAAGAAGGCTCAAAAAAGGCACAAAACATCAAAATAAGCAACAAGAGGAGGGACAATGAGGCAATTTAATTGATTGAAAATATATCTCCTATTTGGTGAAATAGTCGCTGCTTGCAATTTTCCGTATTCAAAATTAGTTGAAGATTCATGTAAAGCGGCTACTTTTAATGGCGCAAAATTGATGAGTTAATTTCAAGCATTTTTTTGGCTTCGAGTTTTTCCTGCTCCCAAGCACCGTCCACGCCCGCCCACACGCAAGTAACGCTCACCGTTGGGACGTCACAGGCAGTCAATTAGGTTCAATTAAGCCACCAGCAAAAGTAGTTCCGTGAGACATTCGAGCACTGTTACCCTACTCATTTGGATGAGGTTAGCTCAAGTGAGATCATAGCCAGACGCGTATCATGATTGACAGGAGCTGGTATGCGTAAGAATGCTGTCTAATCTGAGTAATGGGTTATTATGGATTGATCTCTACCCCCAGCCCTTCACGCGTACACGAGGAAGCGAGCAAGAAGCCATTTGCCAGTATTCCTTACTTTGCAATCACTATCTTTGAAGGAAATGATTATGAACCAGAATGCTGTACAGCGTCTTTATCTGATGCAAGTTGGGATTATGCCGGAATACCAGATTCCGATTGTGTGCTATCTGGTGCAAACGAGTGACGGTAAGAATATTCTGATTGACAGCGGCCTCCCGGAGATTATCCCTGAAGACTCATCGGAGTTCGAGAATGGGCAGGACGTTATTGAGCAGTTAGCGAGCCTTGGCTTAAAACCAGACGATATTGAGACCGTCATTTCGACGCATTATGATGGCGACCATGCCGGAAGACACGCGGCATTCACGAAGGCGCAATATGTTGTTCAGCGTGTGCATCATTTGGACGCGCCGAGCAACCCGCGTTATGCTTCCATTCGACATCAGTGGGATCAGCCAATGGAGCGCATTCGGCTGGTGGAGGGGGACACGGAATTGCTGCCAGGGCTGGAACTGATTGAGACGAGCGGGCATGTGCCGGGACATCAATCGGTGCTGGTGCGGTTGCCCAAAACGGGGTCGATTTTATTGACGGTTGACGCTGTACCCTTCGACGAGGGATTTACCCGTGACGAGCAGGACGACGGTAGCAACCCGGACGCCGAAGCGATCCGCGCCAGTACGATTAAGCTGCTAAATCTGGTCGAACGGGAGCATATCGGGCTGGTGATTTTCGGTCATGATAGGGAACAGTGGGAAACACTCAAAAAAGCGCCAGAGTATTATGGGTAGTGGAAGTCGAGGCGCGTCCGGCGTGCGGGGCCGCCCACCGTTGGGTATCTTGTAGATGGCCTTTAGGAGTAAGAAGTATGGCTACCCTCCATTTGATGGTTGGGCTTCCCTGTTCAGGGAAGACAACACTGGCGCAAACGCTTGAACATGAACTACCGGCGCTTCGATTGAACCTTGATGAGTGGCACATCCGCCTGTTCGGTCAGGATGCAGAAGAACCAGAACACGATGCCCGGCATAGCCTGATCGAGGCCCTGCTCTGGAACATAGCCAGTAGGGCGCTGGAATTGGGAACGAATGTTATCCTCGATTACGGTCTTTGGGCACGGGAAGAACGTGAAGAGTACCGGTTGCGTGCGAAGCAGCTTGGGGCAAGCAGCGAAGTACACTATCTGAATGTGCCGGAGGATGAGTTATTGAGACGGCTTGCGGTCAGGAATTCGCGGCCTTCACAGGAAAGCTTTCTTATTTCCGAGGAATCTATGAGGCCCTGGATTGCTTTCTTCCAAAAGCCGACACCTGATGAGCTTGAGCGAAGAGAGTAAAAGAAAATGTCAATGCTGCCCGACACAGCATGTAGCAGTTTCGTAAGCTCAAGGCTGGTTCCGTCAAAGTGGCGTTGTCTCATCCGCCCACCAGCCGTTGGGCCGCCAGAACAGGAGATAAGATCATGACAGAATCAACCACTTCCTATCCACTTGTCCCCATCGCAAATACTCAACTTCGAGAGATAAGATCTTCAATCATTGGTCAAGAGTATCAAGTAAAAGTCAGGCTTCCAGAAGAGTATGCAAGCACAACAACTCTTTATCCTGTCCTTTATCTTTTAGATGGCGATCATGCGTTTGCGATGGCGACTGACATCGTCCAGTACCTGATTTACGGGAATCATATTCCCGACCTCATTATTGTCAGCACTGCGTACGATAGTAAAAAGCATCCCGATGAAGGCGGAAAGAACATGCGTAATCGTGATCTTGTGCCTTATCCTATTCCAGAGATCGACATGACACCAGGAGGAGTTCAGTACCTTGAATTCATACAGCAGGAATTAATACCCTTTGTCGAATCAAATTATCGGGTTTTGACCAATGACAGAACTCTCTGGGGTTATTCCCTGGGCGGACTATTTGCCCTGTATGCCTTGTTTCAGAAACCTGATCTCTTTCAGCGGTACATCATTGTAGACGGATTTGATGAGAAATATTTTGAAATGGAAAAAGACTACGCTTCACAACATACTGACCTGCCCATCAGATTGTTTCTTTCAGCATCCCCGGTCACATTGGGAAGGGAGTTGTCAGAGTTTTTTGCGGCACTAAACAATCGAAAGTACCCAACCTTCCGTGCCGAATATGCACCCTTGAATGAGATGGGTCACTTTGCAGTTGGGGCAGAAGGTCTTACAAAGGGCTTAGTGTCTGTTTTTGGAAAATAACAAGCCGATTTTTTAGGCATTTTCGTGTCTTGTGGTTAGTTCATTCAAAGCGGCGTTGTCTCGTCCCACCCACCAGCGGGTAATTGATACCGTTGGGCGGCTGGATTTGGCCGTAGCAAAGAACGGAGACCAGGATGGGCAGTAGAAAATCGTTTCCTATCATGGGTCTGGCATTTCTCATACTATTTGCCGCAGGGTGCGATGTACCTGCAGCCACTACCACTGTAGCAGATACATGCACATCTATTCCGCCAGCATCGACGATGCTGGCGGCCTCCACTCCTGCCGAGACCGTTGAGCCCACACCGTCGCCCGGGAAAATGCTTCTGCTTTATGACGATGATGGCAGCCGCGATGGGATGGCAGCGCTCCTTTATTTGTTAAGTCATCCAGAACTATCCATTCAGGCGATAACCATTTCCTATGGTGAAGCGCACCCCACATTGTACATCCAGCACATGGGGTGTGTGCTGGATACCTTTGGAATTCGTGATATTCCACTTGGCGCAGGGCAGGATAGGCCCTTGGCAGGAGGCACGCCTTTCCCCGATTGGCTGCGCCAGCTAAGCGACGATTTCTGGGAGTATCCGTTACCGAAAGCTGACAAGACGTATCCCTTCCAGGATGCTCCCAGCTTGATGATCTCAATTATCAACCAGGCTCCAGAACCCGTCACTCTTTTTCTGAGCGGACCTTTTACGAATCTGGCGCAGGCTCTGCAGCTCGACCCGGCTATTAAGAAGAATATTTCAGCTGTTTACTTCATGGGTGGCGCAGTGTATGTCCCCGGCAACATAACAGGCCTGGTCCCGGACTCCGACAACCGGGTTGCAGACTGGAACATGATAGCCGACCCGCAAGCCGCAAAAGAAGTATTCGAGTCGGGCCTGGAACTTTATATGGTGCCGCTTGACGCCACAAATAAGGTGCTATTAAGCCAGGAAGATATCCTTCCATGGCGCCAGGGTGATGAGAAAGCCAATATGGTTGTAGATCTCTACGATATAATGTTCAATACCTGGGGTCTTAAGACAGCTGAGATTTTTGATCTAACAGCGGCTGTCATTATGGTTCAACCTGAATCGTGTACCTTTCAGCCGCTTCATCTTGTTGTAATCACGGATAATGGTCCTGCGTTAGGACAGACCCTGGTTGTCCCGAATACCGGGCCAAACATTCACGTCTGCCTGGAACCAGATATTGATCAAGTCAAGCAGAATCTGAATGAGACATTTTCACCGTAGGAAATGCTGCCCAAACAAACCGTCGCCCATGTAAGAACTTCGTCACTTCCCAACAACCCATAAGGAACGAGATATGCAGGATACATATACATTGGTTCCAATGACCAGGGAGCATTTTGAGCCGGCCACTGAATTATTTATCGGAAATTACAAACAGGAGAAGGAAAAAAGCCCACTCCTTCCTTCACGCGTGATCGCTGAGCCGGAATGGATAGTTGATGCCCTTGAAGCCCGCCTGGCAAATCCTGGCGTGGCTGTCGTTGAACACAACCGGCTGATCGCTTATATGATCACAGGATCCCAGTTTCCGTGGAAAGGACAGCAGGCTGTGTTCGTTCCCGAGTATGGCCACAGCGCCGTCGAGGAGCGAAAACGAGAACTCTATCAACGAATGTACATGCATCTTTCCCAGCAATGGGTCGACAACCATATCCATCTCCAGATGATCGGACACTTCGCCCATGACACGATCCTCCAGGAAACTCTCTATCAATTAGGGTTTGGAGCCATCCTCGCCGAACGACTTCGAGATTGTTCGACCCTTGACGGACCGCCCGAGGTGGTCATTCAGGAAGAAATTCAGGAAGAAAAGGATGTGAGCAAACTCCTCACAATTCAAATGGAGCATAACGATTATTACTCAAAAGCACCGATCTTCATCCTGAAACCCACAAGTCCAGATGAAGTGATCGATGAATTGGAAGCTCATGCCCGACAGGGAGATGTGTTTATTGTGTATTATGAACAGGAGGAGCCGTGCGCCTATATGATCCTCGGGAATTCAACCATTGACGGAGAAGGGTTCCTGCTTCAGAATTCAAACACTGCTCAAATTAAATCCGCTTATGCAAGGCCAGATATCCGGGGAAAGGGAGTCGGAAAAGCCCTCCTGCAGCGAGCCATTGAGTGGTCGCGGACCCGGGGCTATGACCGAATATTCGTTGAACACGAAACGGCCAATTTGTCTGGAAGCATTTTTTGGCAGAAATACTTCAATCCTTATGTTTATTTTTCCATGAGATATATTGATAACGCTCTTTAATGCAGGGATGTATAGGCTAACAAAGCCTCCTGCTGAAGCAATGGAGTTACGCCTATGATGCTACCAGATTACTGGCTGACACGACCGAGCGAGGACGAAAGATCTACGACTGCTTTTGAAGAGCTGCTCAATACAACTCTCAGCATCGGCGGCTGCCCGACCATTCAGTTCTCGCTGCCCTGGTCAAAGTGGCAGTTCCTTTGTCATATTGCGGACCATCACGACATCGCCTTGCACGGCTCCGGCAATCCCAATATCGCTCTGTTCGAGCCGCGCCAGTCCAATGATCTCAGCGAATTTGGCAATCAGAAAGCCGTCTATGCCGCCTCGGATGGGCTCTGGGCGATGTTCTTTGCGATCGTCGATCGTGACCGTGTACCCTCGATTACCAATGCCTGTATTCGTCTCGAAGAGGAAAGCGGTGCGATCCACGGTCCACGCTATGTATTTTCGGTCAGCCAGTCGGCTCTCCCAAGCCAACCCTGGCGAACGGGCACGGTCTATCTCCTGCCGCGTAAAACCTTTTCTACGCAGCCGCCCATGGCATTTGGCTCCTACCAGGTCCATTTCGCCCAGCTCGCAAGTATTGTGCCGGTTGAGCCGATCGCCAAGCTCGTGGTGACACCGGAAGATTTTCCTTTCCTGACGCAGATCCGTGGACATGATGACGAGCGGCTGCAGGAATATGCCACTGCACTGCAAACCGGTGCACCATGGCCGAAGGATGGATGAAGGCCAGGCAAACACCGCCTACCACAGCCAGTGGTCGCAAGTCTACTGCTGTTCGATAAGCCTTAAAAGAGATCCCTGCTGGGACCTTCTGACTGCATGATGAGGTTGAGTTGTCAGGATCAGTGTGGGACGCCCACCGTTCCTATCTGGTTTCTACAGCCGGCCGATAGAGCACCAGCAGCTGCATGCGGCCGAGACGCAGATAAGATCCGCTGGGTAACGGGTACGGTCTGTGGGGAGCCAGTCTCTCGTCATTCAGCCAGGTGCCATTTACGCTGCCCAGGTCAAGAACTTCGTAGCCAGCCCTTGTCCGCCGGATGATCACATGCCGCCTGGATACTCCCATGCTGTACCCGCCAAAAGGAGCAAGATCAAGCAGGCTTTCTGAAGTTGTCCCTATCTTGCGGCCCAGGACAAATTCTTCCTGGGAGTCGAAACAGGCAGGTTTGGACAGCCCTTTGACATAAAAGGCGATCCCGCTCTCCGGAGCCGCGGCCTCTCCTTGCGCTTCGAGCAGCCACTCCCTGATCATCTCCGGAGTCAGCGCCTGCATGTCGGTCGTTTTGGTTTTGTGCTCCATGTCCCTGGAAGGATCGTCCAGCCTGGCACCGCAGTTCCCACAAACGATGGCTGCGAGCTCGTTCTCTGACTTGCAAACGGGACAAAAACTCTTCGAAACATCCATGATCATTGCTCCCTGACGATGTACTCACTGGGTCAAAAATTTCTACCGAAATCTTACTCTGGATGACTTAAAATTTCAATCACAGATTGGTCCCTGAGGGTAGAGATGCCTGTCCATGGTGTTCCCTTTCGAAAAGTTAAGTCATTTGTCAGTTGCCTATCCCTGCATTATATGTAAGAATGTTGCGAAAGCCGCCAGGCGGCCTGAACATTGACGAAAGCAGGGTCCATATGAAGATCACGATCTTTGCAGCCGGCTCACAAGGGGATATCCAGCCGTGTGTCGCCCTGGGTAAAGGGCTTCAACAGGCAGGCTACCAGGTCTGTCTCGCCGCTCCCGAGAACTTTGCCGGATTTGTCCAAAGCCACGGTGTTGGCTTTTTTCCCCTGCGCGGCGATGTGCAGAAGATCATGGCCAGCGACACCGGGCGAACGTTCATGGAGACGGGCGGAGCCAATCCCCTGAAATCGATCCGGGCCATCCGGACGCTGATCGCGCCGGTCATCATGAGCATGGCGGAGGACCTGTATGCCGCCTGCCGGGGGAGCGATGCACTCATCAGCCTGGGAGTGTTCAGCTCCTTCGGGTATTCCGTCGCCGAAGCTCTGCGGATGCCGATCATGAATGTCGAGCCCACGCCTCTCCTTCCCACCCGGACGTTTGCAGCAGCCTCCTGGCCCATCCAGAAAAATGCAGGTGGGCTGCATAACTTTCTATCCGGCCTTGCCATGCTGCAGGTCGTCTGGCTCTGGTACCGTCCCTTTGTCAATGATTTCAGGCAGCGGCTGGGACTACCAAAGCAAACGGCTGCCCAGTCCTATCACACATTACGAGCGACTCCCATGCTGGGAGCGTACAGCCCGAGCATCATCCCTTCCCCTGCCGACTGGCCGGACAGCCTGCACATTACCGGTTATTTCTTCCTGGAGGGGCAGGATGACTGGCAGCCTTCCCCGGAGCTGAAGGCATTTTTGGATGGCGGTCAACCCCCCGTTTATATCGGGTTTGGCAGCATGGCTGGCCGCGACCCTGAAAAGCTGGCAAATGTCGTATATGAAGCGCTCGCCCTGAGCGGACAGCGCGGTCTGCTGCTGACAGGCTGGGGTGGTTTGCACACAGAGACCGTGCCAGACAATGTGTTCGTTCTGGATTCGGCCCCGCATGCCTGGTTGTTCCCTCGTATGTCCGCCGTCGTGCATCACGGCGGGGCAGGGACGACGGCCGAGGGACTGCGAGCGGGCGTGCCGACGGTCGTTGTACCCTTTGCATTTGACCAGCCCTTCTGGGGAGCGCGGGTCAAAGCCGGTGGCATCGGGCCAGACCCGGTTCCGCTCAAGAAGCTGACCGCCAAGCGTCTCGCCCGGGCGATCCAGCTTGCAGTGAGCGATCCCTCCATGCGGCAGCGTGCCCGTTCCTGCGGCGAAGCGATTGGCGCCGAGGATGGCATCGGCAATGCTGTGAGTGTGGTCAGGCGCTATTTTGGAAACCCGAGCTGAAGGTCTGGAAGGAGATGTCTTATTATGAAATCGAATGCCTTTACTGCTGTTCCATATCCCAGGATCCGGCTGCTTATGGCCGATGGCGGCCAGCTGGGACTTCACAAGCATACCGTCCATGGGCTGGTGGAGTTCGATATCACCCGGGCCCGTGAAGCCATCCGCCGCCGCAAGGCGCAGACGGGGGAAGCCCTGTCCTTTTCGGCGTTCTTCCTGTCCTGCCTGGGGAAGGCGATCGACGCGGACAGGCAAATGCATGCCTATCGAGACTGGCGCAATCAACTGATCCTCTTCGACGATGTGGATGTGAATATGTTGTTCGAAGTGGATGTGGACGGCAGGAAGACGATCCGTCCTCATATCCTGCGCAGTGTCAACAGGCGGAGCATTCGTGAGATCCATGAGGAGATCCGGGCCTTTCAGAGCGGGCACCTGGGCAGCCAGGAATCGAAGTTCATCGACCAGTTTGTGCGGCTGCCCGCCTTCGTCAGGCGGCTGTTCCTGCGGGCCCTGTTCAAAAACCCCCACTGGATCAAGGAATACTATGGCACGGTGCTGGTATCCTCGGTCGGGATGTTCGGGACGGGGAGCGGCTGGGGGATTCCGGTGCCGAACCACTCGCTCCAGCTGACCCTGGGCGGCATCGGCGAAAAGCCGGGGGTGGTAGGCGGCCGTGTGGAAGTGCGCAAGTACATGAGCGTGACGGTTAGCTTCGATCACGACGTGATCGACGGCGCGCCGGCCGCTCGTTTCATGCACAGATTGAAA
>DASUOS010000462.1:0-7272 GCA_036276515.1 Anaerolineales bacterium | reverse complement strand
ACCGCGCTGGGAGCCGTGGAGTCCCTGTTGTGTGGAGCGGTCGGCTCCAACATGACCGGGGTCCGTTTGCAGGCCAACCAGGAGTTGATCGCCCAGGGTATCGGAAACATGGTCATTCCCTTCTTTGGCGGCGTCCCGGCTACGGCGGCCATTGCCCGCTCGAGCGTGGGGATCAAGTCGGGCGGGCAGACCCGGCTGGTCAGCATCATCCATGCCCTGGGACTGCTGCTTTCGATGTTCCTGCTCACTCCCTTTATGGAGCGTATCCCGCTCGCAGCGCTGGCCGGCGTCCTGATGGTCACCGCCGTCCGCATGAACGAATGGGAGGCGATCCGCTTCATTTTCGGCAAACGCTTCAAGACCGACATGATCGCCTTCACCATCACCATGCTGGCCACCATCGTCCTCGACCTGACCCAGGCCATCCTGATCGGATCGTTCCTGGCGGGGGCGGTCTTCCTGAACAAGATTGCCAGTATCGACATCGACGTCCAGGAAGTGGATGCAGACAAGCTCCGCCAGCGCGGTATCGAGACAGCAGGCAAATGCCGGCACGTGCGGGTCGCCTTCTTGACCGGTCCCCTTTTCTTTGCGGCAACCGGCCAGTTCAATGAAGCCTTCTCCAACCTGGGCGATACACATGCCCTGATCCTCTCGATGCGCGGCGTGTCGCTGATCGATACGGCGGGCATCGAAGCCATCCACCGCCTGCACGAGCGTTTAAACCGGCAGGGAGGCACGCTGATGTTTGCAGGGGTTCACGACAGTGCCCGCAACATGATGGATCGCGGCGGCCTGGTACACGCCATCGGTGAGCATAATTTCTTCTGGTCCAGCGACCAGGCCATTGTGGAGGCGGAGAAACGAGGCTGTGGCTTTTGTTAAGCGTATAATTTTGGCGTTAAGCAGCAAGCTGCTTGACTCCAAAGCTACATGCTCACAACCCCGGCTCCTTTCGCCGGGGTAATGACAGGAGAACCTATGTCCAACAACGTTCTACACTGGGGGCTGCTCTCCACGGCGCGCATTAGCCGCGCCTTGCTCCCGCCTCTTCAGGCTTCCAGGCGGAACCAGCTGCTGGCGGTCGGCTCACGGTCCAAGGATGCTGCCGACTCGTATGCGCGCGAGTGGAAGATCGAGCGCGCCTATGGCTCATATGAGGAGCTCCTGGCCGACCCGGAGATCGATGTGATCTACAACCCGCTGCCGAACCACCTGCATGCCGAGTGGACGATCCGGGCTGTGGAGGCAGGCAAGCATGTGCTGTGTGAAAAGCCGCTCGCCCTGAGCGTGGACGAAGTGGACGCGGTCCGGGCGGCTGCCCGGAAGCATGGACGGATTGTCGCCGAAGCCTTTATGTACCGCCACCACCCGCAGACCCTGAAAGTGCAGGAGCTGGTAAAAAGCGGCTCGCTCGGGACCCCGAAGCTGGTCCGCGGCTCGTTCAGTTTTGTGCTCTCCCGCCAGGAGGATGTGCGGCTGAAACCGGAGTACGGAGGCGGGAGTATCTGGGATATTGGCTGCTACCCCATCAGCTACGCGCGCAGTGTCCTCGGGCAGGAGCCGCTCGAGGTCTTTGGCTGGCAGGTCACCGGCCTGACAGGGATCGACGAGACCTTTGTCGGACAGATGCGATTCGACAGGAACGTCCTGATGCAGTTCGATAGTAGTTTTGCGATCCCCTTTCATGCCTTCATGGAGATCGTCGGCAGCGAGGGGACGCTCAGCATCCCGCATCCGTTCAAGCCGGAAACCGACGAAAAGATCTACCTGACGCGCGAGGGCAAGACCGAAACGATCAAGATCAAGGGACAGGAGCTCTATCTCGGCGAGGTGGAAGACATGGCCGACTCGATCCTGCTCGGAAAAGAGCCGCGCATTTCCCTCGACGACAGCCGCAGCAATGTCAAAATCATCAAGGCCCTGCTGGAATCGGCTCAGACGGGCAGGTCGGTGAAAATGAGCTGACCCTGTGCAGGGTTGCCGCTGGAAGTTTCTGGTACACTTGCGTCATTCTTTTCCGGAGGACCCTTCATGGATTTACACAACACAGACGATTCTGTCACCCGCCGCATCCGGGCCATGAACGATCGTTTATCAATGCTGAAAGAGAACGACCTGTACTTTTACAACCAGGCCGTGGAGGAGATGCTCAGCGACTCGAAAGTGCGCGTGCGCGGGCGGGTGATGGGCATGTATGCCTCCTACAGCTACCTGGGACTGGTGGGTCATCCGCGGATCAACGAAGCGGCCAAGAAAGCCGTGGACAAATTTGGCACCGGTACGAACGGTGTCCGGACCCTGGCCGGGACCCTGACGATCCACGACGAGCTGGAAGAGACGATAGCAAATTTCAAGCACACAGAAGCGGCCATCACCTACACCTCCGGATATGCCACCAACCTGACCGTCATCTCGACCCTGATGGGGCGCGGCGATTATATCTTCTCGGATAAGCTGAACCATGCTTCCATCGTGGACGGCTGTCTGATGTCGGGCGCGGAGTTCCGCCGCTTCAGGCACAATGACATGGCGCACCTCGAGGGGCTGCTGCGCAATGCGCCGCCGGATGTTGCCAAGCTGGTGATCGCCGATTCCGTCTTCAGCATGGACGGCGATATCATCGACCTGCCGAAAATGCTGGAATTGTGCAAACAATATAAAGCCTGGCTGATGATCGACGAAGCGCACTCGGTGGGGGTGCTCGGTGAACGGGGCACCGGCATCGAGGAGTATTTCGGCCTCGGGAATGTGATCGACATCAAAATGGGGACGCTGAGCAAGACCATCCCCTCGGTGGGCGGCTATGTGGCAGCCCGCAAGGAGATCATCAGCTATCTGCGGCATGCCAGCCGGGCTTACATCTTCTCTGCGGCCCTGCCGCCGGCCCAGGCCGCAGCTGCCAACGAAGCGTTCAAAGTCATTCTCGACGAGCCCTGGCGCATCGAGCGCCTCAACCAGAACACGAAGCAGTTCATCGGCGGCCTCAAGGGCATGGGATTCGACACCATGCTGACCGAGACGGCCATCGTCCCGGTGCTGTGCGGCGATGACGAGAAGGCCTTTGCGATGACGCGCGAGGCGCAGCATAACGATGTGTTCGTCCTGCCCGTCGTCTCGCCGGCAGTCCCCGAAGGTCTCGCCCGCTTGCGGGCCACGGTCACCGCCGCCCATGATCCAAGTGAGATCGAGCGGGCCATGGACGTCATCGGCGAAGCAGGCAAGAAGCTGGGGATCATCAAATAGCTGCCGGTCAGATCAGAAGCAGGAGCAGGCGAACAGCCTGCTCTTTTTTTCGTTAAGCTCAGTAGGAGCAGGGTGGGTTTATACCCCGCCGGGTAATTGTTTTTATGAGCCTGATAGCTCCTGATAGAATTCTTATAACATTATTCTTATAAATTCTGTGTAGAATGCCGTCCATACAAAGGAGTTGGAATATGAAATGGCAATGGAAACTGGGTACATTTGCAGGAATCGATGTGTTCGTCCACGCGACGTTCGTTCTGCTTCTCGCCTGGGTGGGATACAGCCACTGGCTGGAGAACCGGGACTGGGGTGAAGCGTTGGTAGGGATCCTGTTCATCCTGGCCCTCTTTTTATGTGTAGTGTTGCATGAATACGGCCACGCCCTCACGGCCCGCCGCTACGGGATCAAGACCCGCGATATCACGCTCTACCCGATCGGCGGCGTGGCGCGCCTGGAGCGTATGCCGGAGAAGCCGATCGAGGAGTTGTGGGTCGCCCTGATGGGACCGGCCGTCAACGTGGTGATCGCAGCGCTGCTGTATGTCTATCTCGTCGCAACGAATGGTCTCGTGCCGCTCACGTCTCTGAGCGTCGGTTCGGGTTCCTTCGTCCAGCGCCTGCTGATCGTGAACATTAGCCTGGTGTTGTTCAACCTGATCCCCGCCTTCCCGATGGATGGGGGACGAGTGCTGCGGGCGCTGCTCGCCATGCGCATGGATTACGTGCGCGCAACCCAGATCGCCGCCACCATCGGCCAGGGGCTGGCCTTCGTCTTTGGCTTTATCGGCCTGTTCAGCAACCCGTTCCTGCTCTTCATCGCCTTCTTTGTCTGGATCGGCGCTTCACAGGAAGCGGGAGCGGTCCAGGCTCGCAGCACGATGAATGGGATCCCCGTTACCCGTGCGATGATGACCGATTTCCGGACGCTCTCGCCGGGCGATAACCTGTCGCAAGTGGTGGGATACATCCTGGCCGGCTCCCAGCACGATTTCCCGGTCGTGGACGCGAACGGGCGTGTCGCCGGCGTTCTCGAACGGGATGCGTTCATGCGGGCGCTCACCGAACACGGCCAGTCCGCCCCGGTCATGGACTTTGCCCGCAGCGACCTCCCGGAAGTGGATTCCTATGATATGCTCGAGATGGCCCTGATGCGCCTGCAGGAAGCCGGATCGAAGACTCTGCCGGTGACCCATGCCGGCCAGCTGGTGGGCATGATCACGATGGAAAACATTACAGAGTACCTGATGATCCGGTCCGCTTTGAAAGCGGCTGGCCGAGTCCCGCAGCCTCTCGGATAAGAGTCCTCTCAGCAAACGGGTCTGGTATGTAAAATCCCTGTATAATCCGCCAAACTCCGATGGGGAGTAGCCGCCCACTTTGGGATGCGCAGCCGTCAGTACGTGGCGCAAGAAGCCACCGGCTGTTCAGTGAAAGGCAAGACCATCGCCAGCAGCATGTGGCGATGGTCTTTTTGTTAATTCGTGTCAGCGCCCCGGCTGTTTTTCCGGGGTTGCGAGGGCGCGGCCTGAAGCAATCTCAACCTTTTGGTAAGGAATACTCTATGCTTGATTCCCTCGAAAAAACGATCCTCTCGACCCTGCAGACCATATTCGACCAGTTCGGATGGTTCGGTGTGTTCTGCCTGATGATCTTCGAGAACGCGACCGGTATCACACCGGCCGAGATCATTCTGGCCTTTGCCGGCTGGATGCTGATCGAGAACCACGGCCTTTCGGCCTCCTTTATTCCACTGGCCGGTCTGTATGCCGGGTTGGGCAGCGCGATCGGCGCGTCGATCACCTATTGGATCGCCAGGAAGGGCGGCCGTCCGCTGGTGGATAAATTCGCGAAGATCTTTCATATCGATCTCAAATACATCGCGAAGGCGGAAGAACTGTGCAAAAAATGGGGCATCGGGATCGTCCTGGTTGGGCGCCTGACCCCTGGTGTGCGGACCCTGGTCAGCATCCCTGCGGGCCTGGCGCGCATCCCGTTCATCAAGTTTTTTGTGGCCACATTTGCGGGGGCGTACGTCTGGTGTACCTTTCTGATCGGCACAGGCTACCTTCTCGGGCATGAGTGGATGTTGATCAGTGAGTACATCAAAACCCACCTGCCGCTTATTTTCATAAGTGGATTTTTATTAGCCGCTGCCTATCTCGTGTATCATTACCGCGGATCCCTGCCTCTGCTGCGGCGGGCAAGGCAAAATAGCAAAGAATTGGAATAACCCATGAACTGGCATTTGCAATCCATCGAAACCACCCTCGAAGCTCTTCGAACCGAGCCGGGGACAGGTCTAACTCAAAACGAAGCTGCGGCGCGCCTGGCACAGTATGGGCGTAATGAGCTTGTCGAAAAAGGGGGACGAACCCCACTGAAGATCTTCTGGGAACAGATCACCGCCACCATGGTGCTTATCCTGATCGCGGCGGCGGTGGTCGCGGGCCTTCTGGGGGATCTGAAGAACACGATCGCCATTACCGCCATTGTCATCCTGTACGCCATCCTGGGGTTCGTCCAGGAATACCGCGCAGAACAGGCCATTGCCGCGCTTAAGAAATTATCTGTGCCAAATGTGCGCGTCGTGCGGGATGGCAAACTGCAGGAAGTCTCGGCCCGCGAGCTGGTCCCCGGCGACATCCTCCACCTGGAAGCGGGCAACGTCCTGCCCGCGGATGTGCGCCTGCTCGAGGCGGTCAACCTTCGTATCCAGGAGGCAGCGCTGACGGGCGAATCGGAGCCGGTCGCGAAACAGATCGCCAAACTCTCCGGCGAGGATCTTCCCCTGGGCGACCGCCGCAACATGGCCTACATGGGCACCATCGTCACCCAGGGACGCGGCCTGGCCCTGACGGTGGCCACCGGCATGCAGACCGAGCTGGGCCGGATCGCCGACCTCATCCAGCAGAGCGGCGCGGAGCAAACCCCCTTACAGAAACGGCTCGACGCGCTGGGGAAAACCCTGGCTGTCATTGGCGTCGGGATCGCGATCCTGATTGCCATTCTTGGCTTTTTGCGGGGCGACGATCTGCGCCACATGCTGCTGACCGCGGTGAGCGTGGCCGTGGCGATCGTGCCGGAGGGGCTTCCGGCCGTGGTCACGATTACCCTGGCATTGGGCGCGCAGCGGATGCTGGCGAAAAATTCGCTGATCCGCAGGCTGCCGGCGGTCGAGACGCTCGGCTCCGGGACTGTGATCTGCTCCGACAAGTCCGGCACCCTCACCGAGAACCGGATGACCGTCGTCGTGCTGGATGTGGCTAACCATGCCCTCGACCTGACAAACGAGATGGACCGGAGCGGTTCCTTCACCGCGAGACGGTCATTGGGTGCACCGGCTGAATCCGCCCTTTCTCTGGCCGCGGTCGGTGGGGCGTTATGTAACGATGCCCGGCTCGTGGACGAAGGCGATGACCGCTACCATACGCTAGGCGACCCCACCGAAGGCGCGCTGGTCACGGCCGCCGCCAAAATGGGATACTGGAAATCGTCGCTTGACACCTCCTTTCCCCGGGCCGCGGAACTTTCTTTCGATTCCGAGCGCAAACGTATGACTACGGTTCATGACCTGCGCCAGTACAGCCCTGATCTGCTGACCGGGCTGGACGTCAGCCATCACCGTTATATTGCCTTTACCAAAGGCAGCGTAGACGGGCTGCTTGACCTTTCGAGTCACGTCTGGGTGAACGGTAAAGCCGAGCCGATGGACGAAAGTTACAAGGTCCGGGCGGAGGCGGCCAACCAGACCCTGGCCCGAAAAGGGATGCGTGTCCTGGGCGTCGCCTTTCGCCTGATCAACCAGATCCCCGACGTGATCCAGACGGACCTGGAGCAGAACCTTACCTTTGTCGGCCTGTTCGGTATGATCGACCCGCCGCGCATTGAAGTACGCGAGGCTGTGGCGCTGACGAAATCCGCCGGCATCCGCACGATCATGATCACCGGTGACCACCCGCTCACCGCGACCGAGATCGCCAGCCAGCTGGGCATCATCGATACCGAGAATGAAATGGATATGAAGGT
>DASUOS010000461.1:0-3716 GCA_036276515.1 Anaerolineales bacterium | reverse complement strand
GCGGTCGGTATAGCGCAGCTCGAGCATGTTGTCGGTGGACTGGCCATGCAGGTAGCGGGCAAAATCGGCTGCTGCGTCGCGCTCGCTGTAGGAACCGAATTCCTGGTGCATCTCGTGCAGGCGTGAGCGGTACAGCTCCATGGAGTCGGTCAGGACGGTGACCATGATGTCATTTTCGCCCATCTCATAATACTTGGCAGCCTTGATGCAGGAAAGCACGTTCGAAATGCCGGAGAAGCCGAGCAGTTCCAGCTGGTCCACAGTCGCTTCGGGGACGCCTTTCTCGACCAGGTAGGCACGTCCATTCTCCTCGTTGAAGAGGCGGGAAATATTGACGACGGCGTTGTCGTCGATGGCAACGACCACATCGGTGTTCTTGGTATTGTGGATCCAGGGCACATGCTTGTCGCCGATGCCCTCGATGCGGTGGGCGCCAAAGCCGTTCTCGAGCAGCGTCGGACACTGCAGCGCCTCGCTGGCGACGATCTTGCTCTCGGGAAAGAGCTTCTTCAGGTAGTCGCCGCTGGCGATCGTCCCAGCCGACCCGGTGGCAGAAGCCATGCCGCGATAGCGATCGTTGGGTCCCATCACCTGTTGCAGGATTTCCTCCATGGCGTGGCCGGTCACTTCGAAGTGCCAGAGATAATTCCCAAACTCTTCGAACTGGTTGAAGATCATCAGGTCCTGGCCGGAGTTGCGCAGCTCCCAGCATTTGTCGAAGATCTCCTTAACGTTCGATTCCGAGCCAGGCGTTTTGATCGTCTCGCCTGCGACCTGAGCCAGCCAGTCGAAGCGCTCCTTCGACATCCCCTCAGGCAGGATGGCGATCGACTCGCAGGCCAGCAGAGCGGAATCATACGCGCCGCCGCGACAGTAGTTGCCTGTGGACGGCCAGACGGCCTTTTGCGTCGTCGGGTCGAACTGGCCTGTCACCAGCCGCGGCACCAGGCAGCTGAACGCGGCGCCGACCTTGTGGGCGCCGGTCGGGAACCACTTGCCCACCAGGGCAATGATGCGGGCCGGTACTCCCGTCAGCGACGAAGGAAGCTCGAGGTAGTTGACACCGCCAAACGTCCCGCCCGACGCGGTCGGTTCATTGTGCCAATTTATGCGAAAAAGGTTGCGAGGATGAATATCCCAAAGTCCTATCCCTTTCAATTCCTCCTTGATCTTCGCCGGGATCCTGGAGGGATCCTTCATCTGGGCATAGGTGGGGATGATGATATTGCGTTCCCGGGCTCGCTGGACGGCGTTCGCACGGCGAGACTCTTCAATGGTCAGGTCAATGGTGGTCATATCGCCTCTCTTGTGGGTAGATTTTCGAGTTAACTCGTACGGTTTTATGCAGGCACAAAGTTGTCTGACAATTTGTATTATATCTCACAATCAAGTCACTCACAATATTTTAGTGTCCGAGCAAAATTCTCATCGAATGGGTTCATCATGTCCAAGGTAAGGTGCTCCCCTTCCCAAGGAAGGAAATATGCCTTTGATTTTTGCACATCGGACCACTGCAGCTCGTGCCAGCCAGGGATTGCACGCCGGCGTGCGGAAAGCCGGGCACGATGAAACGCCTGGTCCGAACAAATACACTCGATCACGCGCCAGCCCGCCTGGTATTGCTCACCCAAGCGCTTCCACGATTCGCGGATCGTCCGGGTGCCGGCGACACTATCCAGGATGACGGATTGTCCGAGCATGAATTGCCGTTCTGCCAGTGTAGTCAGCAATTGATAACCGGCTGAGCCCAACGGTTTCTCTGGATTGGAGGGAACCACTTCACAGCGCAGGAGCGTGGCTTCCAGCCAATCCTTGGCAAAGACGGGAACATGCATAGACTTCCCCAATGCCTCCGCCAACGTGCTCTTTCCTGTACCCGGTAGGCCGGAAAAGACAATAAACTTCATAAGGGCATGGCTCCGTTTTCTACAGATTGTTCAGAAAGGGATCATAAAAGATGCCAATCCATTGTACCCATTTCATAATCCCAAAATCGATTGACTCTCCCCTTCAAAAACCATAAAATGACGATAGGAGTTGCACCGATGGACGGCACGCCAGGAGGTCCCAATGTCCAGGATCCAGGTCGATTTTCAGCCTATCGATTTTTCTCATGCCACACAGAAAGAGTATGCCAGCCTGAGTACATTCAAGAATATCTTAAACCGTGAATATCGACCTGACGATCCGCCTATCCTTCTCGAAGAGCATATCCAGGGCTGGAAAAACATTCCGGATTTTATCGAGTACGAGGCGTATATCGCCTGGCACCCATCGGGGCCGGAGGTCATAGCCTACTGTGACTGTATGATCTTTCATACCGGCGATAACGAGCATTCGGCTGACTTACGAGTCGAAGTATTGCCTTTGTACCGCAATCAGGGGATTGGGCGCCAGGCGCTGCACCGACTGCTTCCTTTTATCAAGAAACATAACCGTACGCTGCTGATTAGCTTCACAAGCGATCTCATCCGTGAAACCGCAATCTGGTTCGAACATCTTCACGGTCGTAGAGGATTACGCATGCATGTGAACCAGTTAAGGGTGTCTGAATTTGACAAGACACTTGTAGAAATGTGGATGGCAGAAAGAGAAAATAATCGCTCTGAGTTCGACGTATGTTTTCTAAGCGGCCCTTATCCCAACGACATGATCGACCAAATTGCCGCCCTCTTTCAGAAGGTGGGAAATGATTCGCCAAGAGACGAACTGCAATTGGAAGACTTTACTTTCACCCCGGAAATTTTACGCCAGGAGGAAAAGAACCTGTTTTCGCAGGGGTATCTGCGTTGGACAATGTACCTGATCGAGCGCAACAATGGAAACCTGGCCGGGTTAACGGAGGTATTCTGGAATCCGAATCGGCCCATGATCCTCAACCAGGCATTTACAGGCGTCTACCCGGCCTATCGTAATCAGGGCCTGGGACGCTGGCTCAAAGCTGAGATGATGAATAAAATTCTTCGGGAACGTCCGGAGGTCGAGTTTATGCGAACGAACAATGCCAATTCAAACGGGCCGATGCTCAAGATCAATAACGAAATGGGATTCAAGCCTTATCTCTCAAATACCATCTGGCAGGTAGACACAGCAGATGTAGAAAAATATCTAGACGACGACCACCAATGAATTTGGAAACAGGCAGCCTTCCACAGCTTAGGAGCTTCATTGTATAGATCAAAACGGGGAAGTGGTGAAGGAGGATCCTATACCCTATTCCTTCCTGTGGATTGGCGGGTTCGCTTTCGTGAGTCTGATCCTTTCGGGGATCCTGGCTTTCGCATTGGCTGCCCCTGCCGGCGTTTTGATCGGACGTCTGCTAAACCGCAATCAAAAACCGAGTTTTGCAGCTAACATCGAACCTGAATAATCAGTGTTCACTCAGTACTTGCGGATAGTAAGATTATATAAACAACATCATGAAAGAATTCACTGGATATTCCCCGAACATAAAATGCACAAAACCCTTACAAGCACTGCTTTATGTCAGTTAATATTTTTTATTACAAAACTGTAAATCTATTTTAATGTACTGGCTCCTGCTTTGTTGTAATATGGGTTCAACAGAAAGGAGGTACCAAATAGAGACACCGCCTGAACTGCATATTGACCGAAGGACTGGGAAGCCTTAGCTGGTCTAAACCTAGTTTTAGTTTAGAAAACCAGACGTTCTCCTAACGATAGGAAGGTGGCATACCCCACTCCTGACAATTGTT
>DASUOS010000460.1:0-10827 GCA_036276515.1 Anaerolineales bacterium | reverse complement strand
GGGATGCGCCTCAGGATATGCGCGGTTTTGTCGGCATTGCCTTCCGTGTCCAGCCTCATGGCTCGCGCTTCGAATGCTTCTTCCTGAGGCCAACGAACGGGCGGTCCGATGACCAGCTGCGCCGCAACCATTCCACCCAGTACATCTCCTATCCCGACTACCCATGGTACCGGTTACGGGAGGAGTCGCCAGGAATTTATGAATCCTATACTGACCTTGTACCCGGGGCCTGGACACCGGTAAAAATTGTCGTTTCAGGCCATCGGGCGGAGTTATATGTCAATCGTGCAGAGCAGCCTTGTCTAATCGTGAACGATCTGAAACTCGGCGCAACCCGGGGACAGATCGCCCTCTG
Source organism: Anaerolineales bacterium (assembly GCA_036276515.1). Lineage (GTDB taxonomy): Bacteria > Chloroflexota > Anaerolineae > Anaerolineales > Villigracilaceae > Defluviilinea. The sequence goes on along the minus strand of DASUOS010000460.1, from coordinate 10,472 downwards.
GATCGGCGCCGGTACAGAGGCATACTTTTCGACATTGGTGATCAAGTAAGATCGATGAGAGGAAGGCAAGATGAAATTTGGTGTTCACGTTTTTCCAACGGAAACCTCCATTCAACCGGATGAACTCGCCCGTGCCGCCGAGGATCGCGGCCTGGATTCCGTATGGTTTTCGGAGCATTCACACATTCCTTTACGCTTCCTGAACGCACCGGATGGGACGTTCCGTTTGCCCGACTATTACTGGCAGACGTACGATATCTTTGTTGCCATGACCCTGGCTGCAGCAGCCACCAAATCCATCCGAGTCGCGAGCGGTGTCGCCCTCGTGATCGAGCGCGACCCTATCTTTCTGGCGAAAGAGACAGCCACGATCGATCTCCTTTCCAAGGGACGGTTTATTTTTGGCGTCGGAGCCGGCTGGCTCGAATCCGAAATGTCCGACCATGGCGTGGAGTACCGGACGCGGTTTCAGCTGCTCAGAGAACAACTTCAAGCAATCCAGGAGATCTGGAAAAAAGACGAATCTGAATTCCATGGTAGATTTGTCAACTTTGACAAAATGAAAGCCTTTCCAAAACCCTATCAGAAGCCCCGCCCTCCCATCATCATGGGCGGATCCGGCGAAAAGGCCCTTGCGTGCGCCGCAGAGCTTTGCGATGGCTGGGCTCCCTGGATGCTCGAATGGTCGAAGGCAAAGCCAGCTATCGCCCAATTACAGGAGCTGGCTGCCTCCTACGAACGCAAACCGGACTCGCTGGAAATATCCCTTTTTGAAGGGTCCATTCCTGACGAAAGAAGCCTCGCTGAGATGGAAGAAAGCGGGGTTTCGAAAATCATATTAACTATCTTTGGAGAAAACCGCGAGGAGGCGCTTCCCAAGCTCGATCTATTGGCGGAGATCATTCCCCAGTAAAATTTACCTGGCAGAAATTCCGTCAAACGTTCTGTTAAGGAAATCCCACGCCAGCCTGAAAGAATGGATTTATGAGTAGATTTGGTTCCGATCCGCGTGCTTTCTTTGACTTTGTGTATAGCGATGTTCCACCCTGGGATATCGGTGGGCCTCAGCCTGCTTTATCTACGCTGTTCTCGGAATTCCCACCCGCCGATCCAATCCTGGATGTGGGCTGCGGCTCCGGCGACCTGGCGATTCATCTGGCCCGGCTCGGTCACCGTGTAACCGGTGTGGATTTTGTGGAGACAGCCATTACGCAAGCGCGGCAGAAGGCCGCCCGCCTACCGGCAGAGCTGACTCGCTTATTGGATTTTCAGATTGCGGACGCATTGCAACCCTCGCTCCTCGGGAGGCAGTTTGGCTCGGTCGTAGACTCGGGGTTCTATCACCTGTTCGACCCGGATCAGGGCCAACGCTTCCTTGACGATGTCGCCTCGTCGCTGCTTCCGGGAGGGCGGTACTACCTGCTGGCATTTGCTTTCGATTTTTCGATTCCCAATCTGCCTCGAGAGGTCACCGAACAGGAATTACGAGCTCACTTCACACCGGAGAAGGGATGGAAGATACTCGACCTGCGGCCGGCAGAGTTCCTGAGCCGGGTGGCGCCTCCTGTAGCCGCGCTGAGGGCGTGCGTCGAGCGAATGCCCACCTGATATATTTATTCTAATCAATGCTGGCAGTTGGGGCAGTAGTGCGTATTCCGTCCACCGATCCGTATATAAATTATGGGTGTGCCGCAGCGTGGACAGGGTTCCCCGGTCCGTTCGAAGATATTACGGCGGTGAACAGCTCCTCCCTTGCGGCCGAACAGGTCGCGCTGTGTGCCGCGCAAGGCGATCCCTTCGGTTAGAACCTGTTGAATCGCCGAGTGCAGCCGGGCGAATTCATCGGAGGTCAGTGTGGTGGCGGATCGGCGGGGATCGATGCCGGCCAGCCACAGGCTTTCATCTGCGTCCCGATTTCCCAGGCCGGCGATCACGCGCTGGTTCAACAATATACTCTTCAGTACCCCACGACGGCGGACAAGCTGGCGAGCGAGCACATCCACATCGAAGCTGGGATCCAGCGCTTCGGGGCCCAGGGAGTTCAGGTCCAGCTGGTTCGCCAGGACATCTGGCGGTCCGGCTGCTGCCCTGGCATAACCGAGCTTGTCGGTGAAGCGCAGCTCCTCCTCCCGGTCGAGGTGCCAGACGATCAGGCTTTCCGGCAGACGCGGCTGATCATCCGGTACAAGTGCCACCGTACCCCACAATGCCAGGTGGATGGCCAGAACAAGATCTCCCGAAAGGGAGAGCAGGATGTATTTTGCCCGACGCTGGCTACCCAGAACAAGGCGGTCGGTGAGCAGTGCAGTAAACTCATCCACAGCTGGAAAGCGCACCGCGGCGGGGCGCAGGACCTCCGTCCGCAGCAGGGTCCGCCCGACCACGGCCTCCCGCAGGTCACGAACGAGTGTTTCGACTTCAGGCATTTCAGCCATAGTGTGTTTGAGCCATGGACCTTTCTGCCATGCTTAACGGTATCTGGCGGAGACATGATATGATTCGTCACGGAGCGTGGAGAATGAAGATCCTTGTTCTATGCGATGATTACTGGCATCTGGCCCGGGTTCCTCAGGAGGGCCTTGAGCCATTGAACGGCGCGGAATTCACCTTTGACTGGCTCGAAAACGCCGAGAATTGGTCATTGGACGGCATGCAGCGCTATCCCGCCGTGATCCTGACCAAGTCCAATAATATATCGGCCACCGACCGGTCCGCCTGGATGACCGGGCCTGTCGCGGCAGCCTTTGCCGAATATGTACGCCAGGGACATGGACTGCTGGCCATCCATTCCGGCACGGCCGAGTACGAGCAGATGCCTGTGCTCCGCAGTTTGTTAGGGGGTGTATTTCACCACCATCCGGATCAATGTCCGGTTACTGTAACTCCCCTGCCAGGCCATCAGCTCTCTACCGGGAGCAGCGCGTTTACTGTAAAAGATGAGCATTACTTTATGGAGATGAACGATCCTTTCGTGGACGTGTTTATGACCACGACTTCAGAGCATGGCGAACAGCCCGGCGGCTGGCGACGGGTGGAAGGCAATGGGCGCGTCGCCGTGCTGACGCCCGGTCACAACGTTGAGGTCTGGCTGCATCCGTCCTTTCAGGCTCTGGTACGCAACTGTGTGCACTGGTGCAGCGAGGCATGAATTTTCAAGATATAAAAATAGGAATATGAGAAGGAAAGCCCAGTTTCCCCCACCCGAAGGATTTCGCTATCAAACGGACGTATTGCCGATCGAGGAGGAGCACGATCTTGTCAAGCACATCCAGGAGCTCCCCCTAAAGGAATTCGAATTCCACGGCTATACTGGCAAGCGGAGGGTCCTCTCGTATGGCTGGCATTACGATTTCGAGGATCGCACCCTGCGACCGATAGATGAGATTCCCCCCTTTCTCCAGCAAGTGCGTGAGCGTGCGGCTGCTTTTGCCAGTCTCACACCGGAAGACCTGCCTCACGCGCTTGTCACCGAGTACAGCACCGGGACCACGATCGGCTGGCATCGCGATAAAGGGGTGTTCGACAATGTGGTCGGGATCTCGCTGCTCTCCGCCTGCGTTTTTCGTCTCCGCCGGAAGACCGCTGCCACGTGGGAACGCTACTCGCAAATCGTGGAGCCGCGCTCGGCCTACCTGCTGCGTGGCCCGGCGCGCACCGAGTGGGAGCACAGCATCCCGGCTGTTGAGTCGCTCCGCTATTCGATCACATTCCGCAGCCTGCGCCAGATACGGTGATCGTTTCGTGCCGCAGACGGCTCTACTCTTAATGACGGGAGGTGTACGGTGAAACTCATCTTTGGCAAATCCAAATGGGAAATGTGGGACGATCCGCTGGAACGCTTCCTCCAGCGCGCTGTGGAGAGCGGGTTCGAAGCCACAGAGATCTATCTGGGATCTCTGAAGGAATCATCGGTGGAGATCACTCGCCTGCATGAAGCGTATGGACTACGCCTGATCGGACAGATCCTGACCCAGGGACAATCGTACAAGGAGCACATCCAGAGTCTGGAGCTCCAGTTCGAGTTTGCCGCGCAATGCAATGTTGTATTCATCAACACCCATGCCGGGCGGGATATTTTCTCCTTTGATGAAAATGTGCAGATCTTCGAGCGTATTGCAGATCTGAGCCGGAGCTCAGGGATTCCGATCCTGGTCGAGACCCATCGCGGCCGGCCCACCTACTCCGCCATTGAGACGCGCAAATATCTGGAAGTCGTCCCTGCGATGCGGCTGACCGCCGACTTCTCCCACTGGATGGTGGTCCATGAGTCGGATCTCGCCGATCAGCGCGCAAATCTGGAGCTCGCCATTTCCCGGGCGGATTATATACACGCCCGCGTGGGCTATGCAGAGGGGCCCCAGATTCCCGACCCGCGTGCCCCCGAATGGTCGCACGCTCTGACGAGACACCTGACCCTGTGGCAGGAGGTCATCGATCAGCATAAAAGCAACGGCATGAATACCCTGTACATCACACCCGAGTTTGGCCCGCCGGCGTACATGCACACCGCGCCTTTTACCAACCAGCCGGTAGGCGACGTCTGGGAGCAAAATCTATACATGAAGAGCCTGCTTGCCAGTGAGCTCAAGCCATAATCCATAAACAGGAGGAGAATCGAAGATGCATCTCGATCAAACACTTGTGGACGCGGCGGTTGAACTGCTCAACCGGCGCTTTCCGGCCGTGGAGGGGATCGCGGCTGCCCTGTATACCGAAGATGGCAGCATCCTGACCGGCGTATTCTTCCAGCCGGAATGGGGCGGCGGAGGCCTGTGTGCCGAGACCGGTGCGATCTGTGAGGCGGAAAAGCGTAATCAGAAGATTACAGCTTCTGTGTGTGTCTCACGTCTATCAGGGGCACATCCGATCGTCGTCCTGACCCCGTGCGGCATCTGCCAGGAACGCCTCTTCCACTGGGGCGATCAGGTCGAAGTCGCTGTGCCAGACCCGGCCGATCCTACCCGCTGGATAGCAAAAACACTTCGGGAGATCCAGCCTTATTACTGGGTCAACGTGTTCAAATAAGCTGACCTCCCTGCAGCTGTTTGGGACGGGTCATTCATGATAGACTCGCCCAGCTATGAATCCAATCCAGTCTCTTCGAAACCTTTATCACCAATATCCGCGCCAGTACTGGCTGATGATCACCGGTATCGTGCTTGCCACGGCAGGCGGAAGCATGATCTGGCCGTTTCTCCTGATCTATGCGAGTGGAAAGCTGGACCTGCCTCTCAGCACCGTTGCTGCCCTGATTTCCATCAATGCCGGGACCGGCCTGCTCTCTTCGCTCATAGCAGGGACTCTGGCCGACAAGGTAGGCCGCAAGGTGGTGATGAATTTCAGCCTGACCATGACTGGTCTCACGTACTTCCTGCTGATGCGCGCCGAAACGTATCCTCAGTTTGTCGGGCTGATGATCATGATCGGTTTATCGAATCCACTGTACCAGGTCGGTGCAGACGCGATGCTGGCCGACATGGTCCCGGCTGAAAAGCGGACCGACGCCTACGCCATCAACCGTATCGCCAACAATGCCGCCTTTGCGCTGGGACCTGCCATCGGCGGCTTCCTCGCCACCCGCTCCTATGACCTGGCTTTTTACGCGGCCGGAACCGGGTTCCTGAGCTACAGCGTTCTTCTCTTCTTCCTGGCGCGCGAAACTCTGGATAAATCCGGCAGAAACAGCAGCATTCCCGCCTCACCAACAGCGGAAGGCTATGGCCGTGTATTTAAAGATAAGAGTTATATTGCTTTCGTTGCCATGGTCAGCCTGGGCCTGATCGCGCCTACCATGTTGTGGATCCTCATGCCGGTCTACGCCAAGACAAATTACGGCATCCCCGAATCATTATATGGCTGGATCCCGACGACGAATGCGCTGATGTGCGTGTTTGTCCAGTTTTCGATCACCCGCATCACAAGACGGCACTCCACACTCCCGGTCCTGGGTACGGGTATGCTGATTTATGCGCTGGGCGTCGGAAGCGTGGCGCTCATGACCGGCTTCTGGGGATTCTGGCTGAGCATGGTGATCCTGACCTTCGGCGAGCTGACCCTGGTCCCTACAGCCAGCAAGTATGTAGCGGATCTCGCGCCCGCCGATCTGCGCGGCCGTTATATGTCCATTCACTGGCTGGGATGGGGTCTCGCCCGAACTCTTGCCCCACTGATCGGCGGTTTCCTGAATGACAACATCGCGCCGCAGGCGATCTGGGTCGGGGGCCTGGGCATCGGCCTGACCAGTACCCTGGGACTCTTCCTGCTTGGCCGGGCATCGGCATCCAAATCTGCACTGCGCACGATCCAGGACTGATGTCCCGTTGCGCTATCTCTTTGCCATGTCGAACTCCCTGCCTGGTTGCTCATTCATGAATTCTGATCAATCCTTTATCTGCCATTGATAGATTTCTTACATTCAGCATGTATATAACAGAGTGACCCGATTCATTTTGGAGAATTCACATGGCAAATGGTTTCGATACAGTGCTCACCAGCAGTGATCTCAGCCTGGAGCGCGTCCTGAAGGCCGGCCTTCCGGTCGCGATGATCTTTTACGACCGGGAACTGCCATCCGATTACCAGCAGATCCTGGACGAACTGGCGCGGCGTTACGCAGGCCGGGCACTGCTCGTCAGGCTGGCGCGCAGCGATGCGCCGCTGGCCATCTCCCGCTATAACCTCTCCCGGCTTCCGGCGATCGTGACCGTACGTGATGGCCGGACGGTGACCCGCCAGGACAGCCTCCTCTCCAGGGACGCTGCCCGCCACGTTGCCCACCTTCTGGGCGAGGGACCTGCACCAGCTGTGCAAAGCTCGACTACGAATCCGGAAAGTGCAACGGGCCCCATATCCGCTGGCGCAGGTGATTTCGAGCGGGAAGTGCTGCAATCTGACCGTCCTGTGCTGGTCGATTTTTGGGCACCCTGGTGTGCTCCCTGCCGAATGGTCGCACCAACACTGGAGGCCCTGGCCCGGGAAAAGTCCACTTCCTTGAAAGTGGTCAAGGTCAATGTGGATGAGAACCCTGGGCTGGCGAGCCGGTATCGAGCCATGAGCATCCCGACCCTGCTTATTTTCAAGGGCGGCCGTGAGGTCGACCGCTGGGTCGGCGCCCAGCCGGAACATGTCATCCGCAGCCGGGTGGCGCGCTGGATCCAGGAGGAACGTCAGGCCGCCTAGCAGATCGCTTACAAGGAGGTACTGATGAACAGCCCATCCACCCTGCAACGACTTCAGGATCTGGAGTCCCGCTATATCGCACTTGAGCAAAAACTTCCCGACACTCCTGAGAAGGAGGCCATATCCGTTCTCCACGCCATGCTCCAGGAAGGTCTGCGGTCCGGTTCACCTCAATCCGGGGAAGGCAATGCCGCCCGGCCTTCGGACGTCATTCTAGAGACGATCGCCAATCTGTACAAGCAGGCGCCGGCGATGGAAGGACAGGCAGAAAATACCGGTTTGCCTGTAGGTACTAAGGCTCCCGATTTCAGCCTGCCCGATTCCAATGGAAAAATGATACGCCTATCCGATTATCGTGGAAGGAATGTGGTACTGGTCTTCTATCCTCTGGACTGGAGCCCTGCCTGCAGTGACCAGCTGAGCCTGTACCAGAATGAGCTCGCCGAATTCGAACGGCTGAATGCCTTGCTGCTCTGCGTCTCGGTGGACAGCCTGTACAGTCTCGGCGCCTGGGCTGCCGTCCGCGGGCTGAGCTTCCCCCTGCTGGCAGATTTTCACCCTAAAGGACAGGTGGCCCGTCTGTATGGCGTCCTGCGCGATTCGGATGGTTTCTCGGAGCGGGCTTTGTACGTCATCGATGCAGAAGGCTACATCCGCTTCAGCCACATATCGCCCAGGCTGAGCCATATTCCCGATATTTATCAATTAATGGAGCAGCTGGAGGAGCTGCAGAAGAGCACCACCGGTGCCGGAGCTCGTTAAGGAGGCGATATGTTCACAAGACAACCGGCACGCACATACGGGCCGGCATACCGCTCGAATGTTCCAGTGGTGGTCTATGGAACCGGTTGGTGTGCCGCCTCCCAAATGGTACGCCGCTACCTGGACCGGCTTGGCGTACCCTACATCTATCGCGATATGGAATACGATCGCACAGCAGCACGCCAGGTCCAGTGGTGGACCGGCGGTTCGTCCAGCCATCCAACGGTCCAGATCGGAGGTCAGATCCTTGTCGAGCCAACCCTGGATGAGCTGGACTGGGCGCTCAGCCGGGTTGGGATCCTCTGATACCCCCGCAGCCAAGACCCAGATGAAAAACGCCCTTGAGACAGATCGCTCAAGGGCGTTTTATAATTACCGGTTATAGGAAAGGAGCCATTCCATATGCAAATCGATTTTTCATCTTCAGGAGGGGTTGCCAACCAGGAGCTGTCCTACCAGGCCGACACAAATACCCTGCCGCCGGAACAAGCCGGCGAAGTAGCAGCGCTTGTGGCAAGCTCCGGCGTGTTTGAGCTTCGGCAGGAGGATATCAATCCCAGTGTCACCGTGGGCAGGGCAGATGTGATCACCTACCGTCTCGCAGTATCGGACGCGGCCAGGCGGGTCAACCTGTGGATGAATGATGTAACCGCCCCGGCTTCCGTCCGCCCGCTGCTGGCGTACTTGCAAAAGCTGGCACAGGAACAGAAAAGTGCCGGATAAGCGCCCCTAGCGCGCCAGCATCTCCTCCAGCCGCTTTTTTACACCCGGCCATTCCGTGTCCAAAATACTGTAGAACACAGAGTGCCGGTAATACCCATCGGGCAGGATCATATGGTTGCGCAGCACCCCCTCTTTGACCGCGCCGATGCGCTCGATGGCCCGCTGCGAGCGCTCGTTGCGCGAATCGGTTTTTAACTGTACGCGGATGCATCCCAGCGTTTCAAAGGCATGGCGCAGCAGCAGGTATTTGCACTCGGTGTTGACCGGTGTGCGCTGGAAATCGGACCCATACCACGTACCGCCGATCTCCAGACCCCGATCCTTTGGCATAATGTTCAGGTAGCGTGTGGCGCCCGCCAGGCGTTCAGAGGCAAGCTGGACGGCCACGAACGGCAGGTCGGTTCCTTTTTCGGCGCGCTCGAGAATGTCCCGGACCCAGTTCCGCATATCCTCTTCTGAATTCATATCGCCATACAGCATGAAGTGCCAGAACGGCTGGCCCACGCCGATCTCCGCCAGAGCTGGGATGTGCTCCTCGGTCATTGGCTCGAGACGTACATGGGTGCCGGTCAGAACGGTGGGTCTCACTTCCATGTCAGCCATTTCCTTTCCTCCGTATCCTGGGTGGGGAGATAAGGCATCGCCGGACCCTCCACACCGAGAAGCTCCGCCAGCGCGGCGCGCATCGCCGTACGATCATCCCACAGGTGTTCGCGGCCGCCAAAACACATGGACTGCTCATGGCCCTTCCCGCAGGAGAGAACGATATCGCCGGGACGCGCCAGCCGCAGCGCAAAGCGGATTGCTTCCCCCCTGTCCGCGACGCGCCAGAATGTTTCTCCCTCGCGTCCGCCCCTGGATCTCGCGCCCTCCGCCATTTCCTCCAGGATTGCCTCCAGTGACTCCGTGCGTGGGTCCTCGGCCGTCAGTACTGTCAGATCGGCCAGCTCTGCCGATGTCTCGGCCATCATGCGCCGCTTCGCCTTGTCGCGTAACCCAGCCGACCCGAACACTGCGATCAATCGTCCCTTATCCCCTGTCCCCTTTTCTCCTACCATATCCCTCGCCGCTTCCAACGACACCTTCAACGCATTCGGGGTATGGGCAAAATCCACGATCGCGGTGAAGCCCTGCCCCAGATCGATCCGTTCCATCCGTCCGGGAATAACATCGAGCGAAGCAATGCCCTGTGCGGCAATCTCCGGCCTTATTCCCAAACCATAGACGGCCGCGGCCAGCGCAGCCAGACAGTTCGAAACATTATAGGCACCCACCAATCGACTCGAAATACCTACACGAAAGTCTTTGCTCTCGACAGTGAAAAAGATGCCCGAGGGATGGTATTTGATCTCCACAGCACGGACATCAGCCGTCTCCCCCAACCCATAATTGATTTTGTTTACCTCACTGAAATCATTGAGGAACGCAAAGGACTTGACATCATCGCGATTGATGACCGCCAGCCGCGGATTCCCCTGCGGCTTTGGCTGTGTGATCTCCAGGCTCGAGAACAGCCTCGCCTTGGCAGCGCGATAATTCTCATAGGACCCATGTTCGTCCATGTGCTCGTGGGTAATGTTGGTGACCACACCGATATCGAACTCGCAGGCGTCCACCCGGTACTGCGCCCAGCCGTGCGAGGTTGTTTCCAGGACGACGTGGGTCAATCCTGCCTCCACCATGCGGGCGAGATATTTCTGCACATCATGTGCATCCGGCGTCGTGACGTGAAATCCCGTGTCCAGCACTTCATTCCCGATCACGGCATTGACCGTGGATACCATCCCCGCCTTCAGGCCTGCAGCAAG
>DASUOS010000459.1:0-24128 GCA_036276515.1 Anaerolineales bacterium | reverse complement strand
GATGGACACAGCCATCCGACTGATGGAAACGTTCGACGGTGTGCTGGGCGGACTGGTCGAGGCCTGGGACGACGGCCTGATCCTGGTCACATCGGACCATGGCAATATGGAAGATCTTTCCACCCGCAAGCACACCGCCGCCCATGTACCGGCGCTCGTGATAGGGGATCGGGCTGGGCGCGATGAGTTTACGCGCAACTTAAGCGATTTGATAGACATTGCCCCCGCAATCCGCAAGGCAGTGCTGGGATAGTCGTTCGTTTCGATCGAAACCGGCTTACACAAATCGCAGAAAGACCTGGTTGCCCAGTAACCGACCGCGTTGTGTAAGACGCAATCCAGCTGGAAAACCGGGCCTTGTGCTGTTCTCGATCAATCCCAATTTCATCAGTTCATCGATTTCCCTCGGGTAGGCTTCAAGCATAGATCGACCAAACCGGGCTTGAAACTCTGCATCGCTTACCCCCTCCCGGGTGAGGCGTAAACCGGTCATCATATATTCGGAACAGTCGTCGTGGGCGGTTTGTTTATGATGGTTGACAGTGGCCGGGGACAGTGGAAATTCCAGGTCCAGAGAGTCGTGAACCGAGCTCAATCTCTCGATATAGGTTTTAATACGCAGCACATTGGAATAGCGATAGCCATTGGCGTAGCCGTGCGCGCCCGCGCCGAAGGCGAGATAGGGAAGGCCGCGCCAGTATTGCAGGTTGTGGCGGCAGGCGAAGGATGGGTTTGAAGGTACAAGGTCTACGGTTGCAGGTTGAAGATCCGTTAATTGACCTTCGACCTTCGACCTTTGACGATCCAAGGCCCAGTTGCTGATCTCGTATTGAATATAACCATGCGCTTCGAGGGTATCGCCCAGCCACTCGTACATTTCCGCGGCGAGGTCGGGATCCGGTAACGGGAGCAGACCCTTGGCGGACCATCGTCCGAAGGGAGTGCCATGCTCGAGGGTCAAGGCATAGGCCGAGATGTGCTCAGGATGCAGGTTGAGGATCCGCCTGACAGTGGTCTGCCAGGTCTGAAGAGTTTGCTCGGGCAGGCCATAAATGAGGTCCAGATTCAGGTTGTCGAAACCAGCCTTGCGGGCAGAGGTCACCGCTTCTATGACATCGAAGAAATTATGAGCGCGTTCGAGCATCCGCAGCTCTTCGGTGTTTGCGGACTGGACGCCATAACTAATACGGTTGATGCCAACCCGCCGCAGCTCCAGGAGGTTCCCATAGGAAACCGTACCGGGATTGGCCTCGATCGTGATCTCAGCATCATCCGTCAAGGGAAAGTTTCTGCGAATCGCCGCAAATATGGATCCAAAATCGTCTGGCGAAAGGAGCGAAGGCGTGCCGCCGCCGAAAAAGATCGTGTGTACTCTCCCCTGGCCTCCTTGATGAGTTTTAAATCTGGAACCTACGAATTCGATCTCCCTGCACAGCGCATCCACATAGGACGGGATCAATGCTTCCTGCCCGGAATAGGTATTGAAATCGCAATAGGCGCAGCGGTGAGTGCAGAAGGGAATATGAAAGTAGAGAGAGTAAGGATGTGTCATGTATCAGAGTTCAGTCGTACACGAGGCAGGCCGATCAGCAGGGCGATGGGACCGGCGAGCAACAGCCACATGGCTGTTTGCAGTCCATAGGCGTGTGCGGCGAGACCCATACCCAGCGGGATGAGTTTACCAGCAATGCCGCTCACACTGCTCAGGGCCTGGAAGGTGCCAGACCGGCCCTGCATGGAGGAGAACAAATTCGCTTTCAGGATGGCATACCAACCGACCACGAACAGGCTGATGAACGCCAGCAGGGTCAATTTTACCCACAGAACAGACGAAAGCAGAAAAAGGGGTAGCAAAATACACTCCATCGCTACACTACAGCGCAAATAATCCAGTCCCTGTACTCGTTCCAGAAGGGGGATAAGCAGGAAATCGCCGATCAAACCGATCCCGGTGTAGAGGGTCAGGACCAATGCTGCATTCGCCACGGAAAGAGGGAAGACGAGCTCATCCAGAAATTCGATGAAAAAGTAAAGAATGCTCATTAAGAAATACCGGTTTTGCAAAGAACGGCGAATTTTACCAAAGGCCCACGAATGCCATAAAATTTGTGACAATTTTTATGATACAAAAAGATTGACAATCCGGCGGGACATAGTATAAATGTCCGACAATAGAGTCTATTCGAAGGCGGTTTCGCACGTTACGCAAGGCGGACATCTTGCGGATCGTGTTGAAATTGAAAAAGTTTGATGTCTTCGGATGGGTTCTTTCTATTTTTAACCCCTGGAGGTGTGAGTGAACGCGACTTTGAAACTTGGAGAGCACTTTATTTTCGATCTCTCCGACTGCAACCATGAGATCCTCATGGATAGCGAGCGGGCATACTCGCTGTTTGCGCAGGCCGTCCGTGAAAGCGGCCTGACGGTTGTGGATGAGGGCTTCTACAAGTTCAGCCCGCACGGCTTTACCTGTTTTTTGCTCCTCGCAGAGTCGCATGCAAGTTTGCATGCCTGGCCCGAATACGATTACTGCGCCATCGACCTGTTCACCTGTGCGATCGGCAAGGATATGATCCCGCTGATCCAGCGCATCAAAGAGGCGCTCGGCGCGGACAATTTTACGCTTCGCAAGATCGACCGCGAAGCCGAAGTCGAAAAGATCCCCTTTGCGTTTTAGGACCTTATGAGCATCTGGTTCACCGAGGAATTACATCCCTATTACCGCAAGGGCCTGCGCATCAAGCGTATTCTTGCGGATGAGCAAACCCAGTACCAGCACCTGCAGTTTGTCGAAACCGAGTTCTTCGGCAATGCGATGATCCTGGATGGCATCATCCAGCTGACCGAGCGCGACAACATGGGCTATCACGAGATGATCGTCCATGTGCCGATGCTGGCAGTGGGCGCGCCGAAGCGCGTCCTGATCGTGGGCGGGGGAGATGGCGGGTCGCTGCAGCAGGTTCTCCGCTACCCATCCGTGCAGGAGGCAGTGGTCTGCGAGCTGGACCAGCGGGTGGTGGACCTTTCCCGTGAGTACTTTGCCGCTTCCTTCGGGGATCCGTGGGCGGACTCGCGTGCCACATTGCTGGTGCGCGACGCCTTTGGTTATCTCGAGGAGAACCCTGGCCAGTTCGATGTGATCATCTCCGATACGACCGATCCCATCGGGATGGCCGAGCGCCTGTTCTCGGACGAGTTCTACAAGCTCATGGTCCGGGCGCTGGTTCCGGGCGGAGCCGCGGCGACGCAATGTGAGCAGCCCTTCTTCGACACAGATCTGATCAAGCAGATCTACCGGTCCGCCACGGGACTGACGAAGAATCCTGCCTATTACTATGCCAACATTCCCACCTATCCCGGTGGGGGCATTGGCTTTATGTACGTCTCAGATACCCCCTGGCAAAACGGATTGAAGACGCCTTATCCGCCTGGGGATAACCAGTATATGAACCCTGATATCCACCAGGCAGCTTTTGCCTTGCCTGAATTCTTTAGAAAAGAGTTGTACGAATGAACCATCCGCTGGAAGAAATCCGGACAAAAGCGGAAAATCAAACGGATTATTGGGGAGTTTCGACCTGCGTAGATCTATATGGATGCGACCTGGCGGTGATGCAGAATGCCGACGCCATCCGTGAATTCGTTGCGTTGTTGTGCGACCGCATCAAAATGCGGCGCTATGGCGAGACGCAAGTCGTGTTTCTTGGCGATGAGCCGCGCGTCCAGGGGTTCAGCATGATCCAGCTGATCGAGACATCCCTGATCTCGGCCCACTTTGCCGATGCGAGCCAGGCAATGTACCTGGATGTGTTCAGCTGCGCGCCCTATGACTCGGAGGATGCTGCAAAGTTCGCGGCGGACTATTTCAAAGCCGCGAAGTACCACTATCAGGTCGTTCATCGCCCATAAACTGCTTTGCAAAACTCCGGGCTTCGTACCCGGAGTTTTTCTTTCAAAATCAACCTAATCTCATTCGAGCGACCAGGGCGGGCGGGATCTCACTGAACCTGCCTCCCCAACCCAATGGACTGGTCTGCGGGTGGTCAGGCGGGAAGGCGCGCTCCTCAAAGCCATCCAGCACGAATCCATTCTGAAATCCCAGGTTGAGATAGTATTGCAGAGGCCGCTCGAAATACATCTGCGGCTTGGGCTGGCCACGCAGGGCCAGGCCCTTGGCATGATAATGACTCATGTAGCGGGAAATTTTTACGGAATATAAGGTTTTGATCTCGCCTTCGTAGTCTACTTCCTCCACCACATGCATCGACGAGGCGTTGTTAAACGCAGGATGCATCAGGGAAAAGACAAACGTCCCGGCGGGCCTGAGGAGTTTAGGTAATGTTTGGAACAGGGTCTCGATATCCGCGATGTCGAAGAGGGCCATGTTTGAAAGCGCCGAGTCAAAGGATCGCTGGCCAAGGGAAAGCAATTCCTGCTCACGAGTTGCGTCGATCACATGGTAGGAGATGGGAGGCTGGAGACCCGCGGAGCGTTCTTTTGCTTTCTCGATCAGGTTGGCAGAAAAGTCGAAGGCGGTGACCTGCCCTCCCAGCGCAGCCAGGCGGCGGGATGTAAGACCGTTACCGCAGGCAATGTCCAGATAACGGCGGCCGGGCCGGACGTCGAGCAAAGAGGCGATGGCGGGCCAGCAGAGCACATTGAAGAAGTCGTTGCCGGTATCGCCCATGCGCGAGTCCCAGATCTCGGCGTTGGCTTCCCAGGCATCCCGGGTGAACTGATGGGGGTCGGATGAATTGTCCATAAATGGATTATAAGCGAGTGATTTTCGCTGTTTAATTTTTTCGAAGAAACCACGAAACTTGTGGAGACGTTTCCTGAAGAAAAGTCGAGCTCTCACTTGCCGAGCTGATCCTGCAATCCGTGAAGCTGCCAAAGGAACAAAAATCAAACCATGGGCTGATAAAATAGAGGGAAAAGTCAAGGGAACGGTGCACTAAGGGTAGTTCTACCCATCAATACTTGTTGGCGTTTCAAGCGAGCGTTCCATGGCAAAGCTGTTTGTATCGTATTCCAGAAGAGATTCCGCCGCGGCCCGAAAGCTGATCGAGGCCTTAAAGTCCATCGGACAAGAAGTCTGGGTGGACTGGGAAGCCATTCCTCCCGCCGTGGACTGGCTCGAGCAGATCTTCCGCGGCATCGAGGAAGCGGATGCCTTCATCTTCATGATCAGCCCGGATTCGATCGCCTCCGAAGTGTGCAAGGTGGAAGTGAACCGTGCAATCCTGAACAACAAGCGCATCATCCCCATCGTCCTGCGCGATGTAAACCCCAGGGATACCCTGGACGATATTCGCAAACTGAACTGGACGTTCATTCGCGAGACCGATAACTTCGACGAAGGCCTGGCCAAGGTCCAGACCGCCATCGAACTCGACCTGGACTGGCTGGAGGAACATCGCCGGCTGCAGGTCCGCGCCCTGGAGTGGCACCGCAAAAAAGACACCAGCCTGCTGCTGCACGGCCGCGACCTGCGAAATGCCCGGCACATGGTCCAGACGTACACATCGAAAGATCCAACCCCCACCGAGCTACAGCAGAAATATATCGATCACAGCCTCCGCAACGAAAGGAACAGGACGGTTGCATGGGTCGCGACTGCGGTCGCCGTTGTGTCCCTGGCGATCCTGTCTTATTTGACATACAACGCCTCTATCAAGGCCCAGCAGAGTGAAGCAGAGGCGATCGCGCGCCGTGAAGAAGCCGTTACACAACGGGCAGAAGCACTCTACCAGAAACAGATCGCCGAAAACAATGCTGCACTTGCCATCGAGAATCAGCGGAAAGCGGATCAGAACGCAGCAACGGCAGTCGCAGAGAAGGAGCGAGCCGACCAGCAACGGCTCTTTGCCGAGGCCCAGCGCAGCGCAGCTCGAGCGCAGATCTATCAGAATCGTACCGGTGAACTATATACGAGTACCCTCCTGGCTATCGATTCCTGGAAAAAGCATCCATCCGATGAAGCAGAGGAAATTTTACGTAGGAATATCAACCTGCTGCCTGTTCCGGTAAACCAGTCCCAACAGGATGCAAGCATTTCCATCCTTGAGTTGAGCCCGAATGGCGAGACATTCCTCAGCGTAGACATCCAAGGCACACTCTGCCTGCGAAGTGTAGTGGAGGAAGCCAGCGCTTATTGCCCCACCAATCTATCACCCGTTGGAAATGCCATATTCGTCCAGGGTGGAGAAGCCATTGCTATCGTCGATCCAGCAGGCCTGGTGCGCGTGGTGGACCCTGCAACGGGGGAGGTGAAAACAGAGATCGATGCAGGGGCGCCTGTCAGTGACATAAAAGTTTCGCCCGATGGCAGAACGCTTGCGATCGGCCGGGCGGATGGAAGGATCATCGTCATCGATATCGATGAGCCCATCACCCGGGCGGATAATCTTTTTCTCAGCGGCGGCAGCCTGTCGGTGCTTGCCTTCAGCCCCAATGGGAACTGGCTGGCCGCCGGCTCCGAGCGAGGCAGTGTGGCGGCCTGGCGACTGGAGAGCACCAAGACACTGACCCTGCCTCCCCACAGGGCCGGTGTCGTTTCCCTGGCGTTCAGCCCCAACAGCCGTTTCCTGATCAGCGGAGGAGCGGACAATTACGCGATCGGATACGATATCCAGATCGAACAGGAAATCTTCCGTTTGCTCCATTCCGGCTGGGTGACGGATATCGATTTTCCTGCGACGGATAGTGAGTGGTTTGCCACAGCATCGGAGGATGCAAGGGTGCGCGTCTGGAATCTGAGCACCGCCCGTGAGCGATTGGTTCTGTTCCAGGATGGACCCGTGCGGGACGTGACGATCAGCAGCGATGGACAATGGATCGCGGCAACCGGTGATGATGAAACGATCCGGGTGTGGAGTGCCTACAGCGGCGTGGAGATGAAACAGGTCCCGCTCAAAGCGCAGGGAGTCTCCGTCGCCTTCCACACGGATGACCGGCTGCTTGTATCGAGCAGCGAAGATGGCAAACTTGCCACATGGGATGTCTCAGGTATGGTGGCGCCGGTTGGCACAACCGAATATTCAAAGCCGGTATGGGCCTCGAAGTTTACGCCAGCAGGTGACCGGCTGGTTGCAGCCGAGGCAAACTGGATCCGCATCATTCCAGAAGGAAATTTCTCCACACGGGGAGCGGTGCCACTCGCCGGTCCCGCGCAGGAGTTCACAGGGGACATCCGCACTCTCATTGTCAGTCCTGACTCGCGGACAATCGGATTTTCCACCTCAACTGGCGAAATCTTCATTCAGGATGTGCAGACCCGCAGATCCCGCCAGGTGAATACAACAAATGAGGTTACCGCCTTCGCCTTTTCTCCGGATAGTGCACACTTTATTACAGGGTCAAGCCAGGGTATCCTCGAGACGTGGGATAGGAATACAGGTGAACAAGTCAAAACGCTGGAATGGGAGGGTCCAATTCTTTCCCTGGCCAGCAGTCCTGCAGAGCTGGCAGTCGGTCTTGCAGACAGGATCATCCTCTTGGATGGAGCGTCCGGGGAGACGATCTCAGAGCTTCCATCGTCCGGCGGGAACCCATTCCTGGTCTTCAATAGGGATGGGTCGATGCTGGCTTCAGCCAACTCTTCCGGCCAGGTCCAGATCTGGGAAGCTGTAAATGGAGGTTATGAACCCCGCCAATTAATCGAGAAGGGCTCTGCGTATGCGCTTGCTTTTACTGCCGATGGAAGCACGCTTGCCGTTGCAGGTGTCAACGATGTCTTTTTGATCGAAACCGATACCGGAGAGGAGATCGGCCGCATCCCTCACCGGGGGATTGTATATGATGTGTCCTTTTCGCCCGAGGGAACCTTGCTGGCGACCGCTTCGCAGAGGATGATCCAGTTCTGGGAGGTTTCCGATCTCCAGCCGCTGGAGAAGGCAGAGCTGATCGAATCCGCCTGCGCCCGGTTGAGCGAGAACTTCAGCGATTCGCAATGGGCCGGGCTGTTCGGCGCGGATCAGCCCAATGAAAAGTTATGTGTTAACCTGCCTTAGTAGAATCATCCTCCCCGGTAATAAGTACGAGTATGGGTCGGTCTACAAATGTACAGGTATAAGGAGAGAGAATGGAATCAATTAAAGGTTTGCACCATGTCACAGCCGTAACGCGCGACGCACAGCGAAATGTGGATTTTTACCGCAATATCCTCGGTCAACGGCTGGTGAAGAAGACCGTTAACTTCGATGCACCGGAGGCCTATCATCTCTATTTCGCAGATGAGATTGGAACCCCTGGCAGTGTCCTGACCTTCTTCGCCTGGCCGAATGTGAAACGCGGTGCGCGCGGCAATGGAGAAACGTCTGCAGCCGCTTACAACGTCCCGGCGGGTTCGCTGGCCTTCTGGCAGGATCACCTGCAACGAAACGGCATTCCAACCCTGCCGGTCGAGCAGCGCTTTGGTGAGGATGTGCTCGCTTTCGACGATCCCGATGGGATGCAGGTGGAGCTGGTCGCAGCAGGTGCAGCGGACGAGATCCGTTTCTGGGAGGAGGGGCCCATTCCCCAGGTCCATGCCTTGAGCGGATTCCAGAGCGTCACCCTCTGGCTGAACGAGATCGAGCCAACCGCGGATTTGTTGATCAATCAGATGGGCTATACATTCGCCGAGCGGGCCGGCAACCGTCATCGCTTCACCGGCGGACCGGGCAGTCTGGCCCGTTCCATCGACATCCTCCACCGCCCTGTTCAACCCGAAGACAAACCCGATGAAGCATCCTTTGGAGCGGGCTCGATCCATCACATTGCCTTCCGAGTACCTTCCGACGATGTGCAGCTTAAATATCAGTCTGCGCTGCGTGCTGCCGGGTATGATGTCACCCCTGTCCGCGACCGCAATTATTTCCACTCCATTTACTTCCGTGAGCCGGGCGGGGTCCTATTCGAGATCGCCACCGATACGCCGGGCTTTGCCATCGATGAGCCGGTCGAATCGCTTGGGGAGGCGCTCAAACTGCCGGAGTGGTTCGAGCCGAATCGAGCTCTCATCGAAAGAGATCTTCCGCCGCTCGAGTTAAGACCGGTCTCCAGATCATGAAAGAACACGGTTGGGAATTCCCAACCGTGTTCTTATCTACACCAGCATCCTGACCGGATTTTCCAAAAATTCCGCCAGCTTTTGCATGAACTGGGCGGCTTCAGCCCCGTCGCTGACCCGGTGGTCCACGGAGAGGGTGGCTTTCATCCGCCAGCCCGGTTTGATCTGTCCATTCTCGACAACAGGGATCTCACGAGCAGAACCGACCGCAAGAATTCCGGCCTCCGGGGGATTGATGATCGCCGAGAAATTCTCGACATCGAACATGCCCAGATTGGAGATGGAGAAAGTGGAGCCTTCGATATCGTCCGGCCGCACTTTGCCTTCGCGTGCCCCGGCTGCCTTGCGCTTCACGTCCGCCGAGATGGCACGTAGTGGCTGCTGGTCGGTATTGCGAGTGACGACGGTCAGCAGTCCGCCTTCCACGGCAACGGCGATGCCGATGTTGATCGATCCGTGCCGGATGGCCTTGTCGCCGGCATAGGAGGAGTTCAGGTTGGGGAACTCACGCAGCGTCAGGGCAACGGCCTTGATAATGAAATCGTTGACCGAGAGCTTTTCATCATCGGGCAAAAACGCATTGGCCTGTTTGCGCATGGCCATCAGCGAGTCCATTCTGTATTCGTGGGTGACAAAAAAGTGCGGGACGCTGGTCGTCGATTCGACCATCCGCCGGGCAATGGCCTGTCGCAGCCGGGTAAGCGGGACGGTCTCATCACCCGCACCGGCCACGACGGGCGTTGGTGTCGACGGCTGACGGCCGGCGGCTGGCGGCTGGCCGCTCGCCAACGCCGCTTCCACATCCTTGCGGACCACACGTCCGCCTGGTCCTGATCCCTGCACGCGGGAGAGATCCAGGTTCTTCTCGCGAGCGATCCTCTTCGCCAGCGGACTGGCTTTGACGGGGCCGGATTCGGCAGGTTCGGCGGCCTGTTGGACAGGGGCTTCTGCCGGCTGGGTCGGAGGCGGAGCGGTCTCGGCCTGTGGCTTTCCTTCCGCTTTTGGCTCTTCCTTTTTCTCTTCTACCTTAGGCTTTTCACCCCCGCCAGCCGGTGCGTCGACCTTTTCTCCCTCTTCTCCAATCACGGCGATCGGCGCGCTCACAGGGACAACCGATCCCTGGTCGACGATGTGCTGCAGCACGACACCGCTGGCAGACGACTCCACTTCCACCGTGGCTTTGTCGGTTTCGATCTCGGCCAGCACATCGCCTTTGTTGATCGATTCGCCCACCTGCTTTACCCAGCGGACGAGCGTGCCTTCCGCCATATCAAATCCCAGCTTGGGCATATTGATTGTTTCAGCCATTATTTCAAGACCTCCTTCACCGCCGCGACGATGTCATGGGCCTGAGGGAGTGCGGCCTGTTCGAGCGTGCGATTATACGGAAGCGGGACTTCCTTTTGGGCGACACGCAGGATAGGCGCATCCACGTAATCGAACGCCTCTTCATACATTCGGCTTACGACTTCTGCGCCAACACCGTAGGACTTCCAGCCTTCCTCTACGACAATGGCACGGTTTGTTTTCTTGAACGACTCGAGCACGGGTCCCATATCGAGCGGACGCAGAGTACGCAGGTCGACGATCTCAGCCTGGATCCCTTCGTTTGCAAGCTCATCGGCCGCTTTCATTGAAAGCTCGAGACCCTTGGAATAGGTAACGATGGTAACGTCGCTGCCTTCGCGCTGGACCTTGGACTGGCCGATGGGGGTCAGATATTCCCCGTCCGGCACCTCGCCGCGGACCTGGTACATGGTCGCGTGCTCGATGAACAGGACCGGGTCATTCGAGCGGATGGAAGATTTCAACAATCCCTTGGCATCTTCCGGCGTCCCGGGTGAAACGACTACCAAGCCGGGGAAGTGTGCAAAAATGGCATCCGGTGTCTGCGAGTGTGTTGCCCCCAGCTGGCGCCCGCCGCCGCCCACCGCTCGGATGACCATGGGCACGGAAAATTGCCCGCCGAACATATAACGAAGTTTGGGCGCCTGGTTGATAATATAGTCCATCGCCGAGAAGGCAAAGTTGATGGTCATCAGCTCTGCAATCGGACGCTGGCCCACCATCGCCGCGCCGATCGCCCCGCCAATGATCGCATTCTCCGCGATAGGCGTATCCTTGATCCGCTCGGGACCGTATTTGTCGTAAAACCCTTTTGTTACTGCGTAGGTACCGCCCCACACACCGACTTCCTCTCCCATGATAAAGACAGCGGGGTCACGGTCCATTTCTTCCATCAGTGCCTGCGAGATCGCCTCGCGCATTGTTATTTTAGCCATATTTCAACTCCAGTTATCGGTATTCAGATTTAAGGAATGAGTAATCAGAATGACTGATCACGGATTACTGTCCACCGAACACCGTCTCCTTTGCGTAAATATCCTTGAACAGATCTTCCATGGCCGGCTCGGGGGAAGTCTCCGCAAATTCAACAGCCTTGTTGACTTCCTCTTCGACACGCGCATCGAGCTCATCGAGAGCCTTGG
Source organism: Anaerolineales bacterium (assembly GCA_036276515.1). Classification (GTDB taxonomy): domain Bacteria; phylum Chloroflexota; class Anaerolineae; order Anaerolineales; family Villigracilaceae; genus Defluviilinea. Next base: position 12,587 of record DASUOS010000459.1, on the reverse strand, counting down.
CCGTAGCCTTTTTGTCCTCGATCAGATGCTTGCGGAAGATGCCGATCGGGTCGGTCTCCTGCCACTTCTTGACCTCTTCCTGTTTGCGATAGCGCTCGGGATCGCCCATGGAGTGACCGCGGTAGCGGTAGGTGGTGATCTCCAGGAAGTAAGGGTCCGAGTTCTCGCGGATGTAGTCAATCGCTTCCTTCGCCGCATCGTACACCTTCATCACGTCCATGCCGTCGACGCGGCGGTTCTTCATCCCGTAGCCTTCGGCCTTCTGGCGGATCTCCGAAACAGCCGAGGCACGCTCGACGGACGTACCCATGCCGTAGATGTTGTTCTCACAGACCCACAACACGCGCAGCTTCCAGGCTTTGGCCAGGTTCAGCGCCTCGTGGAAATAACCAATGTTAGTCGCCCCGTCGCCGAACATACAGATGGTAACGTTGTCATTGCCGGCATACTGGTCGCCGATGGCAAATCCGGCCGCAATCGGCAGGTGGCCGCCAACGATGGCATGTCCGCCCCACATGTTCTTTTCCGTATCGGCCATGTGCATGGACCCGCCCTTGCCCTTCGACATACCGGTCGCCTTGCCCAACAGCTCGGCCATGACCTGTTCGGCAGGGATGCCGCAGTTGATGGCCACGCCGTGGTCACGATAGGCGGTGATGACCCGGTCGCGCGGCTCGCGCGCCGCGATCAAACCCGTTGAGACGGCTTCCTGCCCGATGTACAAATGCATGAATCCGCCGATCTTGCCCGCCTGATACAGTTCAGCGCCGCGTTCTTCAACGCGGCGAATCAAGACCATTTGGTGGTACAGATCCAAAAGTTGTTCCTTCTTCATTTCACTCTCTCAAAAACAGAATTTTGACACAGCCCGGGGAAGGATTCTCACCTCTTACGGAATAACAACCCAGTCTTCACGAGGCTGATTTCAATTGTTGGAAATTACAGGCAAAATACATGGCGCTGCAAGCGCCACGATGTGCATCCATCTCTCCACAAAAAATTATATCAGAGATTTTCCGTCCGGTTTTTCCAATGCAGGGACGTTCTGTAGGCGCAAAGTCTTTCTTGCCCGGTTTGGTACAATAACGAGCAGGCAGGCCCCGCCCTCTTCCTGGGGGACGTCTCATCCAAAGGATCATCCATCAAAGACATATGGTATCACGTACACAATTGCTCAAGAGACTTAGGCAGGCGGCCGTGGTTGGTTTGGTGGGATTGAGCCTGTTCGTCGCTTACCGTAACACGTCGTCTGCCATGGCAGCATGGAACCCGGAACAACCGGACAATAATCCGGTTGACAGGTGGGAAAAACGCATTCAGCCGGTTCGGAACCATCTGCCCGAAGATGTGACCCTTGTCGGATATGTGGCAGACTGGGATATCCCCGACTCAGAATACAACCCGATCGACCAGGATGCCGAGTACGTACTCACCCAGTATGCCATGGCACCGATCATGGTCCAGCCCGGCCTGGAGCAGGAATGGATCATCGCTAATTTTCTCCATCCTGGTTTTGAGGCCTGGCTTGACCAGTCCCTGCCTTCGTACGAGATCAAAAGCCTGGGGTTTGGCATCTATCTGATCCAGCGGATGTCTCCGTGATCCTGGAAAGTTTGTCAACCTTCGTGCTGGCCTGGGCTGCCGGGGCGGGAGTGGCTCATCTCGCCTGGAGAAGCTTGAATCCCTGGTCGCTGCCCCTGAAAATCTTCCTGGGAATCGGCCTGGGCCTTGGCATGACCTCCTGTTTGTACTTTCTGCGGCTGGTTTTCTTTCCCGGTCAGGATGGTTACCTGCTCCTCCAAGGCGGAATTTTCTTCATCATCTTAATCCTGCTCTACCTTCAAAAACGCCTTTCATTAGATTTCCCCGTTCGGTCCATTTCATTTTCAAAGACAAGCATCCTATTCGGTCTGGCGGCGATCGTGATCCTGGCCCTGGCGCTGCAGAATTCCCTTGTCAGTGCACGGATCGCTCCTCATGGAGATTACGATGCTCACGCCATCTGGAACCTGCGAGCTCGCTTTATCTATCGTCTGGGCGATGAATGGCAGAAGGCCTTCTCGCCTGCAATCAACCGGGATTTTCACATGGACTACCCACTTCTTGTCCCGATGAATGTCACCGGCGGGTGGAATACCCTGAACGAGGAAGTGACCCGCGTCCCTGCCGTTCAGGCCATGTTGTTTTTGGGGGGGCTGGCTGGTGTGATGTTCTCCACCCTGGCCTATGTGCGCTCCATCGGCCAGGGCGCCCTGGCCGTGACCGTCCTGCTTGCCACGCCGTATATTCTACAGTTTTCCAGCTTTCAGACCGCGGATATTCCGCTTAGCTATTTTTTCCTGGCTTCGGCTGTTCTTCTCTTCCTGGCAGTTTACGAAACATCTGCAGGCCTGCTTTTCCTGTGCGGATTGATGGCGGGCCTGTCCGCCTGGACGAAGAATGAAGGCCTGTCTTACGCGCTGATTGCCGCAGTCACCGGTCTCTTCTTATTTTATAAGCGGGGATGGCGGAACTATGCCAGTCTCCTCGGTGGCATGGCGCTGCCCATCTTGACTCTGCTTGTTTTCAAAACTGTCCTGCCTGGCAGGAACGATCTGCTTGCCGGAAATGGCCTGTTCGAGATCCTCCGGAAATTGTCGGATACGGATCGCTACAGTACCATATTCCACTATCTTCGCTCGGAGCTGGCTGTCCTTGGAGGCTGGCCTAGTAGCATCCTGGTGATATTGGCAGCCTATGGATTGATCATGGGAACAAACAGGTCGGCCAGGAATGGACAGATCATGTGGCTCATATGGATCGTGGTTGCCCAGTTCCTGGCTTATTTTGCCATCTATCTCATTACACCCAATGAGCTGGAATGGCAATTAATGTATTCCATGAGCCGGCTGCTGATCCACCTCTTCCCCATGGCGCTGCTGCTCTTCTTCCTGGTCGTCCGGACACCGGATGGCTTGTTCGAATCACCCACAGGCGCTCCCAGGCTGAATTCGTAGTGTTATACCTGAAATAAATGGAGGTGTATCCATGAAACGCATTCATACCCTGCTCGGTGTGCAGTCGATTGTTGCCATTCTCGTCTCGATCAACAGGCTCGGATCCTGGACGCTGGGCTATGTTCTACCCAATGAATTCCTGCGCTGGGTCGATTTCAACAACATGCTCGTCCTGCCGCTGATCAGCCTGGTGGCTCTGTACCTCCTCAAGAAAGCTATCGAATATGACTCGCCGGCACGTGAGGGCAGCGCTCACACCGTCTGGAACCTGGTCTTCATCATCGGCCTGTATCTGACCGCCGCGAGCTATGGCAATCACGAAGTGACCAATTATCTGCACGTCCGATTCTGTCTCGATGAGCCCAACAGTGATCTCTGCCGTATCATCATTTTCAACGATGACGCGTTCAGTCACTGGATTTTCTTTACCGGCTTTGTCATGGTCAATACAGCCATAATATTCCTGCAGCAGATCTTTCCTCATCGTGGAAACATATCTGCTCCAGATATCGGCCTGTTAGCGATCAATGCCATATTCCTGGGTGCGGGTATCTTTGCCAACCTTGGCTTTGAGGAGATCGGTCTGGACCTGGTCGTAGTAGCCGTACTGGCAATACTGTCAGCCTATCTGTTGTGGAGTCGGGGCAAACAGCCGATGCATATTTATTACACTGTCGCCTACTGGTTGGGGCTGCTTGGTAGCGGGCTGGCCCAGTCTATACGATAAAAAAGACACGCCGGTGGCTGTCCGGCGGGTCTGGTCGAAACAAGCTTTCCTAGGCCCTCTTCCCCTCTGTCTCAAAGCCCGGGATCCGGGAAACTCGCTCGAGCCAGCGCAAAAAGGCATCCAGGATATAGACAATGGCGAGATAGATCACAGCCACAGCCAGATAGGAGCCTATTGGATCATAAGTCCTGGCCGCGATCGCTTTGGCTTTTGCCATCAGCTCCGGGACAGCAATCAGAAAAACGACCGCCGTCGATTTCAATAGAGACACCGGCTCATTGGACCAGGCCGGTATCGCCAGACGCAGGGCCTGAGGCAGGATCACGTACCAGATCGTCTGCCACCTGGACAGGCCGATGGAGCGACCTGCCATCATCTGGCTGTCGCCAATCGCCAGGATCGAGCCGCGCAGGTATTCCGCCTGGTAAGCGCCGCTGTTCAATCCAAGTGCGAGGAAAGCCGAAAGCTCACGGGAAAGGGTAATTCCCAGCCCCGGAAGACCATAATAGATCAGAAATAATTGCACCAGCAGCGGCGTGCCGCGGAACACTTCGATATAGCCCACGGCCAGCCCGCGCCAGAATTTGCTCCCATACGTACGCGCCAGGGTGGCGAGCAATCCCAGCACAAACCCGGCGATCAAACCCTGGGCAGTGAGCAGAAGGGTAATTCCTGCGCCTTTCAGCAGATCCGGCAGGAAGCGGATGAAGAAGGCGTAAAAATCGCTCATGGAGCCGCGGCCTTTCCCTTCTCCTTCTTGCCATACAGCTCGGTGATCTTCCACAGGAACTCGCGCGTGCGCTCATATTTGGGATGGTAGAACAGATCGTCGGGGGAACCCTCTTCGACGATACTGCCTTTTTCCATGAACACAATGCGGTCAGCCACCTCGCGCGCAAAGCCCATTTCATGGGTGACCACGAGCATGGTCATGCGGTCACGAGCCAGCTTCTCCATGACACCCAGTACTTCGCCGATCAATTCCGGGTCGAGGGCGGAGGTGGGCTCGTCAAACAGCATGACGCGCGGGTCCATGGCCAGGGCGCGGGCAATGGCTACGCGCTGCTGCTGTCCACCGGAGAGCTGGCCGGGGTAATGGTCTGCCCGATCGGCGAGGCCGACACGGTTCAGCTCTTCCATCGCTTTCTCGCGCGCCCTGTCCTTCGCCATCTTGCGTACTTTTGTCAGTCCGATCATCACATTGTCGAATGCCGTCAGATGATTGAATAACAGGAAATTCTGGAACACCATGCCGATATGCTGGCGCACTTCATCCTGGTCGTATCCCCTGGCTGTGATCTCCTTGCCATCCAGGAAGACCTGACCGCCGTCGTTCGGGGTAAGCAGGTTAATGCAGCGCAGCAGTGTGCTTTTGCCTGTCCCACTGGGACCAATGATCACGATCGTCTCGCCTTCTTTGACCTCGAGAGTAATATCTTTAAAGATCACATTCTGACCATAGATCTTGGTCAGGTTGCGGGCTTCCAGGATGGGATGGGTCATGGTATCTCCATTAAGAGTGCGTGGGCAGTTTTGTCCGTTCAGACAGATAATCGAGTCCACGGTTGACGGCGAAGACCAGAACGAAATAAATAACAGCGGCTGCCCCGTATGCCAGGAATGGCTGCTGGGTGGTGGCGGAAAGCTGTTGAGCGCGGCGCAGGATTTCCGGAACGCCGAGCGCATAGACGAGGGATGAGTCTTTTAGAACGATCGATGCTTCGTTGGACCAGGGTGGGATCGCCAGCCGCAGCGCCTGGGGCAGGATGATGAATTGGATCGCCTGCAGGCGGCTCATCCCTACTGCGCGCGCAGCGGTCATCTGCCCACCCCCTACGGCCAGCAGCGCGCCGCGCAGGATCTCCATCTGGTAGGCACTGCTGACAATCCCCAGCGAAATGGATCCGGCCCAGAAAGGCGACAGGTTGATCGATCCGGAGAGAATGAAATAAAGAATAAAGAGAAGAACAATTGGAGGCACGCCGCGCAGCAACAAGCTGTAAGCAGCCGCGATCCGGTTGAAGATCTTTCCCCCATAGGTGTGGACGAGCGCCATGAGCAATCCGAGAATCAGACCGAACGGGAGCGCCACCAGGGTCACACCGATCGTAATGGCAGTTCCCTGCACAATGTAGTTAAAGAGATTGCTCATTCGCTGGGACTATGCAGGGGCCAGCAGCTGCTGGCCCCTGCGCAGATCACGATTTATTCGGCAAAATACTTCACAGCCAGGCCGTCGATGAACCCTTCGGCCTGTAATTGTTTGATGATGTCATTGATGGCCTGCTGCAACTCAGCATCGCCTTCGGGCAGGACGATGTTGACGGGTCCGGTCGAGAGCACACCGTGATAGACGATGTTCAATCCACCGAGTTGTGTCACCAGCGCCTGAGCCGGCACATAATCGGACATCATGACCTCGATGCGTCCGTTCTTCAGGTCGAGCATTGCCTGGTCGACGCGGTCATAGCGGAACAGGTTCTCTTCGGGCAGCGCACCATCGGCGACGAGCGTGTCGGTCAGCCAGCCATCCTGGGTCGTGCCAGTCTGCACGCCGACTTTGAAATTGGCGACATCCTCCGGTCTGTCGATCGTCCCCGCGAATCCATCCGCCACAGTGAACGCATCCTCCGATGTGTAATAGGCATCGCTGAAATCGATCATCTGGTCACGCTCTTCGCTGTAGTTGAACGCAGAAATGGATGCATCGATCTTGCCTTCCTGAACCGCGGCGATCAGGCTGTCGAAGGGCATATCGACCCATTCCAGCTCAACACCGAGCCGCCTGGCAATCTCGGTCATCAGCTCGATATCGAAACCGACCTTGTTGCCATTTTCATCCACCGACTCGAACGGCGGATAATCTGCAGAGGTGCCGACCTTGATCACACCGGCTTCCTTGACCGCCTCGAGGTGATTGGCTGCAGTGGATGTGCCACAGGCAGACAGCACCAGGCTCAATGCAACAAGCAACGAAACGAAAAACAAACTGCGTTTCATAAACGATCCTTTCTTTATCTTATTGGGAAAGTTTGACACCCAACGAATTGGGATGTCGAACCTCACTATAAGGGACGGGTGTAGACCAAACAAGTGAAGATTGTCATACATATTCTCATCGGCTGTCCTCACTTGACCCTCCGGCAGCGTAACAGGCAATGGAATCCGGGGTTATAGCTCTCAAATTAATAACTGATGTTACGCAGTGCCGCCGTTTTTTTTACCGCGAAGACGCGGAGAACACAAAGAAAGCTTTATTCTTCGCGAAGGGAGAAGAAGCCTGGCGATCTTCGCGCCTTCGCGGTTTAGATTCCTGCTCCGTGCGTAAGGTGAGTTAATAATAAAAAGGAGTACCCCATGACATACCTGATCTGGCTTCTTCGATTGGTCCACATTGGCGCAGGCGTATTTTGGGTGGGAGGCGCCCTGGCCATGAACTTCTTTATTGCTCCCACCTTACGTGCGACAGGGGAGGCCGGCAAGCAGTTCGCCGGTCATCTCATGGGAAAGACCCGCTTTTCCACAATGATGACTTACAGCGCCATTTCGTCTGTTGCAGCCGGTTTTATTCTCTACGGCATTGACTCGAACTGGTTCACGTCTGCCTGGCAGTCCTCAGGTCCGGGGATCGGATTCGGCATAGGCGCCTTTTTTGCGCTAATCGGGTTGGTGACAGGCATCATGAACGGGAACAATAACAAGGCCATGGGCCGCCTGGGTGCACAGATCCAGGGCAAGCCGACCCCCGAGCAGGCTGCGAAACTGGCAGCCATTCAAAAGCAACAGGGCTGGGTGGTGCCGGTGAACACCTATTCGCTTTTGCTGGCGCTTCTGTTGATGGCGATTGCCAGATACCTGCGTTTTTAAAAAGAGAGAGACCTGATCTCGGGTCAGGTCTCTTCGATGGTTGTTATTTCCTCCGACCGCCCTTGAGCTCGCTCTGCAATTTTTGCAGGCCAGCCTGGTCGCCGCTGGCTGCAAGCCGGGCCTGCTCGATCCAGCCTTCAGGATTCATCATTTGCAGGCCTGAGGCGCTCAGAATCTTTTGAATCTCGTCGGCTTTGGCATCCGCCAGGGCCGCGAACGTTGTGATCCCGGCATCGTTGAGGATCCTGGCCACTTTGGGACCGATCCCCTCGAGAGAGACAAGGTCATCCGGTGCGGCGGACGTTTCATGATGAAGAACGTGCATCTCCTGCGGAACCTCGACCCTGGTCCCGTTTTGTCGACTGACCCACCACCCCACAATGACCATCAGCAGAAAAAATCCCAGGACGAAATACAACAGCCAGGCTAATTCCGTGTTTGGGCCGGACTCTTCCAGCAGCATCGATACATACATGTTCGCCTCCATGGACAATTTTATTATTTATACGTGAACAAGCGGCGAATGTCAATTACACGAGCCATAGGTTAAAATCGGCTCAATTTCCATCCGGAGACCCAGATGAAACCTCGCCCCGTCCGCATCCTTCTCGTGGCCCTGCTTGCTGGATTTATCCTGCTCCTTTTCTTCCTGCCCGGTGCAGAGGATAGCGCCTACTATCGCGGTGTGAATCGACCGCTGGTGATCGCCCACCAGGGCGGGGACGGGGTCTGGCCGGGTGATACGATGTACGCCTTCGAGCAGTCTGTCAGCATCGGTGTGGATGTGCTGGAAATGGATGCCCACATCACAAAGGACGGACACATCGTATTGATGCACGACGAGGAAGTAGACCGTACCACCGACGGAACCGGGTTGATCGAAGACCTGACCCTGGATGAGATCAAACAGCTCGATGCGGCGTACGGCTGGTCGAACGATGAGGGCGTCAGCTTCCCGTTTCGCGGGCAGGGAATTCAGGTCCCTGCGCTGGACGAGCTTTTCGAGGCCTTCCCGCAAATGCGCTATGTCATTGAGATCAAGCTCACCCGCAATCCGATCGAAAAACCTCTGTGTGATCTGATCCGCCAGTACAACATGCAGGATAAAGTGCTGGTGGCCTCCTTCCACGATGAAGCGATGCAGAGCTTCCGAGCCACATGTCCCGAAGTGGCCACCTCGGCTTCGCGCGGCGAAGTAACTGCATTCGTCTTGCTCGGCAAAGTATTCCTGAGCGGATTGATCGTTCCGGATTATGAATCCATCCAGCCTCCGTATGACCCGGAGGAGTCGATGAACATCCCCATCATGACCAGGCGCTTCATCCGCGAGGCGCATGCCAAAAATATCGCCGTCGAGCCATGGACCGTGAACGATCCAGAGCTGATGAGACAATACATCGAATGGGGCGTGGACGGCATCATCACCGACAGGCCGGATTTGATGATCGAGCTGCTGGAAGAGATGCAGATACGCTGAACAGGCCGTACATGCAATAAAAAGAGCGCTGAGCCGATCGCGCAGCGCTCTTTTTATTGCCGGTCAATTCCCTCCAGGCTATTCCATCCAGATCGTTCTATCCTGGTAGGAAGGGCGCGGGAGAGGGTCAAGCGGCGCATCCGGATAGCCTACGTATACAAACGCAAGGATATGCTGGTCCTGTGTAAACCCCAGGAACTGCTTCACCTTTGCATCCAAGGCCCATGCGCCGGTGCGCCACTTGGCGCCCAGCCCCAGGGCGTGGGCGGCAAGCAGCAGGTTTTGAGTGGCTGCTGCAACTGCCGAGATGTTTTCGATCTCCAGGACTTTGGATTCACTGGGTTTATCCACTCCGACCGCGATCACAACGGGTGCCTGGAGCGGGGTTGCATGGGCTTTGTCGAAGGCTTCCCGCGGGTACCCGGGGTGGCGCTCACGCAGCGATTCAGACATGGCATGGCCCAGCCGGTGGCGCGCCTCACCAGTCATGACGACAAACCGCCAGGGCCGCACCCTGTAATGGTTCGGAGCCTGGGCGGCGGCCTCCAGCATTTTTTCGATCAGCTCACGCGGCACCGCATCGGGTTTGACTTTTTTGTGGGAGCGCCTGTTATGTATGGCTTCGAATACGTCCATCTTTCCTCCGGGGTATTGATACAATTATTCCATACATTCTTACGGAGGCAGGATGAAAGTCTTTTATTCGGAAGAGCATCGCAAGCACGAGCCGCCCTTCGAAGTCTTTGACGGCGGCCTGCGCGTTCCTTACCTGGAAAATACAGACCGCATGGACCGGATCTTGTACGCGTTAAGGCAAGTGGACTGGGCGGAATTCTGTGCGCCGATAGACTTTGGCCTCGACCCGATCCACGCCGTCCACGACCGGGAGTACATCGACTTCCTCGCCTCGTGCTGGAGCGAGTGGCTCGCTTCGGATGCCCAGGATAAGTCTGTGCTGCTGCCGGCAACGTTTGCCCTGCGCAGGCAGTCCCACAGGCCAAGCGGATTGCTCGGACGAATGGGATATTACCTGATGGACCTGAGCGCCTGCATTGTGGAGGGGACGTACACCGCCGCCCTGGCCGCTGCAAACTGCGCCTTAAGCGCCGCAGAAGCGATTTCGAACGAGGAGCGCGTTGCCTTCGCCCTGTGCCGCCCGCCGGGCCATCACGCCGGGAAGGATTATGCCGGGGGATACTGCTTTATCAACAACGCCTCGGTCGCAGCCAACTGGCTTTCTTCGAAAGGCAGGGTCGCTCTGCTCGATATTGACTATCACTGCGGCAACGGCACGCAGGATCTTTTCTACGACCGCGCCGATGTGCTGACGATCTCCATCCATGCCGACCCGAATGTCGAGTATCCCCATTTTTGGGGCTACGCCAGCGAAACGGGAGCCGGCTCGGGAACGGGATTCCACCGGAATTTCCCGCTGGAAAAAGGCACCGATAACGCGCGCTACCTGTCGGCGCTGGAGGAGGCGCTGACCTTTATCCGCAGGTTTGAACCGGCGTACCTGGTCGTCTCAGCCGGAATGGATATCTATGCCGACGATCCGCTCGGGACGGTCAAGGTCACTACGGAGGGCATTGGGGAAATAGGAAACAGGATTGCATCACTCGGGCTGCCCACTCTCGTTGTAATGGAGGGAGGCTACGCCAACGAAATGCTGGGTACGAACATCCTCCGTTTCTTAGGAGAGTTTAAATGAGATTGAGAATGATAGTGCTGAGCCTGCTGTTCGCAGCAGCCTGTGCGCCTTCCCCCGGGCAGGGAGCTACTCAGACCGCCACATCCAGTACGGCGACGGTCGCCTCTTGGACTGAAACACCCCTCCCAACGTTGACAGCTACTGCGACGAGAACGTTGACGCCCACGGTTGAATTCACACCGACGGTCACGTTTACCCCGACTGTTTCTGCCACGGCCACGTTCGCCTTCCCCACCGTAACCGTCAACAAGCAAGCGCACTGCCGGTATGGGCCATCGGTTGCCTACCTGCACGCTGCGGACCTGTACGCAGGGGACCAGGGGACCGTGCGCGGGCGCTATATTTACAGCAACTGGCTGTACGTGAAATTCGACAAGCTGAATTATTTCTGCTGGGTCGCGCCCTCGGTGGTGGATGCAGCCGGGGATGTTTCAACGGTTGCTTATAAGGAGCTCAACCTGCAATCGATCGGCAGCAATATGTATGGCCCGCCAAAAGGCGTGAACGCGGTACGGAATGGGAACGAGGTGATCATCAGCTGGGAACCGGTCAGGATGACCGAGGATTATGACCGCGGCTATTTACTCGAATTATTTGTTTGCCAGGATACGTTCTACAAGTGGTGGACCGATTCATATCCCGACCAGTACAGCACCAGCTACGAGGTCCGCGATGAAGCAGGCTGCGCACAGCCTTCCTCTGGAAAACTGTATACTGTGGAGAAACACGGCTTCTCCGAGCCGGTCAACATCCCCTGGCCGCAGCCCGAATAAACGATGGACAAAACAACAAATGCCTTCGAGAGCCGAAGGCATTTTTTTGTATCTCCAGATCTTTAGTGTTTTCGCCGGGCGATCCGGTCCAGCAGCCGCAGGAGCTCCTGCATCTCCGCGGACGCCGAAGTATCGCCGACAACGATCGTCCGCTCTCCTTTCGGCGTTTCGACCGTTATGACATACGTGAACTGGTCTCCCTGAGTAGAGTCGCCCATGAGGCGTTCCGGAAGCTCGTCGAAGTCCATTTCATCGAGCAGGTCCATCAACGGGCGGGCCTGTTCTTCGGGGAGATCATCGGGCTGGAAGTCGGCATGCAGATTGAGCCCCATGAACCCACCTGTACGTTCATACTTGATCCGTTGGACTTCCATGGCCATTTCCTTATCTTGTTTTGGCAGGCGCCGCGCCGATCGCCCGCAGGAGCGAGGCAAGACACCCGTCACTGGGCGGCGGCTCGGGGGTGCCGCCTCCGCCGTCGGTTGCCAGGCCTACTTCGGCCCAGCCCTTTTTGACTGCCTGCTGTTCGATGCTTCCGGCTCCGAACAACTGGCCTGCCACCTGGAAGGTCAGGTTGGCGCAGTCCTGGAACTTGGAGTTGGCGGTCAGCCTGTCTTTCAGGGTCACATACCAGATCTGGCCGGCCCGTTCCCAGGCATGGCCGCCCAGCTCGAGCGCAGTGATGTAAAAGGCACGATTGGGGATCCCGGAATTAATGTGGACGCCGCCATTGTCGCTGATCGTGTTGACATAATCCTTCATGTGCGCCGGCTGCGGGTCCTTGCCGATGACCGGGTCATCGTAGGCGGTACCCGGCGCCTTCATCGAGCGGATGCCCATCCCATTCACATTCGATGTGAACAATCCTTCACCGATGATCCAGTCGGCTTCCGCTGCGGTTTCGTTTTCCTTGTACTGCTTTACAAGAGACCCAAACACATCGGACATGGACTCGTTCAAGGCACCGGATTGCTGCAGGTAGACCAGCTTCGCCTCGAACTGGGTCACACCATGAGTCAGCTCGTGGCCGATGATA
>DASUOS010000458.1:0-7361 GCA_036276515.1 Anaerolineales bacterium | reverse complement strand
AGGAATACAGGTTTAGCATTATTCCTCTTTTCCGAGAGCACGATTAGCAAGACGAAGATTTCTCATGCTATATAAAGTAAGTATCTCAACCCTAATCCTTTCCAGCGACCCAGCTTCCAGATTTATATGAAATGTGACGTTTTTTTGGACATAACGTGTTCATGGCGGGCGTTCCAGGAAGTGGAAAGACTTTGCTGGCGCGTGCCCTGCCTGGTATTCTGCCGGAGATGAGCATTGAAGAATCGCTGGATGTGACGCGTATTTACTCCGTTGCAGATCAACTTCCAGCAGGGACTCCACTTATCAAGCATCGTCCCTTTCGTTCACCTCATCACACCATTTCACATGCTGGTCTGGTAGGTGGGGGTAACATCCCCAAGCCCGGCGAGATATCACTGGCTCATCGTGGTGTTTTGTTCCTGGATGAGTTCCCTGAATTCGGCACTCGCGTCCTCGAGGTGATGAGGCAGCCGATGGAGGACAAGGTCGTCACCATCAGCCGCGCCAAAGGATCTTTGACGTTCTCTGCCAATTTTCAACTGATTTCCGCAAAGAATCCCTGCCCTTGTGGATATTATGGGGACTCGCAAAAGCCATGTAACTGTGCTCATGCACTCGTCACGAAGTATCAAAAGCGGATCTCGGGTCCACTGCTCGACCGTATTGATATCCACATTGAAGTGCCGAGAGTGGATTATGAAAAGCTGAGTGGGGACCGTGTGGGCGAATCAAGCGAATGTATTCGCGCCCGCGTCCAAGCCGCACGAGATATTCAAAATAAGCGTTTCTCCACTAACGGATCATCGGACATCGTTTGTAACGCCGATATGCGAGTGGGGGAGATAAGGCAATTTTGCAAGTTACCAGAGGATGGGCAAAGCCTGATGCGGTCGGCGATGACGCAGCTCAACCTGTCGGCGCGGGCCTATCACCGCATCCTGAAACTGGCGCGCACGATCGCAGATCTGGCGGGTTGTGAGGATATCCAATCGGTGCATCTGGCTGAAGCGCTGCAATACCGCCCGAAGTTGATGATGGGTTAGCCTTGGCCCTTCTGACTTATACCCATATCCCGCCCATTTCTTGGTCACATCCCAAATTTAGTATTCAGTGCTCCTTGGCTTTTCATCTTATGCAGCTACTCACCAAAATTGCATAGATAAAGGTATCTTCATCGGCAGGGGGAGAAATGCACTGATTGTCTACGTTCAGAGCATGGGTAAAGTGATCAGGGATGAAATGCGGGTTGCCGAAACTTTCGAATAAGATCCTCTGTGCTGTCCGAGAGGTAGATGTTGCCCTGTTGATCGACGGCAATATCCTGCACATTGACGAACCAATCTACACCTACATCTGAGGCGCTCCAGGCAGCCAGAGCTTTCCCTTCAGGATCAAGCTTGACGATTCGATTCCCATACCAATCGGCAACGTAGATATCCCCTTGATTGTCAACGGCAATATTCCAGAGGAAAACACCCTGGTTGTCAACGGACTCGGGCATAATCGTGGATATGAATTGGCCATTGCTATCAAATTTCTGGATACGGCCTGTAGAATCTGTGACAAGAACATTTCCGTCGGGGGCTATCGCCACAGAATAAACATCGCTGAATTCCCCATTGTTGTATCCAGTCTTGCCCCAGCGCAGCAGGAATTGCCCCGCAGGATCGAATTTCTGAATAGTATTACTTCCAACATCGGAGATATAAATATTATTCTGTTGGTCGATGGCGATATCGAACGGGTGTGTAAACTGACCTTCGCCAGGACCCTCTGTTCCCCATTGAGTTAAGTAGTTACCGTTGTTGTCAAACTTCTGGATACGGACGTTTTTCAGATCGATCACATAAACGTTTCCTTGCGTATCGACCGCCAGATGTCCATCGTGGGCATCAAGGCTATCACCGAACTGTCCCTCTCCGCTGCCTTCGCTGCCCCACATCACCAGGAATTTTCCCTTACTGTCAAATTTTTGAATACGAAAGTTATTCGTGTCCATCACGTAGATGTTTCCTTCGGCATCCGCAGCAACCCCGACGGGCACATCGAGGGCATTTGGGTCTCCGCTAATTTCCCAGACGAGCTCAGGGACAAGGCGCGCTGAAGCGGGGTCGACATCGACAGGTATAGCGGTCGAAATGGATACCTTAACCGGATCTGCAGCAGGAAAACTCAGAGAACCACAGGCGATCAACTGGCTGATCAACAGGGTCACACTAATCTGGACTATGGGTAGTCGTAGGTTCATCATATCCTCCTCCTTCCCCGGCATTGCCGGACAAGGAATGCCAGACGCATGTGTTTCGCCGACGGTAAGCTGCCTGGCCATGCTCGGCCCTGAGGGATGCAGTCTTTTTTCTGCATCCCTCTCTTAGCAACACCTGGATGATGTTGCCCCTATCCAGGTGAATGCTTGTATAATTTACCGAAATTGGGTGATTTTCATTAATACGGAAAGCGATACAAATACCGATACAGACGAAAAGACATGCAAGAAGAAATCTCCTTTGGGACGTGGCTGCATAAACAGCGTCGGGCTTTTGACTTAAGTCAAAAAGCGCTCGCGGGTCAGGTGGGTTGCGCGGAGATAACTCTGCGTCGGATCGAGGCTGGAACGCTCAAGCCTTCCAAAGAACTGGCAGATATCCTCCTTGAAAAACTTGGCATTCCTGAATCGGATCGCCCAGAATGGATATCCTTTGCACGCGGCGTTTCTAGCTATCCCACCTCAATAACTCCATCATCAAACGAACCAATGACAAACCTGCCTGCAGCTTTAACTACATTTATTGGCCGGGAAAAGGAGCGGGCAGACGTAATGAAGTTCATTGCAAAAAATCGCCTGGTAACGCTTACAGGCGCGGGCGGCATTGGCAAGAGTCGCTTATCTGTAAAGGTGGGGGAACATATCAAAGGAGCCTATCCAAGTGGTGTGTGGCTGGTAGAACTCGCTCCTATCCTTGATCTCTTGCTCGTTCCACACACGGTGGCGGAAGCCCTGGGTTTACGCGAAGACCCGAAGCGAAATATCGTCGATCAGTTGTGTGATGCCCTGCGTGAACGGAAAATGCTGCTGCTTCTCGACAACTGTGAACACGTTTTAGATGCCTGTGCGCAATTGATCGATGCCCTGTTAAAGACTTGTCCCCACCTGAAAATTCTTGCGACGAGCCGCGAGCCCTTGAACATGACCGGGGAAGCTGTTTATCATGTCCCATCACTCACATTGCCGGACCCACAACAGATTCTCGATACCTTCGATAACTACGAATCGATACGGTTGTTCGAAGAGCGCGCCCAGCTTGTCCAGTTCGACTTTTCCCTCACGCTGGAGAATGCTGCTCCGGTCGCTCAAATCTGTAAGCGCCTGGATGGGATCCCGCTGGCGATTGAGTTGGCTGCCGCAAAGGTAGCCGCGTTTTCCACGGAGCAAATCGCGAAGCAACTCCAGGAGAGTTTCAACCTGCTTGTACAGGGAAGCCGCACCGCCCTGCCGCGCCACCAGACCTTGCGTGCCTCCATCGATTGGAGCTGGGACCTGCTGACGGATGAGGAACAGAGGCTCATGCGCCAACTCTCGGTCTTTGCCGGCGGATGGACCCTGGAAGCGGCGCAAGCCGTTTGTGACGGCGATGTTTTGACTTTACTTAATTCTTTAGTGAGCAAGTCGCTGATTGTGATGAATCAAAGGACGGGCACTCACGTACGTTACTCCTTTCATGAAACCATTCTCCAGTATGCCCGGGAGAAAGCATTGGAAACGAGAGGGGATGAAGCTGTTCGTGACAAGCACGTGGCTTACTTTGTGAAATTGGTCGAGCAAGCGGAGCCGGAACTGTATCGCTCGAACCAGGTCTTTTGGTTCAAAAAGCTGGGTGATGAACTGGATAACTTACGAAAGGCTATAGAGTGGGCGCTGGCTACGGACGTCTCGGCGGGTTTGCGGATTGCAGCTGTCCCCTGGCGTTTTTGGCAGAAAAGAAATACTCGTCAAGAGTTGGGAAACTGGCTGCGTAGACTTTTGGAATGCTATCCCGAGCACGACCCTTTGCGCGCGCAAGCACTTGTTGTGTATGGTGTATATATCATGCTTTCCGGTGATTTTATAGAAGCCCGGAGGGCTTTCGAACAAGGCTTGCAATTGGCGCGCTCTGTGTCCGATCGGCAAATCGAGGCGCTCGGCCTCTTATATCTAGGAGTCATATTTATAGATGAACATATCCACGAGGGGATTCCTTTTCTCGAAGACAGTCTTTCTTTGTATCGAACCTTAGAAGATAAAATTGGCCAAGCCGCCGCGCTATACTGGCTGGGCTGGAAGAAAGGTCGTCAGGATTCCGAAGATCCGAAGCCTCTTTTAGTAGAAAGTCTGCAGCTCTATCGTGACCTGGGAAATCTTACTGGCATTGCGGATTGTTTAAATGAATTGGCTACTCAAACAATTTGGGCTGGAGATTTTTCCTCACCCCTTCCATGGCTGGAAGAAGCGAGGAAGATTTATCATGATCTTGGAGCTCAGGCCAATGAAGCAGGCATTCTGAACTTGTGCGGTACTATAGCTTACGGGCAGGGTAATTACCAAAAGGCGCAGGCTTGTTTTGAAGAATCCCTTGCGTTGTATGAGAACGTTGGCGTCTGGTGGTCTATTTATGCCAGCGTAGGCCTTGCTTATATGGATTTGCGTCAGGGTGATATTCAAAAGGCGCGCACAGGATTCGCAGAGGTGATCCAACAGGCTTATAGGGCAAATTATATGGACGTCCTCCTTTGGGCGACCGACGGGATTGCCAGCCTGCTGGTGGATCAAAAACAATTCGAGTGCGCCATACGGCTCTATGCCTGGGTAAGCAGCATGCGCGGAAAGCTGCATAACTCTCGTCCGTTTATTGAGCAAACATTTTATGAGCGCGATGCAGCAGTCCTCCAAACCAAGCTGGACAAGGCAGCGTTTGCAAAGTTCTCAGAGGAAGGTCGCGCAATGACAGTGGACCAGGCGGTAGCACTTGCCTTACAGCCAGTGTAGGCCATAGCGGGCCACGAATCTTGCCTCTCGGGCTATCCTCTTTCGTCCCTGGAGTACACCCTGAAATATCATAATAGGTGAAAACCCCAAGATTGAATTAGTCTTGTACTTCGTTGATCGCCTTATGAAAGATCCTCGCTTATGGAAACTCAAAAGTCATCACCGGCCGGCCGCTGGGAACCGTATGGGGAACAAAGCGCCGCAAACGTTCCGGGGTGGCGCGCGGGTCGAGCAGTCCGTTGCGCACAAAGGCGAGCAGCTGCTCAAATTGCGTTTCGGTCAAAACAATCGGGGTGGATACGGCCGGGTCGAGGCGGGCCAGGACAGGATCCATCGGTCCGAGAGGGCCGCTCAGGTCGCTGGGCAGATTCTGGCTGGCAGGAGTGTACTGGAGCACCGAATCCACCACGTTCAGGTGGTGGCGGATCGCATCCTCCAGTCGTGTGAAGGCGCCATTGTGCATGAAGGTTGGCTGCACGGCCACATTGCGCAGCGGGGAGGTGCGAAATTTGTAGCGGTCGGCCGGATCACCGCTAACCTGCTCCAGACCAAAGTCTTCGTTAAGTCCCGGCCCATCGAACAGGGAGTTGGTGAGGGTGGCTGCGATCTGCGGGACCCCGAGCACATGCTCCCGGAAGTCGCTGAACATCTCATTGGACTCCCCCCCAACGCTGTGACACACGGAACACCGGGCCGCGCCGAAGAATAACAGCGCCCCCTGCTTTTCCGCTTCTGTCAGGGCGCCCAGCTCGCCGCGCGCAAAGCGGTCGACCGGCGCGTTGGCAAATGTCAGTGTAAATTCAAACTCGGCGATGGCCTGTGCAAACATCTCATAGGTGATCGGCGCTCCGGCCTTGACTGCAGAAAAGCTTTTGGCGAACAATTTGCGGTACGCGGAAGAGGCATTGAGGCGGCTGGCGACCTCTGCCCGAATGGCATCGCTATCACCGGCAAAGTGGAACCCGGCCGCTTCATTCCGCTCGGTGGGCGGAATGAAGGCCTGGGCCGCCAGCAGGTGCGGCTGGCCGGAAAGCACAAGGCCTTCCGGGAGCGGGAACTGGAAACCGGCCCGGTTGTCGAAAGGGTCGCCGGAGAGCGCCGCAAAGCGTGAGTTCCACATGAGCCGGGGAAAGAAGGCGCTGTTGATGACCATCGGCGCCCGGCGCATGTTGCGCGGGCCGGCACGGTGCGGCCCCACGATCTGGTTGCTTTCAATGCCGATGGCGATGGACTGGGTATCGCCAAACCCGGCGGTGGGTGAGTGGCAGCCCGCACAGGCATTGTCGTCATTCAGGCCGGTCAGGGTATCGAACCACAGCATCCGCCCCAGGTCGGCCAGCTGCAGGTCCAGGCGGCGGCCCAGGCGCTGCTCGAGCGTGGACTCGATCCGGCCGGTGAAACCGGCCTCCCGCAGCACCGCCTGTAATTCTGAATCCAACGAGCTGGCTTGGGCCGAGGCAGCCCGATTAGGCGTGACTGCAATGGACAGCCCTAACAGGCACACGGTGAGAAATATCCACAAATAAAGGTAGAGACGAAATGGCTTTGTCATAGTACACCGTCCGAGAAAAAGCGCGTCACAGGCAACGTGTGCTGACAGAGCGGATGAACACGGACGCCCACAGAATGTTTATGTTCTGTGGGTGTCCGTGTTATCTGTTCCTCCTTAACTCGCTATTACAGCGGGTCGCAGGCGAAAATTAAGTCAGGGTCGCCGTTGAGTACCTCCCAATCATGGGCAGGCGGCAAGAATGACTCGGGCGGGGTGTAGGTCCAGCGCCAATTGGCCGTGACGCTGTACTGGGGGCCGGGACCACTCAGGGAAAAAAGGTCGTTCATGCTGACTTCGTGGAGTCCGCTCGGCAGGATCGTTTCGGTGCTGGAGTTGTGATAGACGAATTTGTGTTCGCCGCCATAGCTATCGGTGGCGATGCCCTTGATCAAGTCGTTGACGCGGATCTCAGTGGTTCCATCCGCCTTCGTGTGGGTATTGATAATCATCAGGCGCTCGCCCGTGCCGGAGATCGAGACTCCCGCCGGGAGCTCGGGGCATTGGTCGGCGGGAATGGTGAAGCTCACGGTCTCGGTGATCACCTGGTGACCGCCGGGGGCCGCAGCCGCTGAGGAGGCCCCGGCGAACAACACCAGGGCAAGCAGAACGTGAACAATAAGTTTCCGAGAAAGGGACATGGGTTTCTCCTTTTAGATAATGGATAAACAGTTCCGACGCGTTCGGTATGCTTACAGGTCAAAACAAGCAGTGTCTTGATCGTCGAGTGTTCATTTATTTTGTCGTCCTCCTCCTTCCCGGGCACGGATAGCAAAGGCCCGTGTTCCG
>DASUOS010000457.1:0-8383 GCA_036276515.1 Anaerolineales bacterium | reverse complement strand
GGCCTGATGCTCTTTTTGAGCAACATCTACTATGGCCTGATGGCCCGCAGACTGGCGCTAAAGGAAGGGCGCACGGATGTCACGGCCATGCCGGCCGGGCCCAGTGTTCCCCACATGTTCATCGTTGTGCTTGTGATCATGCTGCCGGTGAAGATCGCAACCGGGGACCCCATCCTGGCCTGGCAGGTCGGGCTGGCATGGGCCTTCATCGAGGGGCTGGTCAACCTGAGCGGTGCGTTCTTCGCACCTTATATTCGCAAGCTGACTCCCCGCGCAGCCCTGCTCGGAACGCTGGCCGGTGTTTCGATCGCCTTCATCTCCATCCGTCCTGGCATGCAGATCCTGACCCCTTACCCCTGGATCGGCCTGGTGTGCCTGGCGATCGTCCTGGGCGGCTGGTTTGCCGGTGTCCGGTTTCCGGGCAAGCTCCCGGCGGGCCTGGTGGCGATCTTCATCGGTACTCTCATGGCCTGGGGAGCCAGCCTCCTGGGCTGGGCGCCGGTGATGGATCCGGTCGCCCTGCGTGAGTCATTCGGGAGCCTGGGAGTCTCTCTGCCGGTCCCACAGCTCTCCAATCTGATCGCCGGTTTCAAAAGTATTGCACCATTACTCGTGACCGCCATCCCGTTCGGTGTGTACGACTTTATCGAGGCAATGGACAATGTAGAGAGCGCCTCCGCAGCAGGCGATGAGTACAGCGTTCGTGAAGTCCTGTTCGTGGACGGGTTCAACAGCATCATTGGCACAGTGTTTGGCAATCCCTTTCCCAATGCCGTGTATATCGGGCATCCCGGATGGAAGGCAGTCGGCGGCCGGATTGGCTACTCGCTGGCCACCGGCGCGCTCGTGATCGTGGTGACCCTGCTCAATATCGTCCCGGTGCTTCTGAACCTGATTCCGCTGGTTGCCATCCTGCCGATCCTGCTCTACATCGGCGCGCTGATCGGCGCCCAGGCCTTCCAGACCACGCCCAGCCGGCATGCGCCTGCCATCATCCTGGCACTCATTCCGCACTTTGCCGCCTGGGGGAAGAGCCAGGTGGACGGCGCCCTGACCGCAGCCGGCGTCCATGCCGGCGACATTATGGACAGCCTGGCGGTCAACGGCGTGCTGTATGAAGGCATGGCCAAACTTGGCGGCGGCGCCATCCTGAGCGGTCTCATCCTGGGAGCGATCGCCGTCTTCCTGCTGGACCGCAAGCCAAAGCTGGCCTCTGCCTACGCGCTGGCAGGAGCGGTCTTGTCCTATTTCGGTTTCATCCATGCGGAACAGGTGCAGTTTGGCGATGGCGGGCTGCCGCCCGCGATCACAATTGGTTATCTGCTTCTGGCAGCCTTGTGTTATGGATTCAGTTATCTGCCCTATGAAGAGACAAGCCCGCAAGAAGAAGACGTACCGCTGGAATTTCCCCTGTCCCAGGGAAAATTAAATCTACCCACCCAAGAGGAGACAATATCATGAGTACTAGCAAGGCAGCAACCGGGCCCAGGCTCTGGGTCGCCGGCGACTTAAACGGTTTCTTTGGATTGTGCACCAACAGCATTACCAACACCCTGGTCGCAGTGTCGTTGATGCAGTTCGTGATCGGGTTCCCTAATGAGATCCTGTTCGGCAGGATCGTGCCCGGTCTGGTGCTCTCCCTGGCCGTGGGAAATATCTATTTCGCCTACATGGCATACAGGCTGGCCAAAAAGGAAGGCCGCGACGATGTGACGGCCGTACCGTACGGCATCTCGGTGCCTCATTACTTCCTGGTGACCTTTGCGATCATGCTACCACTCAAAATCGGCGGCGCCGATTTTGAGACGCTCTGGAGCGTGGGCGTGGCCTGGTGTTTCGTCCACGCCATCGTGGCGACCATCGGCGCGTTCGTTGGCCCCACCATGCAGAAACTGACCCCTCGCGCCGCCATGCTCGGAACGCTGGCCGGCGTTGCCATCACCTATATCGCCATGGGCGCCGCCTTCAATGCCTGGAATGTGGCCTGGCTGAGCATGATCTCCTTTGGCATCATCTTTGTCGGCTGGCTGGCCAACATCGAATTCCCCGGCAAGATCCCCGCCGGCCTGGTGGCCGTCATCATTGGTATCATCTTTGGCTGGGCATCGGGTTACATGAGTGTAGGCACGCTGACCGAGGCGGTTGCCAATGCATCGATCGCCATTCCCATCCCGCAGATCCAGATCCTGCTCCAGGGCCTGCCGCAGGTGGCGCCCTACCTGGTGACGGCTATCCCACTGGCGATCTACCTCTTCCTGGAGTCGCTCAACAATGTTGAATCCGCGCTGGCCGGCGGCGACCGCTACGATACACGCGAAGCCATGCTGGCGGCTGCAGGCGGCACGCTGGTTGCATCCCTGTTCGGCTCGCCCTTCCCCACTCTGATCTACATCGGCCATCCCGGCTGGAAATCTGTGGGCTCGCGCGTGGGCTATTCCTGGCTGACCGGTGTGACCATGTTCCTACTGGGTGTGCTGGGCCTGCTGGGCGTTCTCTCGGCGATCATTCCCGTGGTTGCGATCCTGCCCATCCTGGTCTATATCGGACTATTGATCACCTCCCAGGCCTTCAACGCCAGCCCAAAGCGCCATGCACCCGCTGTCGCCATCGCCCTGGTCCCATGGATCGCCGATTACATCAAGACACAGGTGGATAACACCCTGGGCGCGGCCGGCACCAGCGCCGCTGCCCTCGGCGCAGACACCCTCGCCGGGTCCGGCGTTCCCTATGCCGGCATCGCCGTCCTGGGCGCCGGCGCCATCCTGGTCGGCATGATCCTGGCGGCCATTGTCGCCTTCGTCATCGACCGCAACTGGAAGGGAGCGATTGGCTACTCTCTCTTCGGGGCTGCCTGTGCCTGGGTGGGTTTCATCCACTCCACCGAACTGCGCCTGATCCCCAGGGTCGATGAAATGGGCTTCAATGCTGCCTGGGGACCGGTCATCGGGTATCTCGCCATGGCCATCCTGTTCACCGGGATGATGTATTACACTCGCAATGAGCCCGTGCAACAGCTTGAGCCGTTGCCGCAGGGCGAGTAGCCTCAATTCACACCATCACAGCCTGGGGCGATCCGCTTCAGGCTGTGTCTTTCCTCTCATGCAGATCCGTGCCGCTTCTATTGGGGAAGCTGTGCCCGCCGAAAGCTTCGATGCGGTCATTCACAGCGCGTTCGAATCAGCTGTCAATATGAGACTCATGTCTGAGGACCGGCTGATCACCCTTTTGATCTCAGACCGCTATAAGCTGCCCCAGGGGATCCACGTCACACAGAAAGACACCCCACTTCAAGCGCTGGAACCCGGCCGCCTGGCTGCCTGCAGAGGTGGCATACTGCGTTTCGATACATTTCCGCTGTCGATTGATCTACGCGGTGCTCCCGTCTGGAAGTGTGGTGTTGCGGGTCTGATGATGGAAATGGATTTGCCCTCCGCTCAGCAGGCCTGGTCGACGGCTTGGGACGTGCTGAATCGAAGGCAAAGGCGTACGAACTGCGACATCATCGCCGATGATGTATTCCGGCTGCAGGCAGGCTCCGTACTCGGACAGAGGATCAGCCGGCCGGTCCTGCAGCTTGTCGCTTCTGCGGACGCATTCGATGCAGGTCATTCCATCCAGGCTGCAGAAACCATGATCGGACTCGGACCCGGTGTCACCCCGTCCGGGGATGATATCTTGATCGGTTTTCTGGCTGGACTATGGAGCCTGTCGGGCGAGCATCCCAAACGCCACTCCTTTATCCGATCCTTTGGGGAAGGTGTCCTGCAGATCGCCCAGCGCACAAACGAGATCAGCCGCACCTATCTGGTTCACGCGGCCCGGGGACAGTTCTCGAGCGCACTCTCCGCGCTTGTCGAAAACATCGGGACCGGAGGGGATGTCGAACAGGCTGCCCAGGACGCCATGCGTGTGGGCCATTCCTCCGGCATGGATACGGTGACCGGTCTGCTCGCCGGACTGGCCGTCTGGAACGCACCTACACATCCCTATCCAATTCATCTTCACGAAGGCAAACCCAATTCAGGAAAATCGTATGGCCACATTGCAACGAGTGATTAAGAATCTCTATCGTGACTCCGTGTCTCTGATGCAGTTCTCGGAAAAACTGCGGGCTCTGGACGGTATCCAACAGGCGTCAGCCGTGATGGCGACCGAGAACAATATCAGCCTGCTGGTGGAGGCTGGTCTCCTTCAGGGAGCTGTACCGCCCAGCCCGAACGACCTGCTGATCGTCGTCGAAGGACGGGAGGACTCTGCGGTCGTCACGGCTCTGGATCAGGTCGAAGCGATGCTCAAGCAAAAATCGGCAGAGCCCGCTGAAGGCGGTGTCCGGCGCGTACCTCCGAGCAGCATCCAGATGGCGCTTGAGTCAAACCCTGCTGCCAATTTTGTCCTGATCTCCACACCGGGCGAATACGCTGCGGCCGAAGCACGCAAGGCGCTGCAGCTTGGCCTGCACGTGATGATGTTCAGCGACAATGTCTCCATCGAGGAGGAAATCCCTCTCAAGCGCTATGCCTGTGACCACGACCTGCTCGTCATGGGTCCCGATTGCGGCACGGCCATCATCAACGGCATCCCGCTGGGGTTTGCCAATGTCGTCCGGCGCGGTGACATCGGCGTGGTGGCCGCCTCCGGGACCGGCCTCCAGCAGGTCACAAGCCTGATCGACCGCCTTGGCGGGGGTATCACCCAGGCGATCGGGACGGGCGGACATGATCTTAAAAGCGAAGTGGGCGGGATCACCATGCTGCAGGGCATCGCAGCCCTGACCGCCGACCCCGCCACCAAGGTGATCCTGCTGGTCTCGAAGCCTCCCTCCCCCGATGTGATGAAGAACGTTTTGGATACGGCTGCCAGAAGCGGCAAGCCGGTCGTGGTGGAATTCATCGGGGCCGATCCGGCCGGCATCACGAGTGGAAACATTACCGGTGTGAAGACCCTCGAAGAGGCGGCACGTGCCTCGGTCCTGCTATCGCAGGGCAAGCCACTCAAACGGTTCTCCAAATCCCTGCCAGCCCGCTACAAATCGCTCGTTGCTCCCGCCAAGAAGAAACTAAAAAAGGGACAGCAATACATCCGCGGCCTGTTCAGCGGCGGGACATTCTGCTATGAGACCGTTCTGCTCCTGAGCGAAGCGCTCGGAAAAGTGTATTCCAACACACCGATCCGGAAAGAGGAAAAGATCCCGAACGTATGGAAATCCCTCGAACATACCGTGATCGATCTGGGCGATGACCTGTTCACCCAGGGCCGCCCGCACCCGATGATCGATTTCCGACTGCGCAACGAGCGGATCGTCCAGGAGGCGCGCGACCCGGAAACAGCGGTCATCCTGCTGGATATCGTTCTTGGATATGGTTCGAATATGGATCCCGCCGGCGAGCTGTTGCCTGCCATCCAGGAGGCTCGCAACGTGGCAGCGAAGGCGAAGCGCAGCCTGGTCTTCGTCGGCTCAGTATGCGGTACGGAGTCCGATCCGCAGAGCCTCTCGCGGCAGGAGTCGCTGCTGGCGGAGGCAGGCGTTCTGCTCACCGACAGCAATGCCCAGGCCGCCCGGCTGGCCGCGGCGATCGTTTCCTAAGGGAGGCCTTTCATGGTCAATACACTTTTCGAACAGGATTTTCAGGTCATCAATATCGGTCTTGCCTCCTTTGCGGAGTCGATCCGGCAAACGGGCGGGCAGTCCATCCAGCTCGACTGGCGTCCACCTGCTGCGGGAGACCGTGACATCGGAATGCGTCTCGCCATGCGGGTCAACGACCCGGAAGTGGAAGCCGCAAACCGCACTGCATTCGAACGATTTCTCTCTGCCCAGCCGGTGCTGACCGGCGTCGAAAAAGCACACAACGCCATTCCCGGCCTGGGAGAGCGAACCCTCCTGCACGCCGGACCACCCATCGAATGGGAGCGCATGTGCGGCCCGATGCAGGGCGCGATCGTCGGGGCGATCGTGTATGAGGGCTGGGCGGAAAATCAGGATCATGCCCGTGATCTGGCCGCGAGCGGAGAGATCGCCTTTTCACCCTGTCATCACTTCGGAGCCGTCGGCCCCATGTCGGGAGTGATCAGTCCCTCCATGCCGGTCTGGATCGTGCGCAATCAGGACCGCGGCAATCTCTCCTTCAGCAACCTGAACGAAGGGCTGGGAAAGGTGCTGCGCTTCGGGGCCAACGATGCTTCGGTACTGTCCCGGCTCAAATGGATGGAATCGGTTCTCGGTCCGGCGATGGATGCGGCCTTGAAGCAGCTTGGCGGTGTGGAGCTGCGTCCGATCATCGCCCAGGCCCTGCACATGGGCGACGAATGCCACAACCGCAACGCGGCAGCCTCCTCACTGCTCTTCAAAAGGCTGACCCCCGCCCTGCTCAGGACCGACCTTCCTCAGAACGACCTGGCCCGGGTGCTGGAGTTCATCGCCGGGAACGATCATTTCTTTTTGAACATATCCATGGCCTGCTGCAAGTCGATGCTCGACGCCGGTCATGGGGTGGAAAAAAGCACCCTGGTGACTGCCATGGCGCGCAACGGCGTGGAATTCGGGATCCGCATGAGCGGGACAGGGGACGAATGGTTCAGTGCGCCAGCACCCATGGTGGAAGGATTATTCTTCCCGGGTTATAGCGCGGCGGATGCGGCGCCGGACCTCGGTGACAGCGCGATCACGGAGACTGCCGGCATTGGCGGATTTGCCATGGGAGCTGCGCCGGCCATCGTCCAGTTTGTGGGGGGTACACCTCAGGATGCAATTGCCTATACGCGCGAGATGTATCACATCACGATGGGCATCAATGGTGGCTACACGCTGCCACCTTTGAACTTCGATGGCGCGCCTGCAGGGATCGATGCCCGCAAGGTGGTCGATACCGGCATTGCCCCGGTCATCAACACGGGCATCGCCCACAAAGAGGCAGGCATCGGACAGGTAGGCGCTGGTATTACGCGCGCACCGTTGACATGCTTTGAGCAGGCAATCTACAAATTTTAGAAACGATCAGGAGCTTCTCCATGAATGGAAATCACAAGCTTGCCGTGGTCGCGGTCGGTGGAAATGCACTGATTCGCCAGAAAGGCAAGGAATCCCTGCCCGACCAGTACGAGGCCGCATGCCTGACGATGCCACACATCGTGGACATGGTTCAAAATGGCTGGAAAGTTATTGTCACCCATGGCAATGGTCCCCAGGTTGGCTTCATCCTGCGCCGGTCCGAGCTCTCCGCCCATGAAGTGCACTCGATCCCCCTGTACTATGGCGGCTCCAATACCCAGGGCTCCATTGGGTTTATGTTTCAGACAGCACTCCAGAATGAGTTCCGCCGGCGCAGCATGCCCAACCAGGCCGCGACCGTTGTCACGCAGACTCTCGTGGATAAGAACGATCCGGCTTTCCAGCATCCCAGCAAGCCGATCGGCTCTTTCATGGATGAGCAGACCGCTCTTCAGCGACGTGACGAAAATGGCTGGTCAGTCATGGAAGACTCCGGCCGCGGCTGGAGGCGCGTCGTTGCATCTCCCCAGCCGGTGCGCATCCTCCAGCAGGATGCCATCATGAGCCTTGCTGAGGCGGGCTTCACTGTGGTGGGTGTAGGCGGCGGAGGGATACCGGTGATCGAAAATGAGCGTGGCGAGATCGAAGGGGTCGAAGCTGTGATCGACAAGGATCTTGCCTCGGCGCTCTTTGCCTCCAGCATCCAGGCGGACCTGTTCCTGATCTCCACCGAAGTGGAAAAGGTAGCCATCAACTTTAACAAACCGGACGTACAGTGGCTGGACAGTCTATCCGTGCAGGAGGCCAGAAACTATCTTGCCGAAGGGCAGTTCGGCAAGGGAAGCATGGAACCCAAGGTCAAGGCGATATTAAACTATATCGAATGCGGTGGCAAAAAGGCTTTGATCACGAACCCTGAGAATATGCTCCGCGCCCTGCGCGGTGAGACGGGTACCCATTTCTCGGCTTGAGAATTTCTTCTTATCGTGGAGAAACGAGAATCACTATTGCAAATTCTGCAGAACATGGGACAGCACGGCAACCGATTTGCTGTATTCGTTTAGATCAATGCATTCCCCAGGTGTGTGATCCAGGGACGAATCACCCGGCCCATAGACCAGTGCGGGACACTTCCACACGGGCGCGACGATGTTGAGGTCTGATGTACCTGTTTTAAAGACGAAGCGCGGCTCCCCGCCATGGACGCGAATTCCACTTAAGAAGGCCCTGACTAACTGCGTGTTTTTCTCACAACGCCAGGCCGGGACGGCGAACCCGATCGGCTCCACACGCAGGCCCTGCGCGAGCTGACTCAACTTCTCATACCAGGCTTCCGGGGGAAGGTCCACGGGCAGGCGGGCTCCCACGGTCAGTTGTGTTCGTTGTTCGTAGTCG
>DASUOS010000456.1:0-12137 GCA_036276515.1 Anaerolineales bacterium | reverse complement strand
GGGATGATTATATTTTTCATGAAAACGTGATGGTCAATCGTGGACAAAACGAGAAAGTGTTTACTGATATCGACAAAGCAAAAAAATGGCTCATTGGAAATAACACCGCTTAACAAAGTCAGGTATGATCACCCAGTTTTGCAGACTTTCTGTCTTTCTCTTATCAGCTCTATATTATTTTTTTCTCTCTTGCTTTCAATGCATGCAATTGGTCCACTCATTAAAATTCTTTTGTAAAATCAGCGAAAGCTCTACCCCATAACCATTGCGTCCTGTCTATCTGGTTGCAACACTTTTGCAACACCGAACCGATTTAAACAAAATTGCCTGTTTTTGTGGTCTTGACAGGACTCGAGCCTGTGACTTCACCGATGTGAACGGTGCGTTCTAACCAACTGAACTACAAGACCTCGCTTAAGACGCCATTGTGTGGCTACTGTGTGATTCTAGAGACTTCTAGCCCAACTCCTCCAGTCCTTCCATTTTGTGTCGAAGGGCCGTGCCTGGATTATGAAAAACTCAGCGGGGAGTGAAGCAATCCAGGCCGTGCATCCGGGAGAAGCGCTGCACACATCCCGGCCGCCCAGCGTCAATGATGGGCTACAGGGGTCCTTGTACACGGCCTTTATCGCTCGATCGTCATTCAGCTTGAAGCAGGGATTGCGCTACTCTTGGCGCAGAGCTGGCATCTGCAGAAAACCCGTCCGCGCCGATCTGCGCCGCGAAGCTTTGTGTCACCGGCGCGCCGCCGATGATGATCTTGACGTTCCCGCGCAGCCCGGCCTGCCGGATCGCTTCTATGGTGGTCTGCATATGCGGCATGGTGGTCGTCAGCAATGCTGAGAGGGCCACGATATCCACACCTCCCTGTGAGATGGCCTCCACAAAACGCTCGGGCGGGACGTCCACTCCCAGATCTTGCACCTCAAAACCGGCGCCTTCGAGCATCAGGGTTACCAGATTCTTCCCAATATCGTGCAGGTCTCCCTTGACGGTACCGATCGCAACTTTGCCTGCGGATCTCACCTCGCCGGCGACCAGGGCCGGTTTCAACAAGGACAACCCTGCCTGCATGGCCCGCGCGGCAACCAGCATCTCGGGCACGTAATAATCCCCTTCTTCGAATCGCCTGCCGACTTCCTGCATGGCGGCGATCATGCCTTCGCCCAGAATGTCTCCCGGTTTCAGGTCAGCAGCCAGGGCAGCCTGGATGCCTTCCTGCGCGCCCGTCACGTCGCCATCCAGAATTGCATTGTAGATTGTGGAAAGGGTTTCATTCATGGTGTTTATCCTTTTTGGATTTTTTCTTGAAACGATGCTATCGAAGATTCCCGTTGCGGTGAGGCGATCCCGAGTCCGTTGGACTGGAATTCTGCCAGGGTCTGGGCTGTAAGCGGGTGGTGAATGAGGCTCCCCAGGACGTTATAGGGCAGCGTCAGGTGGTGTGCACCGGCAGAAAGAGCGGCGCATGCCTCTTCGGGAGACTTGATACTGGCGGCAATGATTTCCGTTTCGCTGTGCTCCAGGATGTCGGCGATATGCCGCACCAGCTTCGAGCCGTCGCCCAGCAGCCGCGTGGCCCGGTTGACGTACACGGCTACGAATCGCGCTTTGACTTCCGAAGCAATCAAAGCCTGTGACGGGTGGTAGATCGCCGTCACGCAGCACGGAAATTCCCTGCACCGGCTGACGAATTGGAATCCAGCCTGTGTGGGAGGGACCTTCAAGACCAGGGCGGAGCCCACAATTTCTGCGGCCGATCGCATCTCTGCGAACATCTCCTCCAGGGTTGGCGAAACCAATTGATAGAACAGCGAACCCATGTGGAGATGAGCCAAATCGGAGAGTGTGATCTGCGCATCGCAGCCGGCCTTCTCCAGCAGGATCGGGTTGGTTGTCACACCGCGCACCCAGCCCAGGGATCGGACAGCTTCCACTTCTTTTGTTATTGCCGAATCAATGTATATGGACATATACTCTTTTTGGTACGAACAGCTTGGGCTGCCATCAATTGGAGGCTTTCACGGCTGGAAGGACAAACTGGTCGATCAACTCAAATATGCTTTCATCGGTCCAGGCGGTGGTGACGATTACTAGGTCATCGTTTGGGACAACGAGAATGATCTGTCCGCCACCGCCCAGTGCAGCAAACCCTTCCATCTCAGGCACCGTGATCCAGTGATACCCATAGCCCAGGTGCTCATTCATCGTCACTGACACATGGGAGGTTGTAGCTTTCTCTACCCACTCGGAGGACACAATCTGCTTCCCATCCCATTCTCCATGGCGGAGATAAAGATATCCCAGTTTTGCCATGTCGCGCGGGGTAAGTTGGAATCCGCCGGCGCCAAGAGGCAGCCCGGCAGGGTCCTTGATCCAGACGATGTCCGAAATACCCAGAGGCTGGAAGAGATTTTGCACGGCAAAATCATGCGGATTCATACCGGTCGTTTTGTACAGCATGCCGGAGAACAGGTGTGAGCAGATGGAACAGTAATTCCATCTTGTTCCGGGAGATTCTGCCATGGGCATATCAAGTATGTACTGGGTCCAATCCGGGCTTTTTTGCATGGATTCAAACGCGCCTTCGACTTCCTGCCATTGAAAGCCTGTGCGCATGGTCAGCAGATCTTCCAGTGTCATGGCTTGCTTTCGTTCATCGAGATTTGCAGTGGTGCGTTCCGGGAAAAAGTCCAGAATTCGATGATCGAGCCCATCGATGTATCCCTGATCGATCGCGATGCCGATCAGTGTTGCCGTGATACTCCTCCCCGCAGATTGTATATCGTGCTTTTTGTTTTGGTCATACCCATCAAAATATGTTTCACTGACCAGATAACCATTCCGGACAATCAGGAAACTATGGATGTTTATATCCCTCTCCTGAATTACAGCCAGCATCTGTTCCAATTTTTGTGAGTCCATGCCCTGTTCTTCCGGAGTAGACGTGAGCCAACCCTGGGTAGGCCATCCTTCGGAAGTAGCCGTTGGGGCTGGAGAATTTGAACAGGCAGACATAA
Source organism: Anaerolineales bacterium (assembly GCA_036276515.1). Classification (GTDB taxonomy): domain Bacteria; phylum Chloroflexota; class Anaerolineae; order Anaerolineales; family Villigracilaceae; genus Defluviilinea. The sequence continues at coordinate 9,117 of DASUOS010000456.1, read as the reverse complement.
GTAAGCTGGCGATGTAAAACAGCAGGATGCATTTTGTGAGGCGATTCATAGGCCTGACCTTCAGACACAACTCTCGTCGAGCAGGTGTCTTCTTTAATACTTACCGCACTCGCGCAGCGTTTGCAGCATGGCTGCATAGTTCTCCGGTTTGACCGACGAATGGATGGAGTTGCTCGAAGAGAGGATAAAGCCGCCGCCGGGCATGCCCTTGCGCAGGGCTTCTCTTGTAGCTTCAGCCACTTCTTCCGGTGTGCCAAACGTCATGAGCTGGGCACAGTCCACATTTCCCTTGAGCGCCACTCGCTGCCCATATCTGGCTTTGACCTCGCCGAGGTCCATGCCTGCCTGCGGGTCGATCGGGTCGAGGCAATCGATGCCGGAATCGATGATCATGTCGAGGATGGGCCACAGATTCCCATCGGTGTGTTTGATGGTATACAGGCCAAGCTCTTTGTAGCCGCGCATCACGCGGCAGAGACCCGGGTAGAAGAATTCTCGAAAGTGCCTGGGCGACATGAGCGGTCCCTTGTTGTAGGCATAGTCATCGCCTGTGTACACGATCCTGACCCCGCGCTTCGCAACTTCACTGGCCAGCTCGAGGTTCAGGTTCACCGACATCTCCACCAGCGCTTTGACCAGTTCCGGCTCCATCACGATCGCCATGAGCAGATCCTGCATGCCCATGAGGTAGCGCGGCAGGGAAAAGACATCATTTAAGTGAACGATGACCGCTTTGTTTCCCTTATATTTCTGCACGGTTGCCTCTACGGCAGCAAACCGCCAGGGTTCATGCGGATCAGGAGGCCTATACTGCTCGAAATCCGCCAGAGTCTTGATGGGCGATTCCACTTCGATGCCGTGTTCCTCCGCCGTATCCTGAGAGATATATCCCCACTCGCTCAGCCAGCGATTTGCGCCCACTCTTTCCTTCCGGAAGAGCGGGTCGGCGATGACGGCATCCTGCCCGATCTGAACGGCAAACTCATTGTGGTCCATGATGTCCGGGCAGAGCGCCTCGCGTACACGACGGTCCACCAGCCATTCGAAGTGCGGCACGCGGTCGGGCTGCCCGCGCTGCAGCACGCACAGCACTCGTTCTTCCGAAGTCATTTCTGCCATGAGTGCCTCTCCTCGCTTTTTAGATGCCTCAACTCAACTGGCTGAGTGCTTCCCAGGATGCCTGCATCACATTCGTGAGCCGCGTATATTCTTCATAGCGCGAAAGGTAAAGCGGCGTGTTCGCTGGGACCGGCTCATGCACACGGAGGACCGACACCGCCTCCCGGACGGCTTCCGCATAGTCGCCGTATATCCCTGCGCCAATCCCTGCCGAGAGAGCAGCTCCGCGGGCGCCCAGCTCGTTCCCATCTGAAATTTCCATCGTCACCTGGATCGTGTCTGCAAACATCTGCGACCAGACCGGGCTGCGCGAGCCGCCCCCGGCAAGCCGTGCCGTGTCGATATTTGCACCCGCCTTGAGAAGTTTTTCAATGTGACTCAGGTGGCCGAAGACAACGCCTTCATACAACGCGCGCAGCAAGTGTGCCCGCGTGTGCCAGCCAGCCACGCCGTAGAATCCCGCTCGTGCGGTTGGCTGAACATTCGAGCCGTACAGGAATGGATGGAAGATAATATTCGTGCTCCCCGGCGGGAGGCTGGCAACTTCCTCATTGCAGACTTCATAGACCGAAATGCCGCGCCGTTTCGCTTCTGCACGCTCGTCGCCACAGCACTGGTTCACGAACCATTCCAGGTTGGTTGCGGATGTGGCGCTGCCTTCGATGGTGAGGTACAGCCCGGGGTCGGCGAAACGCGTGGTCATGAACAGGCTGGGGTCCACGATGGGTGTTTCGGTAATGACCTCGTTAATGCTCCAGCTGCCCGCCACCAGGCAGGCCTGATTGACATGGATCACCCCGGCGCCGATCGCGCTGGCGTCGACGTCGAACAGTCCGCCAACCACCGGCGTGCCCGGCGCAAGACCGGTTTGCCGCGCCGCGCCATGAGTCACCCTGCCAATGACTTCACTGCTGAGCTTGAGGGGCGGCAGGGCATCGTAGAGTTCGGAGAGTCCGTAGAGTTCCATGAGCTCGCGTGAGTAACATCCGTTGCGAACATCCAGGATGCTGCAGGCGCTCATGTCTGTGTAGTCACCCGTGATCTCGCCGGTGAGGCGGTACTTGATGTAGTCTTTCACCATCAGGATCGCGCCGATCCGTTCGTAGTTGTGCGGCTCATGTTGTTTAAGCCAGGCAAGCAGCACATTCGGCTGGGCCGGCCAGAACGATTGGATCGTGAACGGGAATACTTCTCGATGAAGACTGCGCCTGCCCCAGTCCGCCAGCACATCGGCCGCGCGCGTGTCCATGGACTGGATGCCATTGCGCAGCGGGCAGCCCTGCTTATCCAGGAGATAGATGCCGTTGCCATGCCCGGTGTTGCCGATCCCGGCGATCTCTTCCGGACTGGCGCCGGACCGGGCAAGCACCTCACGGATCGCGCTGGCCGTACTCTGCCAGAGCATTTCCATGTCACGCTCGGTCCAGCCGGGGTGGGGATATTCTGTATCCGCTTTGCAGCTGGCGACGGCAATTTCCCTGCCGTGCAGGTCAAAGAGCGCAGCCTTCGATACTGTGCTGCCGTTATCGATGCCCAGGAGATATTTACCCATGATTTGCCTCCGTGACCGCGTTCCATGCATATTCCCCCGCTTTGCCGGCTGCGCCCAACAGGCGGTTCTTTTGACGGATGATCTCCGTGGCTGCGGCTCGTGCTGCCCCCAGGGCATCGGATACTTCGAGAGTCCGTATGGGACTTGCCAGAGTCTCTTTCAACGCCTGCAGGAAGGGGATGCGTACATCCGTCCAGATATTGATCTTGTCGATTCCGATTTCAATGGCTCTTCGCAGATCGGCGTCCGGTGTATCCGACCCGCCGTGAAGCACGAGTGGGATGGGACAAGCGGCGCGCAGCTGTGCTAACCGTTCGAAATCCAGTTTTGGCTTGCCGCGATACAGACCGTGCAGGGTCCCAATGGAGACGGCAAGCGCGTCCACGCCAGTCTCATTAACAAAGCGTTCGGCTTCGTCCACGCGCGTCAGATGGGTATGCTGCTGGTCTTCCGTGAAAATTTCCTCGCCCTGGCCAACATGTCCCAACTCCGCTTCGACCGAAGCGCCTTTTGCATGGGCAAGCTCCACCGCCCTGCGGGTGAGCTCCACATTCTCTTCGAACGGCTTGAGCGACGCATCGATCATGACCCCCGAGAACCCAAGCTCGAGGGCGCGTTCGATCTGAGCCAATGTTTTGGCGTGATCGAGCACCAGCGCGGCGGGGATACGCGTCCGTTCGACTTCCGCTTCGATGAGGCGCACGAGTGTGGGCCACAAGTCCTGCGGCGTGTGATGCGGGTAGATCATAATGATCGCCGGCGCCTGGTCGGCTGCGGCGGCATCCACGACCGCCTGGGTAAGCTCCAAATTACAGGTGTCATACGCACCCACGGCCCAATCCTGTCCTACACACGGCTGTAGAATTTCTGTGAGAGTCAGGTATTTCATTTTGCCTTCCTATCCGGCAAAGGCCGGTTCTACGAGGCCCTTGATGCCCGTGCAAATGCGGAGCAAATCACCCGCCCAGGGTTGTTGTTTGCGCTGCTCTTCCGTCAGATCCCACCAGGCGGTTGTGACAAAGAGCTCATCCAGATCCTGGCCTCCAAATGCAAAGGAGATCACATGCTGGACGGGGAACGAGATCTGGCGCTCGATCCTGCCATCCGGGTCGTAGCGTGTGAGCTTCCATCCAGCCCAATGTCCGCTCCAGATGCAGCCTTCTGCATCCACGATCAGGCCGTCCGGCATGCCCTCATCTTCCGGTATGCAGGCAAAGAGACGGCGATTGCTGACTGTGCCACGGACCGTGTCGTACTCCAGCGCGATGATCTGATTGTGGCGCTGGTCTGCCACATAAACCGTTTGACCGTCCGGGCTGAGACCGATGCCGTTCGCCGTGGCATAGCCAGTATCCAGTTTGTGGAGTGAGCCATCGGGGTCCACGCGGTACAGGGAGCCGTCCGGCTGAAACGGGTCCTGCATATTGACGGTTCCCACCAGCAGGCGACCCTGCCGGTCTACGGCGCCGTCGTTGTAGCAGATCTCGGGCCTGGCTGGCTCAGGCGGGCCGACAAATAGCTTGTACTCGTTCGTGTGCGGATTCCAGTTATACAATCCATTCTGAGCGATCGCGAGCCAGCCTCCCCCCGCCCGGCGCGCCAGAGCAGTGACCGGCAGGCTTACGGGATATATGCTGGATTCTCCGGTGGCTGGCTCGAAGCGACGGGTGGGCCTGCCTCCCCAGTCCACCCAGTACAGGGCATTCTCTTCAGGGGCCCAGATCGGAGTCTCCCCTAATTTATTCTGCGATGACACTGCGTGTTCGATCCCGTTCATGGTGCAGCCTCCTCGGCTCCAGCCCGGAAACGATCGTAAAGCTGATGGCTGACCGGTTTCAGGGATGGGTAAATTTGTTTGTAGATCGGGTACCACTCGGCATATTTGGGGGCAAGCTGCCGGTCTGGATGGTACGACTTGCCTGGCCGGTAGACGTGCTCGAATGCATCCTGCTCATTCCGGTAGATGCCCACCCCGATCCCTGCCAGGATCGCCGCGCCCAGCGCTGTGGACTCTTCGACCTCCGGCACCTCGATGGAAAGACCGGTGACATCGGCTTTGTTCTGCATCCAGAACGGATTGCGGGTGGCGCCGCCTGTGGCGACCAGCTTATCCAGCGAAACCCCCAACCCATTCTTCAGGGCCATCACAATATCAAGGACCTGATAATCCAGCCCTTCGATGATGGCTCGCAGCAGGTCGTGGCGATGAACGAAATTATTCAGCCCCACGAATGCGCCCAGTGAGCCGGAGTCAACGACAGGGCAGCCGGCTGCAGACATATGGGGCAGGAACATGACTCCCCGTGCTCCGGCCGGCGAGCTGGATGCTTCCCTCATCAGGTAGTCCCATTCCTGCCCGCCGTCTGTTTCGGCGAGGCGCTGCGCCCCGGCGCCATATTCTCTTCGATACCATTCGAGCATCTCAGCAGCGACAGCCCCACCCCAGACCGCGTAGGTATCGCGGGCAACATGTGTTTCCACCGTCACGCCCAGCCTTTGCACCTCGGGCGTCAGGACCGGTGCAGGGATTGCTCCTAAAATGATTTCCCAGGTCCCGGTGACATCCAGGATAACGCCCGGCTTGAACGCACCGACCGGCAGCGCGCTGCAAAGATAATCGTGTCCGCCCAGTACCACGGGTGTTCCGGCGGGCAGTCCGGTTGCCTCGGCGGCTCCGGTAGTCACCTCTCCTAAAAGGGTGCCGCTGGGATAGGCGTCACACAACAGGCGGCGCTCAATGCCCGACTGCGCCAGGATTTCCTGCGACCAGTTGCGCGTGCGTTGATCGAACAGGAGCGTGCAGGAGGCCATGGTGTAGTCCGTCGCCCGGCGTCCGCATAACATGAAGTTGAGAAAATCTTCGATCAACAGCCATTTGTCGGTGCGGGCAAGGATCTCAGGCTCGTGTTCCGCCATCCACAGCAGGCGCAACGCCGTGCTGAAGCGCCAGAGGGTATTGCCTCCTGTGCAAAAGGTTCGCTCCGCACCGATGTGACTTTCCCACCAGCGCAATTGCTCTTCCGTACGCGGATCATGCCAGCTGATAAAGGGATACAGCCAGTTGCCGCGCTCATCGATCGGCACCCCGTCCATACCCATGCCGGTTACGGCCACGGCCCCGATGGAACGAGGATCGATCACTTTCTTCACTGCTTCTTTCACGGCAGCGGCAGTCCCGCCCCAGATCTGCTCCGGCTGCCAGACGGTCCATTCCGGGTGATCGGGGTTGGGATGAAATCGCTCGGTTGGCCGGCTTGCACTGGCAACGATGCTGCCATCTCGATCGTAGATCACACATTTAAGGCTCGTGGAGCCCAGGTCGATCCCCACCAGATATTCCATCACCTACCTCCTTGGATGCCCGGTTCGATGTGGTTACAGGCGCTGCCACGTATCCAGCAGATCCGCGATATCCTCGAAAATCATATCGGCTTCAAAGGCCATCGCCTCCGAGCGATCTGAAGAGCCCGACAAGACACAGATGGTCGTCAGTCCGGCTCGTTTGCCGCCGAGGATATCCGTATCGGCGCGGTCGCCGATCGCAGCCGTTGACTCCGGTCGAGCCCCCATCTGTTTCATCGCCAGCTGGTACATGATCGGTTCCGGTTTGCCAATGGCGGTCGGCCTGATACCGGAGGCCGTCTCGAGCGCGGCGATCATCGTGCCTGTACCCGGCAGCAGCCCTTCTTCCGACGGGTTGGTGGGATCGAGGTTTGTCGCGATGAAACGTGCTCCCGCGCGGATCAGCAGGCTGGCGCGCTTAAGCTTTTCATAGCTCACGTCGCGGTCCATGCTGGCGACCACGAGCTGTACGTCTGTATCCGCAAGAACAAAGCCTTCAGTGGCCATGGCTTCTTTGAGCGCTGGCATCCCAAAGACATGGACGCGCGTCCCGGGCCGGTATTCGCGGGCCAGATACCTGGCTGCTGCCTGCCCGGAGACCAGTACTTCCTCAGGAGAGACGCGTACACCCATGCAGGCCAGCTTATTCACGTATTCCTGAGGGGTGCGGGTCGAGTTGTTCGTAGCCAAAATAAAGCGAATGGACCGCTCACGCAGGAATGTGAAAAACTCGCCCAGGCATCGCATGGGTCGATCGCCAAGGTACAGCACGCCGTCCATATCAATAATGAGGTGAGTGATACCGGCGAGCGATTTCATAGGCTTTATGCCAGCGCAGCTTTCCATGCTGTATAGGCACTGCGCACCAGCGGCCCGGATGTGACATATTTGAACCCCAGCATGTCGTGGACGAGGCAGACAGAAGGAGCAACCGGTTTGTTCATTGGAGGCTCAGATCAGCAGGTATGGATTTTCAAGAGTGGATTTCAATTCCTCAAGGAAGCGGGCGACACCGGCGCCGTCGACAATGCGGTGATCGGCGCAGGCTGTCAAATGGATCAGAGGCCGGAACTCGAACCCGTCCCCGCTTTTGACCGGTGTATCTACCATCCTGCCCACGGCCAGGATCGCTGCTTCGGGAGGGTTGATGATGGCAGTGAATGACTCGATGCCATACATCCCGAGGTTGGAGATGGTAAATGTGCTGCCGGTCATCTCGGAGGGCGTCAGCCGCCGGTTTCGGGCGCGATCGGTGAGGTCAGCGAGCGCTGTTACGACCTGGCCCAGACTCTTCGATTGCGCTTCACGGATCACTGGCACGATCAGGTTTTCTTCGACGCTCGTGGCGATGCCCAGGTGGATATCGTCCCAGAGAATGAGGCTGCCATCTGCGAGCGAGGCATTCATGTAGGGGTGACGCGGCAGCACGGTGGCGACCGCGCGTGCCAGGATGGCCGTAAACGATACACGCTGGCCGGTCTGTGCCTTGAGCGGCTCGAGCAGCCGCTCGCGCAGGCGGATGGCTTCGGTCATGTCGGCACGCAGCGAGAGGTGAATGTGCGGCGCCGTGAACGCGCTGTGTGACATCCGCTCGCCGATGATCTTGCGCGCGCCAGCCAGTGGGATCACCTGCCTGCGGCGGGCATCCGGTAAAAGGATCGAGGGGATAGGGGTGGAAGGGGCTGGAACGACAGGAGGAATAGCGGTGAGGGGTGTTTGCTTCATGACTGGCGCTTCAACACACTCATCGGTTAAGTGAGATTTTTGGAAAGCCAGCACGTCCGCTTTGTGGATGCGGCCGCGCGGTCCGCGCCCGGCGATCTTCGCCAGGTCGATGTGCAGTTCTTCGGCCAGGCGCCGCGCCACGGGAGTCACTCGAGCTTTCCCCGTTCCGTTTGCGCCTGCAACTGCAAGGATAGGCTCGACCTGCGCTGTTTTCGTAACCTTCGGCGCCGGAATTGTGACTACCTGCTCGGGAATAGAGGCTGCGGGCAGCGCTTCGCCTGGAGCAAGGATATATGCGATCACTTGCGTGACCGGGATAACATCATTAAGTTTTGCTCGAACACCTGCCAGAATTCCTTCCGCGGGAGATTCCATTTCAATGGCTGCTTTGTCGGTGTCGATCACAAAGAGCGGGTCACCCTTGTTGACGTGCTCACCTTCCTTCCTGAGCCACTCCACGAAGGTGCCTGTCTCCATGACCATATCGACCTTGGGCATGATGACTTCGGTCGGCATATCTATTTCCCTTCCTGCGCGAGTTCACGCGCCGCATGCACAATGTCTTCCACCTGAGGGACAGCCGCCCGCTCGAGTGTCCGGTTGTAGGGGATCGGTACATCGCGCCCTGCCAGGCGGCGGACAGGAGCATCAAGAAAGTCGAAGGCTTCGCTCTGGGCAATGATGGCGGCCAGCTCGCCACCGAATCCGCCCGTGATGGGCGCCTCATGGGCAATCAACACGCGGCCGGTCTTCGACACCGAGTGAATGATGGTCTCCGTATCCAGCGGCTTAAGACAGCGCGGATCGACGACCTCGACTTCGATGCCTTCGGCTGCCAGTTTGTCGGCAGCTTCCAGCGCACGCGGAACCATGATGGAGTAGGCAACTATGGTCAGGTCACGACCCTGGCGCTTGACCTCAGCCGATTGAAGGGGGATCGAGTACGATTCTTCGGGTACGGGCCCCTTGAGGCGATAGAGCAGCTTATGTTCCATAAAGAGGACCGGGTTGTTGTCCCGGATGGCAGCGATCAGCAGTCCCTTGGCATCATACGGACTGGAGGGCGCCACCACCTTGATCCCCGGCACGTTCACAAACCAGGCTTCCAGGCTTTGTGAATGCTGCGCCGCCGCACCGGTGCCCGAGCCGGAAGGAGCGCGGATCACCATGGGGATGCTGCACTTCCCGCCGAACATGAAGCGCATCTTGGCGGCCGCGTTCACCAGCTGGTTGGTCGAGATCGTCAGAAAATCCATGAACATGACTTCCATGATCGGCCGCATGCCCATCAATGCAGAACCGGTGGCAGCACCGGCAATCGCGGCTTCGGAGATGGGTGTATCGCGCACACGCTCCGGTCCGAACTCTTCCAGCATGCC
>DASUOS010000455.1:0-4353 GCA_036276515.1 Anaerolineales bacterium | reverse complement strand
TTCTTTGTATTGCGCGATGTGCTCGACACGACGCTGATCGCTCTACTGTATTTGATCCCTCTGGGGATGATCACTGCCTTCTGGGGACTTGGACCCGGCATCACCGGGGCATTGGTTACATTTCTGACCTTAAACTACCTTTTCATCCAGCCCTATTACACGTTCACAGTTCATCAACCTACCGATATTGTCATCTTGGTAGTGTTCTTGATCGTGGCAGTTGTCATCAGTCAGCTGGTGGGACAGGCGCAGGCAGGCCTTGCAGCGGCAAGGGCACGCGAACGTGAAGCCACACAGCTCTATGAATTGAGCACCGCTCTCGCCGGTCTGCCCGATGACCATGCCATTGGACAAATCCTTGCCAAACAGGTCCAGGCGGTGGCGGAGGGGGAATATGTTGAGCTGAACGTGACCGGTACACGGAGCTTCACCTTTCGATTACCTGAAACTACGCCCCCGGCGCGTCCGCCAGAACTTGTGATTCCCATCGAGGCGGCGCGCGGCACGCTGGGTGAGATCAGGCTCTGGAGGGTGGCACCAGCCATATCCTCGGGTGAAAGACGGCTCTACCAGACCTTCGCCAGCCAGGGAGCGCTAGCACTGGAACGCGCCTGGCTGGTCCAGGCGGAATCGCGCGCCAAGGTGCTGGAGGAAAGCGACCGGTTGAAGTCGGCGATCCTGTCCTCTGTCTCCCACGAGCTACGCACGCCGCTTTCCACGATCAAGGCGGCTGCATCCAGTTTGCGCAGCCGGGAAGTGAGCTGGGACTCGCCTGCACGCACTGACCTGGTCGCGGCAATCGATGACGAGGCAGATCATTTGAACATGCTGGTTGGCAACCTGCTCGATATGTCACGCATTGAGTCGGGCGTCCTTAAGCCCAAGCGCGAGTGGAATATTCTGTCTGAGATCGTGGGAAGCGTCCTCGCCCGCATGAAACATCTGGCGGAGACACATCAGGTGAACGTGGACATACCCGAAAACCTGCCGCTCGTACCCGTGGATTATGTCCAGATGGAGCAGGTATTCACAAATCTAGTGAGCAACAGCCTCAAGTATGCGCCTGCAAAGAGCGTGATCTGCATTCGCACCCGGGTGGAACACGAATCTATACATGTCCAGGTAAGCAATCAGGGACCCCAGGTGCCGCCGGAGAATCTGGAGCGGATCTTCGATAAGTTTTACCGCATCACGGCCGCAGACCAGGTCACCGGCACCGGGCTGGGACTCTCCATCTGTAAAGGAATCATCGAAGCCCATGGGGGGGTGATCTGGGCTGAAAACCTTCCGGATGGGCTGGCTTTCAACTTTGTCCTGCCGCTACGCTGGGAGGGGACCCTGCCACCTGAGCTTCCCCTGGACACCGAGGTCGAATGAACAACGCGCCGCATATTCTGGTCATCGACGATGAGCCGCAGATCCTGCGTGCCATACGAACCATCCTCACCGAAAAGCAGTTCAGGGTCACTACTGCCAACCGGGGTGAGGAAGGATTGACCCTGGCAGCTGCGAATGAGCCGGACCTGATCATCCTCGACCTGGGCTTACCAGACATGGATGGTGTGGAAGTTTGCACGCGTCTTCGCGAATGGACTCAAATCCCGATCATCATCCTTTCGGTGCGAGACGGTGAAAGGGACAAAGTGGCGGCGCTCGATCGAGGCGCGGACGACTATCTGACCAAGCCGTTCGGGATCGAAGAATTGCTTGCCCGCGTACGCGTCGCCTTGCGTCATTCTGCAGGCGCAAAAAGCGCACAGGCCAGCCAAAGCAAGGTCGTCAAAGCGGGACATCTCACGATCGATCTTGCCTGGCATGTTGTGAAGCGCGGCGAGGAGCAGGTCAAGCTGACCGGGACCGAATACAAATTACTTGCCTACCTCGCCGCCAACCATGGTCGTGTGCTCACACACCAGAGCATCCTGACCCAGGTATGGGGAGCCGCGGATGCCGATCATACGGAATATCTGCGCGTCTACATGCGCCAGCTGCGGAAGAAACTCGAAGCCGACCCCGAACGCCCGCAATATATCCTCACCGAACCGGGGATCGGATATCGGTTTATCGCGGATGAGTAAATAGAGTCAACGTCTGGAGACCTTGAAATTATGCAAGTCCCATATCTGGAGACATTGACTCCGGAAAGAACCTGAGTTTCATCACCACATCCCCTGTGACATTTTTCCTTACCTGCCCCGGAGACGGGGCTTTTTTATTTGTTCTTTATGCAATTGGCTCAATTTTTTGTCACCGTTTTATGATAGCTGATTACGATTTGGACATTCAATGAGGCAATGATGAACAGACTGAACACAAGCTCATCCACACTGATCTATTCCGCGGCTGCGGATTTTGGTCCTGGTCCTGTCCACCGCCTACTTGTCCTGATCCCTCCTGCTTCAGACTATGCCGCGGCGACGGCTCAGATCTCGGACCTGGCAACCACTTATGGCGCCCAGGTTCTTTTCCTCGGTCTCTGCCAAGATGCGTCAAATGCCCTTAGCCTTCGCCGGGAGCTGGTTACCCTTTCGGCTCTTTTGCAGGATGCACGGGTACATGCCGAAACAAAAGTGGAAATTGGAAACCACTGGGTGGGCGTTGTAAAGTCCAACCTCCAGGCTGGCGATTTAATCGTTTGTTTTGCCGAACAACTTGTTGGACGGTCGCACCGGCCACTAAGCGAGATGCTGGTTACAAATGCAGGCGTACCTGTTTATATCCTTTCCACGCCTTATTCGCACGGGCCCGCGCCGTCGAACTGGTTCTCCAAAATTGCTACATGGACAGGCTTTGCCGGCATCATTACAGGCGCGTTCTTGGTTCAAACTCAGATCTTGTCTGTCTCCAAGGATTGGGCACAAACCACCCTGCTCGTCATTTCCGTTTTTGCTGAGCTATGGTTGATCTGGATCTGGAACAGCCTGTTCGGTTAATTCCATTCTTCGCATCCGAGATTTCAATGCTCTCTGTCATCCTGCTAATCATTATATTTATTCTCGCCTATAAGATTGCCCCACGTGAAAAAAAGGGGGATGAGCATATTCATGGTGCCGGGCAGATCGGGCTGATCGGCGCGTTGGCGCTCTTCGGTGTGGACTATTTCACATCCTACTACTACGCCACTGGCGAGATGATGAGCGCCCTGCACCCGTATGGCTTGCAGGACAAAGCCTATCTTGCAGCAGGCGTAATCGCCTTCGCAAACTTTGCGTTCGGGCTGCTTTACATGTTTTCGCTGGGCCCGTTCAACGAAGGCGGCGGATCCTATACAGCATCGATGCGCTACCTCTGGCCAACATTGAGTTTGATTGTCGCGGTCGCCTTGATTCAAGATTATGTGTTGACAATCGTGGTATCTGCCTTGTCCGGTGGTGATCAACTGCTCTCCATCCTTGGTCTGTACGGAAAGAACTGGCTCTATCATTTCGCGCTCGGCGCCGTCCTGGCCGGTGTCACCTGGTACCTGACGATCCGCGGACGGGGAGAATCTTCGCGGGTGGTATTTATACTGCTCGTTATTTTTGTGCTGCTTACGATCACCATGGGCATTGGATTGGCAATCGCACATTGGAAGGGAGAACCCGCCATCCCTGCGGAGGCGCGCAAGGCTGTTTCCCTGGGAACAGCGCTCATGCACCTGCTTACTGCATCCATGAAAGGCATGGTCGCATTGACAGGGCTGGAGGCCGTCTCGAACGGTATACAATTCTTCAGGGATGAAGATACCTCGCTTGTGAAATGGGGTAAAAAGCACATGCCGCGTTTGAACGGGCTGTGGACGTTTTACAGCGGCAAATCGGGGATTGGCCGCTTCGTGCAAACTTCGTTCCTGTTCTACGGCGGGCTGACAACTCTTTTCCTGACATTCTTTGCGATCCGCTTCGATGTATTCGATGGAACCCTCGGACGGACACTTGTAGGAAATCTGGCTTTTATTGGCTTCAATCAGATCCCGGGTGGCGTTGTTCTCTTTTGGGCGTATCAAATCCTGGCCGTGTTGATGCTCGCGGCTGCATCCATGACAGCGTTGCAGGACGCGCAAGCCACCGAATGGCGCGACGTAGCCATCGGCGAGATCCCCGAGGCGATTGTCTACCGCGATCCGCGCGGCACATTCACCCGTTCGGTCACGATCACCTTCGGTGTGGCGGTATTCATCATGCTGCTTGTGCGCGGGCAGACGACGATCGCCGTGCCGTTCTACGGCGTGGGCGTTTTTATGCCAATTACCGCCATGGGCCTCGCTGTCCGTAAGCATGTCCTGGAACATTTCACAGGACGCGCCCGATTCTGGGGTTCATTGGGTGCTTCATTCGTATCCCTCCTGGCGGGCGCTGTTTTCATCGGGCAGCC
>DASUOS010000454.1:0-5592 GCA_036276515.1 Anaerolineales bacterium | reverse complement strand
GACATCGAGCAGGTGCTCCCTCCACCCAATGATTTCTATGCCGCCACGGCGACCATCCCATCCCTGCCATTCAGCGATGTGCAGGATGTTGGCGCGGCGACCCAGGAAACAGACGAGCCTCAGCATTGTGGCAGCATCTATGAAACCGTCTGGTATTCCTTCACCCCCGCTGAGACCATGCTGGTCAGAGCCGATACAGAGGATAGCACCTGGTCTGCAAACATCAATATCTACCGCGCCACGGGACCTTCCATCACCGACCTTGAGCCGGTGACCTGTACGCGCTTCTTCAGCGGAGTATTCCTGGCGGAAGCAGATGTGACCTACATCCTGCAGGCCGGTTTGGAGGATCCTGTTTCGGCGGAGCTGCACATCAACCTGAAACAGGTCTTCCCCCCGCCGAACGATCACTTTGCAGATGTAATTGCCATCGATACTCTGCCTGCGGCAGTTTCATTGGATATCAGTGGCGCAAGTGCCGAAACCGATGAGCCCGGCGGGTGCACCAGCCAGACAAAAACTGCCTGGTATTCCATTACACCCACGGAGGCGATCAGTCTGCGCGCCGATACGATCGGCTCCAATAACCCTGTAAATATTACCGTGTACACCTCAAACGGACCGGGCTTTGAAGGTCTCTCGCTGCTGGGCTGTGTCTTCTGGTTCGGCCTGGACACCTTTACATTGCAGCCCGATCAGACGTATTACCTGCAGGTCAGCGGAGAAGCCGGGACCGTCCAATTCAATCTGACACAGGTCTTCCCGCCGATCAACGACTTCTTTGCAATCCCGTTGAACGTGACCACCCTGCCGTTCAGCGAGACTGTAGAAATCACCGATACTTCCATTGAATCCAATGAGCCGCAAAACTGCCTCAGTATGAACCGGACCGTATGGTATGCCTTTTCACCGGGCCAGACTCTCAAGGTTCGAGCGGACACACTGGGCAGCGCCATCGATGGCAATATCAACATTTACCGCCAGACCGGCTCCGATTTTTCCAGCCTGGAGTTCCTAACCTGTTCCGGTCCTTACAACCCGGTCTCCTTCCAGGCCGAAGCCGGGCAAACGTATTTCCTTCAGGCCGGCCCCGCATTTAGCCAGCTGGGCAGCATACAGGTTAATCTGGCAGAGATGCCTGCTATCACAGGGCGGATCACGAATGCCCTCACAGGGGAGCCTCTGCCAGGCAGCTCGGATCCTTTTGCGGCCGCCCATCTTTACAGGATTTGCGGCGAGGGCTGTCTCGAGTTTGTCAATGCCCAGCAGGTCGACGAGCAAGGCCGCTTCCACTTCGATGCCAACCTGTTCGGGACTCCGCTCATCGACGGGGAATACCAGATCACCGGGATAGCATCGCTGTACCCCAACAGGGATTTCGGTCCCTTCACATTCAGCGGTACAAACCTGGATGTGGGCGACCTGCCCCTCACCCCGCCTGCCCAGATCCGCGGCCGCGTGGTGGACGCTGCGACCGGCGATCCCCTGCCGGGTGCTTCAGTAGCCCTCTACCGCTGCGAGAGTGGCAGCTGCTTCGAATTCATCGGCTCCCAGGGCACCGATGACAGCGGTCTCTTCCGGTTTGCTACTTCCCAGTTCGGCTTGCCGCTGGCCGCGGGGACTTATGAAGTCGAGATTTCCGCCAATGAGAGGATCACGGTCCGGCTGGAGGTGACCCTGGCAGAAAGTCAGGACCAGAACCTGGGAGATGTAGCCCTGGAGCCCGTGCCCTTCCTCGGCTCGATCAGCGGCCGCCTCGTCGATGACCTGACCGGCCTTCCCATCTCACCCGACTTCATGGCCTCTGTCCAGCTCTTCGGCTGCACCGGCAGCAGTGGATGTACCTTTGTCAACGTGTTGAACACCGACGCGGATGGCCGTTTCCACATCGCGACGGACTACTTCGGGAACCGCCTGCCGGCCGGCGAGTACCAGATCCTGGGGCAGGCCGACCAGTACTTCCTACGCGACAGCGAGCATTTTACGGTTGGCGAGGAGGAGGACTACGATACGGGCGATATCGGCCTGACCTCGTTCCCGGTGCGCTTCTCACAGGTCCAGCACTGCAATGAGATCCCGGCGGCTGGCGGCGAATGTGAGTTCACCGTCCTTGTCACCAATGGGACAGACAGAACCCTGAAAGGGAAAACCTGGAGCATGGCGAATGTTGGCCTGCCCGATTCATTCATTGGTTTCACCCACTTCCAGGTCAAGGACCAGCAGGATCTCGACCTCGGTGCAGGCAGGAGCAAGATCTTCCGTTTCCACCTCAGGGTTCCCGAGAATAACAGCTCCAGCCCCGCGTCTGCATGCACGTTCATCTTTGTAGGCGAGGGCAGCCAGGCGCTGTTCAACACAATCGGCCACCGGAACCTGTTCTGCATCACCCGCCAGAGCAGCGGCTTCGCCATCACCACACCGGCTGCTCTGCAAGCCAGCGTTCAGGTGAGCTCCCTGGCTGCAGCCTCCGTGCCGGAAGTCGAACCAAACAACTCCTGCCAGGCCGCTCAGGATATCGGCGCTCTCGCGGACTCGCTGACCGTGAACGGCAGTCTCGATTCATCTGACGAGGTTTCGGATATCGATTTCTTCCGCTTTACGGGCACACCCGGAGTGAATGTAACCGTCGACCACGAAGGCCAGGCAACCGGCAAAGGGACCCTGGGCGATCCCCTGCTGGGATTCTACGACTCGAACTGTTTCCTGATTGCATCGAACGATGACTCGGGCAGCCTCAACTCGCACCTCGATATCACCATCCCGTCTGATGGGGTCTTTATCCTGGCGGCCACAGCCTACCCCGATTTCGAGTTCGACGGCGGCGGCTCGGGATCCTACCAGCTCACCGTTGCGCCCGAAAGCCATATCGGTTCGATCAGCGGCGTCGTCGTTGACGCGGACACCGGCCAGCCGCTGTCCGGCCACTCCGAGCCGTTCGTGTTTGTGCGCCTGCTGCACTGTGTGGGGGGCCAGTGCATCGACGTCAGCGATATGCAACCCGGCAGTGACGGGCGCTTCCACTTCGAGACGGACTACTTTGGCAGCCCTCTGCGCACCGGGCACTACTTTGTGACGGTTTCGGGAGACCAGTACCACCCCGGCAGCTCCAACTTTTTCCAGGTCGGCTCGGAGGAAGACTACGATGTGGGCAATGTATTATTGCATTCATACCCCCTCCGCTTTGGGGAGGTCCGGGCCTGCAGTGTGCCGTCGCAGGGTGGGAACTGTGAATTCAGTGTGCGTGTCACGAACGGCCTGAGCACGCCATTCAACGGGAAAGTCTGGAGCATCATCCACGGTTTCTCGCTTGGCTCCTTTACAGACTTCACTACCTTCCAGGCGGATACGGTCCGTGACTTAAGTCTCGAGCCCGGCAGGGGCACCGTCCTGCGCTTCCGCTTCCAGGTGCGCGCAGCGGTGCGCAACGGTGCGGTGATCTGCGCAGCCGCCTATGCAGGACAAAATCCCAACGCCTTTTACAACACCGTGGGAGAGAGATTCCTGTTCTGCTTCGAAAAAGGCTTCGATGGCTTCACACTGCTGTCTCCAGCTGAAATACAGGAGCACCTGCAGCAGGTTTCGGCCAATGAAGCTCTGACGTCCGAAGCGCCTGTCAAACCTGGCAGGTGACCGCGGAGTATACATGTCGTCCTCGCAGCCCCGGCTGTAAGCGCCTTTGGCGCCATCCCGCTTTGTGGGACGTTCGCCGGGGTTGCGAGGACGATCGCGACGCGTGCCTGTAGGCAAACAATCGCCTAGCTCCAATCGTATCCTTGACAAGACTCATATCCCCGAACTCCGGACAACGTTGTTTAGCCGGCTCTTATCCGTCTTGAAAATTCGACAGATCTTGTCCGATAAGCGCCGGGCTTCTCCACCCCGCTGAAAATCGACATCCCATCCCGGGGATGTTCCCAAAATGACATTTAACCTTCACCCCACCCCTTGGACTCCCATCCTCCGCGAGGGATGTTTCAAAAATGGCATTTTTGTTACCTGCAACCCGTGATATGTAGGTCCCAGGATCCGTGTGACAGGTTCTTGGATACTTTTTCTTTCTCCGAAACCGTCATGAGCTTGATAAGTAGCTCATGCTCTTGTTATTTCTTTTCCGCGGCGTCTCGCTCGTCTGTCTGCAGGACCTCCAGCAGGAAATCCAGGTGATCGAAGACGCCTGGACGGACGTTGCAACCTTCAGGTGCGCTTCCCACAGCTCGGGATCCTTGAGCTCAATGGCCATCCAGGCATGGTATTTATGCAGTGTGATCATGTATCTCAGTTGTGTTTCAAATGCCGGACCTGCATACGCCTAAGGTGACAGGCTTTTCCATTTTCATCCTACTCCAGTAAATGTGCGGGTACGCTTTTCTTTTGATTGTGTCCGATCTCCTTCACGGCGTATAGTAGGGATTTCCTGCAAGCGTACTCAGGCAGATGGATACTGGAAGTTTACCGGGGAGGGTGTCCGGATCCCTGCCTGGCTCAGATCGTTGTATGAGGTTAAAAAGGCATTAAAACATATAGTAGGGGCGACCCCTCATATATATCCCTGTCAGGCCGGAGGATATATTTACCAAATTGTCTATATTTGATACACTTTAATCACCATAGAGGCAACCTGAGCTTTGTAAAGGGATGGGTGTCTCTCCCCGTAACGCTGCCCGCCATCTTCTTTATCAGCAGGAAACCTCGGCCAATGGACCGGCAAGGCACATGAAAGCTCGATCAGACATGCAATCAGAGGCTCCTGGGGATTCATTCCTCCCACTCCCCTCTTTTTGAGGGGAGTCTGCCATTAAGATCTCCATAGTTTAGTAGTAGTTTCCCAGTAGTTCAGGGATAGATTCACTGCTATAATCGCTGATACCGGTGTACTCCGTACTCCCGATCACGGCGGGATTCACAAACAAGCACGTCCACCCATGTAGATGGTCATTTATAGCGACACTTTTCCTCGCAGGAAGAAATAGTGTTGTCCATAGCGAAAGACCCCTCATCCGGCCGGGGAAGAGTCGGAGCGGGGTTTTGTACCTTTTATCAATTCCTTCTTTTCCCGGGAAGATGGCAGGTATCCTTCATGGAAGTAAACATTCCCTTACTCGACTCGGTCAAAGCCATGGACCGGGAGGTCCTGGCGCAGGTCTTCGAGCGCTACGCCCCCGCCCTGTATAACTATGCCCTGCGCTGCAGCCGGGATCCCGCGACCGCCGACAACATCGTTGGGGATGTCTTTGCGAAGCTCCTCGAAAAGCTGGCCTGCGGCAGCGGGCCGCGCACTAACCTGCGCTCTTATCTGTTCGAGATGGCCTATCACCTGATCGTCGACGATGTCCGTTATATCAGCCGCCGGGCGCCGATCGAGATCGTCGACCACCTTCACTTCGATGAGCAAACCGCCCAGGCACTTCCTGAAAAGCGGATGTTGTATAAGAGGGTCATGCAGGCCATCCGCAGCGACCTGAACGATGCCCAGAGGCACGTGATTGTGCTGCGGTTCCTGGAGGGGTTCAGTTTACGGGAAACCGCGGCGATCCTGGACAAGTCGGTGAGCCTGGTAAAGGTCACACAGATCCGGGCGATACGCGTCCTGCG
>DASUOS010000453.1:0-4575 GCA_036276515.1 Anaerolineales bacterium | reverse complement strand
AACTGTCAGTGTGACGGCCGATTCTGCCACCACGGTTCGCGGCTTGTCGAAGGCAGCCCAGGAATCAGGGGTGACGTTGATCGTCCTGATAGAATGCGACATGGGCGCACAGCGCTGTGGAGTCCAGTCTCCCTCGGAGGCGGCGGAACTGGCGCGCCTCATTGCCTCCCTGCCGAACCTGCATTTCGGCGGCTTGATGACCTATCCCACAAGTGAATATCTCGATGACTTTGTTCGCACAACCCGCAGCCTGCTCAAGGAGGCTGGATTACCGATCGAGCGTGTCAGCGGGGGAGGAACGCCCGTCATGTGGCAGGCCCACACGCATCCCGAGCTGACCGAGCACCGCGCCGGGATCTACGTCTACGGCGACCGGCTGACAATGCGCTCGGGAGCGGTTACGCTCGACGATTGTGCCATCCGGGTCCATGCCACGGTAGTCAGCCGGCCCACAGCCGAGCGCGGCATTCTCGATGCCGGCAGTAAATCGCTGTCATCCGATCTGCATGGTCTGGATGGGTATGGCACCATTTGTGAATATCCCGAGGCAAAGATCTACCAGCTCTCTGAGGAGCACGGCCATGTGGATTTTTCCTCATGCTCACACAAACCGGAGATCGGCGAGCGTGTAACGATCATACCCAATCACTGTTGCACCGTCACGAGCCTGTTCGACAAAGTCGTGGGAGCACGAGGCGGTGAAGTGGAAGTGACCTGGCAGGTCGCAGCGCGCGGTACGGTTCGATGAGCAGACATGTCTGATCCTCGATTCGACGTAACCACATTTGGCGAGATGCTGGTCCGTTTTAGCGTACCCTCCGGTGAAAGGCTTGAAACCACAAAGCAGCTGGATGTCCATCCGGCCGGAGCAGAGGCCAACGTAGTCACTTTGCTGGCGCGCTTGGGTCGCCGCACGCTGTGGGTGGGAGCTCTGCCAGAAAATCCGATGGGACGCCTGGCTGTGGGCGCGTTGCGTATCGCAGGTGTGCATACCGAAGGAGTTCTCTGGCGTCAAACGGGACGCATGGGCAGCTACTACGTGGAGTTTGGCCCGCCGCCGCGCGGCATCCAGGTAACGTATGATCGCACCCATTCGTGCGCCACCGGGGTCCGGCCCGAGGAGATCGACTGGGAATTACTTCTGGATACACGGGTTCTTCACTTGACTGGAATTACACCGGCTCTTTGCCCTTCATGCGCTGAGATCGTTGGCGAGGCAGTAAAGCGCGCAAAGCAGCGCGGCGTATTGATCAGCTTCGACGTCAATTACCGGCAGAAACTGTGGGGGGAGAGTGAAGCGCAGCAAACAATACTGCCTTTGATTCGGCAGGCCGATCTGTTGTTCTGCAGCCAGGCTGATGCAACCCGGCTTTTCGGATGTGCTGGATCAATGCAGGAAACAGCGCAGCAGCTGCTTGATCAGATACAGGTTCCTGCATTGGTTACAAGCTTTGGCGCAGACGGTGTCCTGTGCTGGGATGGTGCAGGATGGCAGCACGAACCGGCGCGGCAGACCCAGATCATCGACCGGCTTGGTGCAGGGGATGCCCTGGCGGCGGGGGTCCTGTACGGCTGGCTGCAGGGGGATCTACAGGCAGGTCTGCGCTACGGTGTGACATTAGCCGCGCTGGCGCTAAGTCAAAAAGGGGATATGGTCATTACGACGGAAGTTGAAATGCTGGCTTTCAGTCGCCAAAGCTCCACACTTACACGCTAATTCTCTCTTTCCAATCGTCATAAATACGGTCTGGCATTGTACCTGCTTACCACGTACAATTAACCCATGGCCACCTACTGCGAATACTGCAACACCCATCCCGAAGATACATTTAATAAGACCTATCACGATACACAATATGGTTTTCCATTGAAGGATGATAACCTGCTCTTCGAGCGCATCATCCTGGAGATCAACCAAGCCGGACTTTCGTGGATCACCATCCTGAAGAAGGCGGAAAACTTTCACAGGGCGTACCACGGCTTCGATATTGTCAAAGTTGCCACGTTTGGTGAAACGGATCGTGCTCGACTGCTGGCAGACCCGGGAATTATACGTAACCGGTTGAAGGTCAATGCGGCGATCGTCAACGCCCAACGAATCCGCGACCTGCAAAAGGAATACGGATCCTTTGCGGCCTGGCTCGATGCCCACCATCCCCGCTCAAAAGAGGAATGGACAAAGCTGTTCAAAAAGACATTTGTCTTCACGGGCGGGGAAATCGTCAACGAGTTCCTGATGTCCACGGGCTATTTGCCGGGTGCGCATGAGGAGAGCTGTCCTGTATATAAAAAGGTGGCCAGCCTGCGTCCGGCCTGGATGCGCAGATAATCAACCCTCCCCTCTATGAATACGATCATTCCAACTGCCGAACCCTTCCTCTTCGTAGGGGAAGCAAACAAACCCGCATGCCTGCTGGTCCATGGTTTCACCGGAACACCCAAGGAGATGCGCTGGATGGGGGAGTTTTTACATAGACAGGGATACACCTGCCTCGGCGTTCGCCTCGCCGGGCATGCCACCTATCCCGCGGACATGATCCGGTCCACCCGCGCCGATTGGATCGCTTCTATTGAGGACGCTTATCACACTCTGTGGGGACTTACCGACAGGATCTTCCTGATGGGACTTTCCATGGGTGGCGTTTTGTCTCTTTTGTTGGCTACGAGGTTGAACGTGATGGGTGTAGCAGCATTATCCACGCCACATCGGATGCCAAGCGATTATCCGGTGTGGCTCATGCGCTTTTTCAGCCACTTCATACCCTTTCATCGTAAAGGGAGTGGTGAGCCGGGCAGCGGCTGGTTTGATTTATCGGCCTATAAAGAGCATATTTCCTATCCGCGCAACCCGGTCCGTTCTGCGGCAGAATTAAAGCTGTTAATCCTGGAGATGCGCAAGTCATTACCAGAAGTACATGTTCCGGTTTTGCTAATGCATTCCAAGGACGACCGGTATGTGCTGCCCGATAACATGGAACAGATTTACAATGAGCTCACAGGCGCCTCGGACAAAACCAGGCTTTACATATCGGGATCAGGCCATGTCCTGCCGCGTGACGCGGCACGCCAGGAGGTATTTCAGCGCACTCTTGAATTCATCCAGCGGGTTGGCTCATCGAGGAACATCGCTTGAACCGCAATATTCCATTCATAGCCTCTGCCCTATTGCTCTGGGGATTTGGCGAGGGGATGTTCTTTAATTTTGTGCCGATCTATCTGGATAGGCAGTTCCTGCTGAGCGAATCCCAGATCGGACTGGTGCTCGGTGCCTTTGGCCTGTCGATGGCAGTCACTCACATCCCGGCCGGTCAGCTCGCCGACCGCCTGGGGCGCAGGCCGCTGCTGATCGCAGCCTGGCTGTTGGGTTTAATCTCCACGGTTGTAATGGGATTGGCCCTCACCCTGCCCGTGTATTTGGTCGGGTTATTTGGCTATGGTCTGACGGCGTTCGTCTCTTCCCCGTTGAGCAGTTATATGACCGCGGCGCGCGGCAACTGGCCCGTGGGCACGGTACTGGCACTTACGACAGCCACATTCGGCCTGGGCATGGCGCTGGGGCCCGTGACCGGCGGCTGGATCGGTGATACCTATGGCATGCGGATGAGCTTTTTTGTCGCGGCCGGAGTGTTTGTGTTCTCCAATATCAGCATGTTCTTTATCCAAAGCCAGCCTCTCGATCGGCATGACCCTGCCGCACCGCCTCCTCCTCTCAGGCACAATAGGGAGTTTATAATTCTGGCTGCTGTGATCGGGTTCGCCATTTTTTCCATGTATCTGGCACAACCGCTGACCCCAAATTTTTTGGAAGGCGTGCGTGGGCTCTCATTAAGTCAATCAGGTATTATCTTTACAGCGGGTGCGCTGGGGAATTCACTCATGGCCATCCTCTTCAGCCGGGTCCACCCCAGGCGGGGATTCCTCTTCGCCCAAATGCTGGTCATCCTGTTCGCACTCTTTATCTGGAAAGGCACTGCCCTGCCACTATTTGCCCTGGGTTATTTTCTGCTCGGCGGCTTCCGGGCAGGACGCCCGATGGCGCTGGCGCAGGCCCGGGAGCTTGTTCACGATTCACAGATGGGAATCACCTATGGCATTCTGGAAACGGTCAGCGCCGTGATCTTCATTCTTACGCCGCCCCTGGCAGGAGTCCTGTTCGAATACGATCCGGTGATCGTCTATCCACTTGCCATCGGGTTGATCGCCGTATCCATTCTCGTCAGTTATAAGTTTACTCCTCAAAAGAAGGTAAGCCATGCTTGAAGTCGTCTCCTTTACCCTGGGCCCTGCACAAACAAACGCCTATCTGGTTGCCGACTCTGAAACCAAAGACGCAGCCGTGATCGATCCATCCTGGGACGGACATGTGATTCTGGAAGCCGCTCAAAAACGCAGCTGGCGGATTGCCCATCTGTGGTATACCCACGCCCATTTCGATCACATCGGTGGGGCAGGTGCGATCGCCGATGCACTGAACCCGCTCCCGTTGGTGGCGCTGCACCCTAACGATCATGTGCTATGGAGATCGGGTGGGGGCGGGGCGATCTTTGGCTTCGACATCGACCCGGGCCCCGAACC
>DASUOS010000452.1:0-3751 GCA_036276515.1 Anaerolineales bacterium | reverse complement strand
GGTCAATACGGCGTTTGCCTTCACCCTGTGGAACCACACCCTGCGCACCCTGACCGCCATGGAATCAGGCATCATCAACGGGACGATGCTGATCTGGGTCGCCATCTTTGCCGTCCTCTTCCTGGGCGAGACGATCAGCGGAAAGGAAGCCGTTGGGTTGATTGCCGCCAGCCTGGGAACGATCATTGTCCAGGTGCGCAGGATCTAACCCATCGATAGGTTTGTTAAGCGTTTTTTGCCTGCCTATCCTCTTTGCGAACTCGATAACCTGATTTGTAAATTAGCACCAACCGCCTTTGCATACCGGCGAATCGTGGATAACCTGACATCATCGGCATGATTTTCAATACGGGAAATTGCTGACTTTTTTGTTTTTAGCTTTCGGGCGACTTCATCTTGAGTGAGACCCGCTGCTTCTCTTGCCTGACGTAAGACAACCCCGATTTTGAAATCTGCATAGCCAGAATCATAATTCTCTGCAAATTCAGGATCTCGCTTCGCTCGTTTTTGAACATACCGCTTAACATCACTCATGGCTTTTTTCTCCTTGCTGCATAATCCTGCTTACGACGGATGGCAAGCGCAATTTCTTGTGGTGGTGTTTTCTGGCTCTTTTTAGCAAAATCGCATATTTCCCATGTTATCATAAGTGTGAACCTGGTGCAAAAGAATTTCAACCGCCTGAAAGCAAACACCTGACAGGAAATTAAGTATATATGTCCACTTTGAAATGCAAAGCCATCCTGTTCGACCTGGATGGCACCCTGGTCGACTCGGCCACCCGGGTCCAGCGCCTGTGGCTGGACTGGAGCCGGAAGCATGACATCGATCCGCACTTCCTGCTGGAGGTCATGCACGGCCGCCGCGCCGACGAGACCATCCGGATCGTGGCTCCCCATCTTTCGCTGCAGGAGGAGTTCCAGGCCCTGGAGGAGGAAGAAATCCTGGATATGGACGGCGTCAGGCCCTATCCCCGCGCCCGGGAGCTGTTGAGCCAGTTATCTGCGCGGCAGTGGGCGATCGTAACGTCCGGTACACGACGCGTCGCCGGCGCCCGGATGGCTCACGTAGGCCTGCCTGCGCCCGCAGTGTTCATTACCGCAGACGATGTGACCCGCGGCAAGCCCGCCCCGAATGGCTATCTGCTCGCCGCCCGGCGCCTGGAACTGGACCCGGCGGAGTGCGTGGTCATCGAAGATGCCCCGGCAGGGATCCAGGCCGGCAAGGCAGCGGGCATGCGGGTGATCGCCGTGGGGACGACCCTGGCGGAGGAAGCCCTGAACCTGGCCGATGTGGTGATCAAACAGCTCGCAGAGATCCATCTCACTATCTCCCCCGGCGAGATCCAGATCCATTTCGATACATAAAAAACAGCCCGCCGGTACGTGCCGGCGGGCTGTTCGCGTTACGGTTAGCGAGCTACTTCTCGAAGACCCAGCGGTCCACTTCACGTGTCCAGTCGACCAGCTCTTCCGGCTTGAACCATAAGGCGACTTCGTTGGCGCCGTTCTCCACGCTGTCGGAGGCGTGGGTGAGGTTCCGCCCCACTTCCAGGGCGAAGTCGTGGCGCAGCGAACCGGGCGCGGCTTCGGTGGGACGGGTCGAGCCCATCGTCTGGCGGATGGCTGCGACCGCGTTGGGTCCCTCCCAGACCATCGCCATGACCGGCGCAGAGATGATGTAAGCGATCAGGCCATCGTAAAACGGTTTTCCCTTGTGGATGGCATAATGGGTTTCGGCGAGCTCCCGGCTGACCTGAATGAACTTGGCGCCAGCCAGGCGCAGCCCGCGGCGTTCCAAACGTGAGATGACCTCCCCGATCAGTGCGCGCTGCACGCCATCGGGCTTGACTAGGACGAGCGATCGTTCCACAGATTTCCTCCAAAAAGATTTTTTTCAATCTTTAAACACGAAGGACACGAAGCGCACAACGTTTTCGAACGCCAAGCATTCACCTTCGTGTCCACTGTGTCCTTTGTGTTTAAGAAATTAACGTAACAGTTCTTCCGCCTTGGTATACGCATCCAGCGCATCCTGCAGGCGGTTGGCACGCATGTACGCGTCGCCGAGGGACTGCCAGATGTTCACATCGACCGGGTAGCGATAGGTCGCCTCGCGCAGGTCGTAGATGACCTCATCCAGATAGCGGGCCTTCCTGATCAGCCTGCCGTAGGATTCCAGGGCGCCATTCACATTGTCCCCGGAGAGCTCACTGCGGGCCGCTCCCAACACCGGGTCGACAAGCGGGATGTTCAATCCACCCGTTTCCTGCTGGCCGGCAGGCTCCCGGATGGGTTCGGGTGCAGGGACAGGCGCTTCCATGACGGGCTCGGGCTCGGCAGCCGGTTCTTCCAGCGGCATATCGAAGGGCTCGCTGGGAAGCGGCATCGGCTCGCTCTGCTGTGATTCGGCCAGCACGGGCTGCTCAGCCTCTGCCTCGACCGGTTTCCAGTCTGAGGCCAGGGCCGGCTCGCTGGCTGACGGCGCGGTTTCGCGGGCGCGCAGCCAATCGGGAAGGTCCTCGCCATCGGTCTGGGTGGCGATCTGTTCCTCTTCCTTTTCCAGCTCACTCAGCCAGCTGGGAAGAGAGTCTTCCTCGGCCCTGGGCTCGGCAGGTGT
Source organism: Anaerolineales bacterium (assembly GCA_036276515.1). GTDB lineage: Bacteria > Chloroflexota > Anaerolineae > Anaerolineales > Villigracilaceae > Defluviilinea. The sequence goes on along the minus strand of DASUOS010000452.1, from coordinate 1,132 downwards.
GGTTTCCTCGGCAGGCGGCATCCAGGTCGCTTCCAGGCTCGGCTCAACAGCAGCGGCTTCGGCCGGCGCAGGGGAGGGTTCCTCGGCAATGTCCTTCATCCAGGCCGGCAGGTCCGCATCGGACGTCTCGACCGGCTCGGGCACAGGAGCTTCCCGTTCCTCCAGGCCTCTCAGCCACATGGAGGTCTCATCCGCTGCCCCGGCAGGCCCGGAAGGTGGCCCTTCTCCTTCCAGGTCCTTCAGCCAGGTTTCGATTTCATCGACGGGTGCGGTTGGCTCAACCTCAGCCATGGCTGCCGTTTCTTCCATTTGAGCGTCTGCCGCGGCCGCCTGGAAGTCAGCGGTCGTTTCGTCTTCAAAGCTACGCAGCCAGTCTGGTGTTTCATCCACGGCAGCAGGCTCAGGCTCCGTGATGGCCGCCGGTTCTTCCATTTGTGCGTCTGCCGCCGTCGCCTGGAAGTCAGGGGTCGTTTCGTCTTCAAAGCCGCGCAGCCAGTCAGGTGTTTCATCCACGGCAGCAGGCTGTTCGCTTGCGGCAGGCTCAGGCTCCGAAACAGCGGTTGGCTCTTCCATCTGCGCGTCTGCGGCGGTCGCCTGGAAGTCAGCCGGCGTCTCTTCCATCAGGCTCTGCATCCAGGCAGCCGTATGGTCCACAGCAGCCTCCGGCTCGGGTTCGGATTCAGGCTCCTGCATGGCAGCCATCTGTCCCAGTTCAGGCTCAGGCATGAGGCCGGGTTGTTCCTGGGCACTCAGGTCCCTGGCCCGCCTGACCCATTCCGGTTCTTCTTCGAGGCGCTCTTCCGGCCGGGTCAGCAATCCTTCGGTGGCGCCCTGTTTCGCGGCGAGGCTCTCGAGCCAGGCAAAGGAATCATCCTGGTCCTGCTCGGTCTTGCCAAGATCTTCGATGCTGGCCGCGGGCTGTGCCTGTTCTGCAGGGGGCTGGGCGGCAGGCGTTTCACTCTGCAGGCCTTTGGCCTGTTTGACCCACTCAGGCTCCTCTTCGAGGCGCTCTTCCGGCCGGGTCAGCAGGCCCTCTGTGGCGCCCTGCTTCGCGGCCAGGCTTTCCAGCCAGGCGAAGGAGTCATCCCGTTCCTGTTCGCTGACACCCAGCTTGTCTGCATCCACAGTTGAC
>DASUOS010000451.1:0-2331 GCA_036276515.1 Anaerolineales bacterium | reverse complement strand
CGCAGGCTGTTCGGCCCGCTCTTGAACTGGCGGCGGCGGAAACTGATCAAGGCAGGACATTAGCCTCTGCGTCTCCGTGACTCTGTGGCAGAAAGAAACGCAATGTCGTGGATCCTCTCCTCTCCTTCCCTCGATGACCTGATCCGCCTGCTCAAGGCGTGGAAGTTCTGGGTGCTGGGCGCGGTCGCCGGCGCACTGATTGGAGCAGCCGCCTATTTCATAGCTCCTCCGGAGTACCGGGCGCGTGCCACCGTCAACGTGGATTTCAACCTGGAGGAAGCCTGGCCCCAGGAGACAGACCGCCAGCAGTTCTACTACCTGGAACGCGAGACTCGTAAACTGGAAGAGATCGCCTTGTCGGATGAGGTCCTGGATCCCATTTCAGCGGAGTATCAAATATCTGTGCAGGAACTGCGGGTTGAAAAATTGAAGCTCAGCCAGCCTGCCGAAGCGGGATGGCATTTCTACGCGGAACACCCGGATCCCAACATCGCCCGTGAGCTTGCCTCCGCCTGGGCTCTCTCCTTTGAAGGGACAGTGCAGGAAAATGTCGCCGGATCTGACGGCTTGAATTCCTTCATCCGTGTGGATGCGACCCAGGCTGAAAACCTGTCCGTCGAACGAAGCTCGTCGCTCAGTACCTATCTGCTGGTGGGAGCCATCCTGCTGTTGACTCTCAGCGCCATTCTCCTCTTGTTTTTTAACAGGCCTGGATGAAGAGCTCTGCTTTGTCCACAACCTCTCTCGATCGCACCGCTCGCTTTTTGTGGGGAGCGGCCATGTTCACGCTGCCGGTTGCCAGCTTTCGTTATTTTCCATTTTTGGGAGAAACCACATACGTACGTCCGCTTGCGCTTTATCCTGTCGCACTGCTGCTTCCTCTTTTGGTGCTGCAGCTTGTGCGCGGAAGAATATCCCTGCCGCAGGCCGGGGCATTGGTTCCACTCACGGTATTTGTCTTGTTCGCTCTGGCAGCCACCGGCGTTGGGGCGCTGCTCGACCCGGTCCCTCTGCGCGGACAGGACTATTTTGGCCGTGCTTTCCGTGCCTGGGTGACGCTCATCATTGGCCTGTCCTTCTTCCTTTCTGCTGTGTGGATGAACCGCAACGAAGATGACCTGCGATTCACGGTCAAATGGATCCTGGCCGGGTTCCTGATAACCATCCTATGGAGCGCAGTCCAGGCTCTTTCCTTTTACACGCCCTTCCTCGAAAAAGAAACCGTGACCCACTGGCAGCTGGCCTTTTCGATGCGTGAGCTGGTCAAAACCAACCGTGTCTCCGGGATGGCCTATGAGCCTGCCTGGCTTGCCGGACAGATCGCAACGGTGTACCTGCCGTGGCTGTTTGCCTCCCTGCTGACACGCATACGGGTGACACGTTTCAAATGGCTTGAAATGGTCCTGTTGGGAAGCGCGCTAGTGCTTCTGCTGGCAACGTATTCCCGCGGCGGCCTGCTCACGGCGATATTTGCACTGGTCTTCACATTTCTCATTGCCGGCCGCAGTGAACTCCGCGCGGCATGGACGTGGTTCATGTCCGGTTTTCAGCATGGCGGTAACTGGCTGCTGCGGGTGGGCATTCTTGGGGTCGCGCTTGGCGGATTGGTTGGCGCAGTATTATTCCTGGGTCAGAAGGGCTACATCGCCAGGCTGTTCACCACCCGGGCAGACAACCTCGAGGAATTCGTCATCCAGAACTCGGCCGGGGCGCGTGCCGCCTACACGTTCGGGGCGCTGGGGGCGTATGAGGAAAGTCCGCTGGCCGGAGTGGGGCTAGGGGCAAGCGGCTTCTACATTTACGATCACATGCCCGACTGGGCCATGACCACCGTCCCGGATATCGCCCGCCAGTTCAGCCCGGAGAACCGCCTGTATCCGAATCCCAAGAACATGTACGTCCGCCTGCTGGCCGAGACGGGGCTGGTCGGTCTCTTTATGTTCGTGGCATTCCTGTTTTCCCTTCTCGGCGACTCTCTGCTTGCGCTGAAGAGGAATACTCCCATTCTGCGCTATCTGGGGATCGCGGGCCTGTTCTCCTGGCTGGCGATCGGGATGTATAACGCCACCCAGGACTCGTTCGCCACCCCCAATATCTGGATCAACCTGGGCATTCTGGCGGGTATGGCCGCCTATGCATTAAAATCAGAGTACAACACTGTCACCCCAACCCTGCTCCCTCAGGGAGAGGGGTAGGAGAATCGATGATCGTACTTTCTGTCGGAATGCCGCGCGCCGGCTCGGGCTGGCACTATAACCTGGTCCATGACCTGATGAGGACGACCGGCTGCGCCGATGCCCGGATGATCCGGGAAAAATACAATCTCCAGGG
>DASUOS010000450.1:0-3220 GCA_036276515.1 Anaerolineales bacterium | reverse complement strand
CGGGATCGATCTTAGCCAGTGCATCCATGACCCTTCCGGCGTGGGTCCGGGCCTGGTCGATGAAACCTTTCGAAAAAAACGATGCCCCGGCGCCGATCACCGGAAGGATTTGTACATCATAGCCGCAGCAGCCTAGAATATCGAGCGCGGCCTGCTCGGTCTCCGGTTCGATGTAGCGGGCGAAGGCGTCGGTGAGGAAGATAACTTTTCTTCCGGCATGGACGTCACGCCCCTCCGAAGGAGTGTTACCCGGCAGGCGTGAGCTGCTTCTTACGAATTTGGGAAACGGACGCCGCACGCTAATCCCCAGGGCCTTCGCCAGCGTGTGCCTGACCCAGGGAATTTCCAGCACGGCATTGGACAGCGGGGCAACCGAAGCGGCCAGGGCGGCGGCCACATGGAAGTAGCCAAAGAGATAATCGCGCCATTTCCGGGGATGGGTCTTGTAATATTCATGCTGGAAGGCGAACTTCAGCCGGGCCATATCCACGCCGCTGGGGCATTCCGCTTTGCAGCCTTTGCAGGCGAGACACAGATCAAGGGCCTGAGCTACTGCACTTTCGATTTCAGATTTTCGATTTTTGATTTGTAGCGGATGAGTGATCAAGGCCCGCAGCAGGTTTGCCCGGCCGCGTGTGGAATGCATCTCTTCGCGGGTAGCCTGGTACGAGGGACACATCACACCGGTATCCTTGCGGCACAGACCCTGGCCGTTGCACTGCTCAATGGCTACATCCAATCCACCATTGCGAGCGAAGGACAGCTTTGAATCCCAGACCTGGGTTGTATACCCTTCGCCATAGCGCAGGTTCACATCCATCCCGGGAGCGTCCAGGATCTTGCCGGGATTGAGCAGGTTGTGCGGATCGGCGGCCTGTTTCAGGCTGCGCATGGCCGTCGTCAGCTCGGGACCATACGTCCGCTCGAGGAATTCGGAGCGGGCCAGCCCATCGCCGTGCTCACTGCTCATGGCGCCGCCGAGCCGCGCCGTCAGGGCAAAGACCGCTTCGCTGATCGTCCGCAGGTCCTTCACGCCGCGCGCCGCCTTCAGGTTCAGGATCGGGCGGATATGCAGGCATCCCGCAGAGGCATGGGCATAGATCCCCCCTTCCGTCCCGTGTTCTGCCAAAATCCGTTCCACCTCGCGGACGAACTCTCCCAGCCGGTCCACAGGGATGGCGCAGTCTTCGATGAAGGCTACGGGACGATCGGATTGCGGCCGGGAGTCCAGGAGACCCAGCCCCACCCGGCGCACGTTCCAGATGCGGGCCTGGTCTTCTTTGGTCTCGGCGATCACCAGAAACTCTCCCACCTGGCGCGCCTTTTCGACCAAGACCGATGGCGTATCGCCGCTAAATTCCACCACCAGCAGCGCCGCCGGATCGCCCAGCACCCAGCCCATTTGACGCGCATACGCCGGCACACTGCGCGCCTGGCGGATGATGAAGCGCGGAATGAGTTCGATCGCCGAGGGATGATGGGTCAGCAGGCGCGGTACATCGTCACAGGCCTCGGCGTTGCTTTGGTAGGCCAGGACGGCCAGGACGGTGTGCGCCGGTCGTTCGACAAGCCGAACCGTGGCGCGGCGGATGACGGCGAGCGTCCCTTCGCTGCCGGCCAGCAGGGTTGCCAGGTTTAATGTTCCAGGTTTGAGGTGGGCGGGATAATCTCCGCCCCATTGGGAGGGCTTGGTCGGCGACCAGGGCAGCAGGTAATTCAGGCGGTAACCGGCCGAATTGCGCCAGGCACGCGGCCAGTGCTGAGCAATCGTCTCTGCATGCTTTTCACGGATCATGAGAGACGTGGAATAGAAGCGGGAGATAAGGGGGTTGTCGAGAGTGCTCCTCTCCCCCAGCAGGCCCAGACTGCCATCCGCCATGATGACCTCGGCGGAAAGGATGTGGTCGGCGGTCATGCCGTAGGTGAGAGAATGGGCGCCGGTTGCATTGTTGGCGATCACGCCGCCCATCGTCGCCCGCTCGGCCGAGGCAGGGTCGGGACCATACATCAGGCCGTCCTTTATGGCAGCAAGGTTCAACTTAGAAAGGATCAGGCCGGGCTCCACCGTTGCCGTTTTGGATTCAGGATCCAGCTCGACAAGCGAATCCAGCCAGCGGGAGCAGTCCAGAATCAACGCCGGGCCGATTGCCTGGCCTGCAAGACTGGTCCCGGAGCCGCGCGGCAGGATAGGGATCTTGTATTTGGCGGCCAATTCCACTGCGGCCTGAAGATCATCCTGGGTCCGCGGGATGGCAACACCCAACGGCTCGATCTGGTAGATGGATGCGTCGGTGCTGTAGAGGGTACGGGAGGCCAGGTCGTTGCGGATCTCGCCTTCAAAGCGCTTTTTCAATTCGTCGACGAAGTCGGGAGGCAGGGACATGAATGGATTGTATCTGAAAACTCTCAGCTAAATAAACGCTGAATCAACGCGGGCGTGTCACCATGGCTCAAATCCAGGGAGCGATAACCGCTACAAGACATGACAGGAGAAACAACGGCCGCTCAGGAAAACAAGTACCCCAAAGAAACATCTTCTTTGGGGTATGGGCGCTGGAAGGGGGTAACGCTTTAGCGGTTGAATTCCGGGTTCTTGCTGGTATACAACGCCAGGAGATTTCCAGTGGGATCCTTGAACTGGGCAAACCAGCCGGTGCCGGGGATCTCGGTCTTGGGGGCGACAACCGTCCCGCCCAGTTGCTCGATTTTTTTCAGGTCGGCTTCGATATCATCGCTGTGGATGTAGACCACGATCCGATCGGCCGGGTTCTCCTCAGACACCTTGTTGAAGCCGCCGCCGTAGCCGCTGCCGTCCTCCCACATGGTGTAGTCGAACTCGGGCACGTGCTGCATCTTCCAGCCAAAGAGCTGCTCGTAGAATTTGCTCGCAGACTGCGTATCTCCGGCGGGAATCTCGATATGGACAACATTGCGCTTGGACATAGGTTTCTCCTCTCTGGGTTGGTTTGCTCTACTGATTATAGAACATTCTTTCTATAGATACAACCCCCACCGCAGAACTGTTCCTATGAAACAAAACAATGTCAGACAATCCACATACAGCCATCCGGGATGGTTCGCTCGCTGTGTGGAAACAGGTTTATTCGTACTTGAGGGCCAGAACGGGGATCATCGTGGCCGCACGAAGCGCGGGATACAACCCGGAGATCATGCCGATGATCGTGGAAAAGATCAGGGCGAACAACGGCAGCCAGTAGGG
>DASUOS010000449.1:0-2346 GCA_036276515.1 Anaerolineales bacterium | reverse complement strand
GTACCTGTTATTGGACGCCGGCTGCCTGCCGGTCATCGCTCCTGTGGCTATCAGTCAAAGGGGAGAGGCGCTCAATGTGGATGCGGACCGGGCCGCGGCCAGGGTCGCCTCCGCACTTGAGGCGCAGACCCTGATCCTGCTTACGGCTGTTCCCGGTTTGATGGAACGCTTCCCGGACGAGTCGACGTTGATCAGGGAGCTGCCGCGGAGCCGTCTGCCGGCGGCATCCGAGGCGGCGCAGGGCCGGATGAAGAAAAAAGTGCTGGGCGCAGAAGAAGCCCTCACCGGCGGCGTGAAGCAGGTCATTATCGCCGATGGACGGATTCCAAATCCGATCTCGAACGCACTCATGGGCAACGGGACGCTTATCCAATGAACAAACAGGAAATCATCGAGATCGAAGCAAAACATTCTTCAGGAGTGTACGCCAAACAGCCCGTGGTTTTTGTGCGCGGCCAGGGGGCTCTGTTGTACGATATGGATGGCAATGAGTATCTCGACTGCGCCGCAGGACACGGCGCGGCCAACCTGGGTCACGGGCACCCGAAGATCGCCGAGGCCATCTACCGGCAGGCCTCCAGGCTGATCACCCTCTTCGAGACCTTCCCCAACGATCAGCGGGCAGAATTGGTGCGGAAAATCACTTCGCTTGTGGATGGCCTGGACCGGGTCTTTCTGTGCAACTCGGGAACAGAGTCGGTGGAAGCTGCCTTCAAATTTGCACGGATCTCAACAGGGCGAACCAATATCGTGGCGGCCATGCGGGCTTTCCATGGACGGACATACGGCTCACTCTCTGCCACCTACAACAAAAAATACCGGGACGGATTCGAGCCTCTCGTACCCGGTTTTTGCCATGTGCCATACAACAATATCGCCGCGCTCGATGAGGCTGTGACCGTAGAAACGGCCGCCGTGATCCTGGAAGTCGTACAGGGCGAAGGAGGGGTCTATCCTGCCAGTATCGAGTACATCCAGGCTGCGCGCAGGATCTGTGACGAGCGCGGAGCGCTGCTGATCGTCGACGAGATCCAGTCAGCGTTTGGACGTACCGGCCGGATGTTTGCCATCCAGCATTACGGGGTGACTCCGGATATGCTGACGTGTGCCAAGTCGCTGGCGGGCGGTGTCCCCATGGGAGCCGTATTGATCGGGGAACGGGTGCAAAACCTGACGCCGGGCGTGCATGGCTCGACGTTTGGGGGAAATCCGCTTTCGTGCGCGGCTGCGCTTGCGGTGTTAACGGTCATGGAAGAGGAAGATCTGCCGTTGCAGGCTGAAGCCAAGGGGAGATATCTACTGGAAAAGCTGAATGGGATTCATTCCACCAATATTCGTGAAATCCGCGGCCTGGGTCTAATGATTGGCATCGAATTGAAGCAAAAGGTTGCGCCGTATATCCGGGCCATGCAGGAGAAACACATCATTGCTCTGAACGCCGGGATGACCGTGATCCGTTTGCTGCCGCCGCTGGTGATCACATACGAGCAGATCGATCATCTGGTGCGTGTCTTGACCGATGTGCTGGCAGGCGAACCAGACAATGAGTGACTTTGAGACCCTTACCGGCCTCGTGTCGCAGTACAGCCCGTCCGGTAAGGAACGCGGTGCAGTTGAATGGCTGACGGCGCGAATGAAGTCCCTTCGTTATGATGATGCGTTTATCGACGAAGCCGGGAATGCCGTTGGCGTGATGGGTAAAGGACCCAGGCAGGTAGTGCTGCTGGGGCATATCGATACCGTGCCAGGTGAAATACCTGTCAGGAGGGAAAGCTGTCCGCCCTACGAGTTTTTACACGGCCGAGGGGCTGTGGATGCCAAAGGTCCGCTGGCCTGTTTTGTGGATGCAGTGGCTCATGTAGGCGCGCGGCAGGGCTGGCAGTTCGTGGTGATTGGCGCGGTCGAAGAAGAACGCGACTCGGAAGGTGCACGCTTTGCGGTCCGGCAATATGCGCCGGACTTTGCGATCCTCGGTGAGCCCAATCACTGGGACCGTCTCGCACTTGGATACAAGGGAAGCTCCTGGGCAAGGCTTACGGTCAAACGCGGGCAAACCCATACAGCCAGCGGAACCGAGACAGCTCCAGAAGCTGCTGTCGATCTGTGGCTGAAGCTGAAAGAATTTGCCGCTTTATACAACACAGGCAGGCAGAAGGTGTTCGATCAGCTTCTGCTGACCCTGCGTGATATGACATCCGACTCTGGCGACTACGAACAACGAACACAACTGACCGTGGGAGCCCGCCTGCCCGTGGACCTTCCCCCGGAAGCCTGGTATGAGAAGTTGAGTCAGCTCGCGCAGGGCCTGCGTGTGGAGCCGATCGGGTTCGCCGTCCCGGCCTGGCG
>DASUOS010000448.1:0-3896 GCA_036276515.1 Anaerolineales bacterium | reverse complement strand
CGTCTCTCTGCCCATTTCCTCGACAGTTTGCAGGGGTTAACCACGCTCAAGCTTTTCGGGCAGTCCAAAGCCCATACCCGGAACATCGAAAAGGTCAGCAACCAGTTCCGCGATACCACGCTGGGCGTTCTGCGGATCACGTTTCTCTCGGCCCTGGCACTGGAGCTGCTGGCTACCCTCAGCACCGCCGTGATCGCGGTCGAGATCGGGTTTCGTCTGCTCTATGCCCGGATGGAGTTCCGGGAGGCTTTCTTTATCCTGGTGCTTGCCCCGGAGTTCTATCTGCCCCTGCGGATGCTCGGTGCACGGTTTCACGCCGGGATGTCGGGAACGACGGCGGCGAAACGGATCTATGAAATTCTGGATACACCGGTTGGGAAAGGTCAGCTTTCAGCAGACAGCGATCAGCATGGTCATGAGGTTGTATCCATTGAGCTTAAGAATGCTGGTTATATCTATCCTGGTGAAACAACTCCTGCGCTGAAAGACATCAACTGGACGATCCAGGCAGGGCAGCACATTGCGCTGGTTGGTAAAACGGGTGCAGGGAAATCGACTCTCGCAAACCTTCTGCTGGGATTCATGCAGCCGACCGCCGGGCAGATCCGCACCTACACAACGTCTTCAACCTTAAACTTTCCACCTGCAAGCGAACATATCGCCTGGGTCCCGCAGAAGCCCTATCTATTCCACGATACGGTCTCTGCCAACATTCGTCTCGGCAAGCCGGATGCCTCAGACGAGCAGGTGATCGAGGCAGCCAATGCGGCGCACCTGCACGAATTTATCGAATCGCTCCCGGAAAAATACGAGACGGTCATCGGCGAGGCGGGGGCGCGTCTCAGCGGAGGACAGGCTCAGCGGCTTGCTCTGGCCCGCGCCTTCCTGAAGGATGCACCCATCCTGATCCTCGACGAGCCAACCTCCAGCCTGGATCCTGAGACCGAATCACTCCTGGAAGAATCCACGCGACGCCTGATGCAGGGACGGACGGTCATCACCATCGCCCACCGGCTCAATACCATTTTCAAAGCAGACCACATCATCGTCCTGGAAAAAGGCCAGATCGTCGAACAGGGAACGCATAGTGAGCTGATGAACAAAAGCGGCGCCTATGCCGAGATGGTGAATGCATACAAGGTTCAAGGTTCGGAGGTTGAAGGTCAAACGTTCATTGGTTCCAACCTCCTTCGACCTTCCACGCTCAATCTTACCCCTGCGAGCAACCATCCGCCTACATCAAAAAATCAAAATGTATCGATCTTATTCCGCCTGCTTTCGTTCCTTAACGGCTCCTGGAATTGGGTGGCGCTTTCCGTTTTGCTCAGCACCCTGACCATCGGTTCCAGCGTGGCGCTGATCGGTACTTCGGCCTGGCTGATCTCGACCGCAGCCCTGCACCCTTCGATTGCCGAGCTGGGCGTTTCGGTGGTGGGTGTGCGCTTCTTTGGCATCAGCCGGGGTCTGTTCCGCTACCTGGAACGGCTTGTCTCCCACAACGTTACGTTCCGCCTGCTCGCCCGCCTGCGCGTCTGGTTCTATGAAATGCTTGAGCCTCTTGCTCCGGCCCGCTTGATGGACTATAAAAGCGGCGACCTGCTGGCCCGCGTCATCGGCGACGTGGAGACGCTGGAGAACTTTTACGTGCGCGTGATCTCTCCCTCGTTGACGGCTGTGCTTGTGGGGCTGATCGTGTCCATCTTCTTCGCCTCGTTCTACCCGTTGATCGCCCTGGTGTTAATTGGCTTTTTCCTCGCCCTGGGCCTGGGCCTGCCGCTTCTTGCCCAGCTTGTCAGCCGCCGGACCGGGCAAAGGCTGATCAGCGAGCGCGCAGATATCCAATCCCAGCTGGTGGATGGGATCCAGGGGATTGCCGACCTGCTCGCCTTCGGACGCGGCGCAGACCGTGCGCATCAGATTTCCATGGCAGGCGAGCGTTATGGTGCCTCACAGAAGGAGATGGCCCGCATCAATGCCGCCCACTCCGCACTGGGCACCCTCTTCACCAACCTGGGGCTGTGGCTTGTGCTGTTCATGGTCATTCCGGAGGTGACCGCGGGCAATATCAAAGGCGTTATGCTTGGCACGTTCGCCCTGATGACCCTTGCTTCATTCGAGGCAGTCACTCCCCTGCCTCTCGCTGCCCAGATGTGGAATGCGTCGCGCCAGGCAGCCAGGCGCCTGTTCGAGGTAGTGGATGCGGAGCCGGCTGTGAAGGAGGAGAGTCGAAATACGAAACTCGATGATCGAGTATCGAATATCGAATTATCGAATATCACATTTTCTTATCCGGCCTCGCCAACCCCGGTGCTGCAGAATATAAGTTTCACAATTCCCGAAGGCCGGGCGGTTGCCATCGTGGGTCCCAGCGGGGCCGGGAAAAGCACGATCGCCAGTCTCCTGCTCAGGTTCTGGGATTTTGAATCCGGCGAGATTCGCCTCGGGGGGAAGCGGCTCCGGGAGCTGGACCTTGACGAGGTCCGGAAACAGATCGCTCTTGTCTCGCAGAACAGCTATTTCTTCAACACCAGCATACGCGAGAATCTGCGCCTGGCGCGCCGGTCGACCAGTCCCCAGGAAATGGAAGACGCCGCCCGCGCTGCCCACATCCACGATTTTGTTATGAATTTGCCACAGGGCTACGACACCCTGATCGGCGAGCAGGGGGTAAGATTATCGGGCGGCGAGCGCCAGAGACTGGCTATCGCCCGAGCCCTGTTGAAGCAGGCGCCTGTCCTGGTCTTCGACGAACCGACCGCCAACCTGGATGCGCTGACCGAACGACAGGTCCTCGATGCATTGTTCGAGATCATGCACGGCAGGACGTGTGTGCTGATTACCCACCGTCTGATTGGGCTGGAAAACATGGATGAAATCCTTGTGATGGATCAGGGAAGGATCGTGGAACGCGGCAGGCAGCATGAGCTGCTTTCAGAACAAGGGCTGTATCGCCGCCTGTGGGATTTGCAAAATCGAATCCTCTATGATATATACGGATGAAACTGTCCATGCGAACTTTCGAGCTTAACATCTTTATTGACCGCCCACGGATCGAAGTCTACAACCATATGGCCGAGCCTATCAACATGATCGGGCTTCAGCCATTTCTGACTTCACTCGATGTCCTCAAGGAACAAAAAGATGGGAATGGGATCGTCCTGCGCCCTTATTATTTTGTGGAAACACATCGCTGGCTAGGACTGCCCATCCGGCGCACCCGTGTCTATTCGGTGATCCATTTGACAAAACCGCACAGCGAACTGGAATTCCATGTGTTTCGAACGTCAGACACCCAGATCGTTTATCATTATCTATTCCAGGAGAGTGAAGAGGGGAGAACACACCTCACACAAAAATTCAGGTTCGAGAAGGTCAGCAGGCTGCTGGAGAACCGGGTCTTCGAACAGGCCAATCAGACGCAGCGTGCGCTTCTCACAAACTTGAAAGTCCGTCTCGAAAAAAGCTGACCTTCCTTGCTTGCACTGCCTGTTCGAACATGCTATAATATGTCAACTCCCCTGTTGCTTTACAGACACCCATTTGCTTGATCTGTGTATGGCGATTTAACCTGCATGGGCCTCGCGTATAAAAACTTGATCAGAAATCCATTCCATTCCACAACCTAAGGGTACAAGCCAGCCTGCAAGCTGCAAAGCTGGGTCACTTCCATTCCACATCACCACACCACCCCAATGAGAATAAAACATGAAAATACTTGAACTCGAGAACGAACCTCTTTCCAAACTACGCGGCATGGCGAAGACCCTGAATATTCCCAACGCCAACCGCTTGAAAAAAGAAACCCTGGCGATGATGATCCGCGAAGCGGAGGCGCAGCGGGAAGGCATCGAGCTGCGCGGCGGCATCCTGGAGATCATGAGTGAGGGCATCGGCTT
>DASUOS010000447.1:0-2908 GCA_036276515.1 Anaerolineales bacterium | reverse complement strand
GCATATGGAGTCGCGCAGAGTCCCGACTACAGCCAGCTGCCCTGGTATAGCTTTACCGGTTATGCCACGGAACGATTAATCGTCACGTTTGCCCATGGGCTGATGACAGCAATCGCAGTCTCAGGGCTGCATGGTGGCAGGGCCAAAGCCCTGGCTGGATATCTGACCGCGCTGGGATTGCATGCCCTGATTAACCTGGGAGCCATCCTGGCGGCGCTCAAATTGATCCCCGTGGCGGTGTCGAGCCTGGCGACGTATGCAGCCATCTTCTTTGCGTTTGTGAACTTTCAAACTAGAGTTCGAAACCGTCACAAAGCCAAAGTTCTGGCGACAGAGGAGATCGTTTATTTTGAGCGATGATGCTATCGAGCGCCATCCTTATTAAGTGTCCTGTTCACAAGGAGAAAAAATGACAGCTCCTGTTATCCAAATCTCAGCCCTCACACGGCGTTTCGGGGAAAAGAATGCTGTGGACGATCTCACGCTCGAGGTGCAGGCCGGTGAGATCTTCGGCTTTCTTGGACATAACGGTGCCGGCAAGACGACCACCGTCCGTTTGCTCAACGGCGTGCTGGAGCCCACCTCGGGGCAATCAAAAGTGCTCGGGCTGGATCCGCAGATCGAAGGTCCCGCCCTGCGCGCCAGGACCGGCGTGCTGACGGAAACGCCCTCATTGGACGAACGTCTCACCGCTCGCTACAGTCTGCTGTTCTATGCGGACCTCTATCGTGTCCCCGCCTCCGATGCCCCGGGACGGGTGAGTGCTCTGCTGGGCGATTTCGAGCTGGCGGACCGCGCCGATGAAAAGGTTGGGGGCTACAGCAAAGGCATGAAGCAGCGCCTTGCCCTAGCGCGCGCCCTGCTCCACAGGCCTGAAGTGCTCTTCCTGGATGAGCCGACCGCGGCTCTCGACCCGGTCGCGGCGCGGCACGTCCATAGTCTGGTGGAAAACCTGGCACGGCGCGAGGGTTGTACCGTCTTCCTTTGCACCCATAACCTGGTGGAAGCGCAAAAGCTGTGTGACCGCGTGGCGGTGATGGAGCATGGCCGCCTTGTGGCGCAGGGCACCCCTTCGGAGCTAACCCGCCAGTACGTCCGGCGCCTGGACGTAGACCTTGAGGTAGACTCAACTCAAATCGAGCTGGCTCTGCAGACTCTGCAACAGCTTCCCCAGCTGGTGGGTCCTCCCAGACGAGATAAAGATGTTCTCAGCATGACGCTTTCAGGCCGCGAAGCCATCCCCGAATTGTTGTCGATCCTTATTCAGAATAGCGTGCGGGTGTACCGTCTCGCTCCCCAGGAAGCCAACCTCGAGGAAGTGTATTTTGCGCTGCACGGAGGTGCACAATGAACACCCGCGCCATATGGGCCATCGTCCGCAAGGACTTGAAAGTAGCCCTGCAGAACAAAGGTGTCGTTCTCCCGATCATAATCCTGCCGGTGATCCTGTTCGTGGTCCTTCCCTGGGTCATGGCGTATGCCGGGACTGCCGTGGGCACGACAGGCATGTCCATGAACAACATGGATGAGCTCCTGGGACGCATGCCCGCAGGGTTGCTCAGCGAATTGAGCCAATACACCCTAGAGCAGCAGGCGGTTGTCTTTATGCTGGTCTATATGTTCGCTCCCATGTTCCTGATTATGCCGTTGATGGTATCGTCGGTGATCGCCGCGGATAGCTTCGCCGGGGAAAAAGAACGCAAAACGCTCGAGGCGCTGCTGTATACCCCCACCACGGACCGCGAGCTCTTCACCGCCAAGCTGGCAGGCGCCTGGACTGCTGCCGTAGTGGTGGCTGTTTTGAGCTTTGTCGTTTACGGAGTGATGGTCAATGCCGCCGGCTGGCGGAGCATCGGGCACCTCTTCTTCCCAAACTGGATGTGGGTCGCGCTGGTGCTGTGGGTCACGCCGGCTGTGGCTGCCCTGGGGCTGGTGGTGATGGTCTTCGTCTCTGCCCGTGCGCAGGGGTTCCAGGACGCATATCAGGTTGGAGGGATGGTCGTGTTGCCAGTCCTGCTACTCATGGTGGGACAAATTTCCGGCGTGATGTACTTCAGCCTGGGCGTAGTGCTGTTTGTGGGGCTTGTCATCTGGCTGATCGACGCGGTCCTGCTCTGGTATGCCAGCAAAAGCTTCCGGCGAGGCGAGCTGATGACGAGGTTCTAGAGGTAGGATTCGTTCGCATACCTGTCCACTTGACCAGTCTACAACTCCCCTTTCGACAGGGGAGTTTTCTTTTCCAAAGGTCTACCATGTAACTACAGGCATTTATCACCGGCGCCATGGTTCATCACGAGCAAGGAGGACCGACATGGACAAAACACCTGCCTTCTACATCTTTCTCGGACTACTACTGGGAGCCCTTGTTGGCTCTGGGATAGGCGCAATAAACGGAAACGCCATCCATGGGATGCAGCTCGGCGCCCTGGCTGGCGTATTTGTCGGATGGATCCTCGCGGCCCCGACTCTTCAGAAATAAATGACGTACTCTATCAAGGAGAAGTGAATGAACAAAGTGTTTGGCTACTATATCTTTGGGGGACTCCTCATTGGAACCCTATTTGGGCGGATGTGGGCGGCCAGCAGTAACTCCATTGTGGGAATAGGGATTGGCGCACTGGCGGGCGCTTTCCTGGGGTGGTTCATTGCCGCCGCCGTTCTTGAGCAGAATAAAAAAACAAAGAAGACAGAGGAGAATCACCGTGGATAAGACAACCAAGACTGTTTTGATCATTCTCGGCTCGTTGCTGGTGCTGTGCGCCTGCGGCGCGGCCGTCGTCTTCGGCACGGGCATCTGGTCCTTTGGCAAGCTGGTACAGTTTGCGGACCAGAGCACCACCGAAGACCCCCGGGAGGTGGCACAGGTCGCCTCCGAGATCGCCGATTTCAGCGTGCCGGAAGAGTACAC
>DASUOS010000446.1:0-10355 GCA_036276515.1 Anaerolineales bacterium | reverse complement strand
GATGAGCTCCGCCAGAAGATGCGCGAAAAGGGCTACATGAAAGACGAAACAAGTTCTGCGGAGTAATTAGCAATGCGACATCAAGTATCAGGTTATAGACTTGGAAGGTCGTCCGGCGCCCGGCTGGCGCTGCGTCGCAACCTTATCAAGCAATTCTTTACGCACGAGCGTATCCAGACCACGAAGGCCAAGGCTGCCGCGATCCGTGGGGAGGCCGAGCGCCTCATCACGATCGCCCGCAACAGCGCCGAAGCCAGCGATGCCGAAAAGGTGCATGCACGCCGCCTGGTGACCTCCAAGCTGGGAGACAACCAGGTGATCAGCCGCCTCTTCGACGAAATCGCTCCGCGCTTTGCCAATCGCCCTGGTGGATACACACGCATTTTGAAGCTCGGACCCCGAATGGGTGATTCGGCCGAAATGGTGATTTTGGAGCTGGTCGAAGAATAATGTAGCAACGGCAGATGCCGTTCTCTACAATGGCACGTTACCAATTGACTCTTGCCTACAACGGCACGGATTTTTTCGGAAGCCAGCGGCAGGCAGGCCCCACAGGGACAGGCAAACGGACGGTCCAGGGTGAACTCGAAAAAGCCCTGAGCCAGCTGGGATGGACAGGACGCTCGGTCATTTTATCCGGGCGGACGGATACCGGCGTTCACGCGACAGGACAGGTGGCTTCGGCCGATCTGGATTGGTCGCACTCGGACGACGAGCTCGTGCGGGCATTGAACGCACTGCTCCCCGGCGACATGGCCGTTCACGATGCACAGATGGTCCATGCAAGGTTCCATCCCCGCTTCGATGCCTTATCCCGTTGCTACCGCTACCGGCTTTTCTGCCAGCCGCTGCGCCACCCGATCCGCGAGCAATTTGCGTGGAGGGTGTGGCCCGCTATCACTCCGGAACTTCTTGGTTCCACAGCAGGGTTTTTATCTGGTACGCATGATTTTTCCGCCTTCGGTTCCCCGACCACTCCCAAAGGCGGAACCATACGGACCGTGATGAAAGCCCAGTGGAGCCAGGTTGATGAGGATGAATGGCAGTTCGAAGTCCAGGCCGACGCGTTTTTATACCGCATGGTACGCAGGCTGGTTTTCGTCCAGGTGGCAGTTGCGCAGGGAAAGGCTTCAGCGGAAGCTGTGGCCAATTCTTTAGCGAAGCCGGCGCCGGCGGGAATGCGAAGCGGGATCCCCGCGGGTCTTGCTCCTGCACACGGGCTGACGCTCGTCCAGGTTACGTACCCATCGATAGAGTCAATAGGTCATTAAGATAAGAAACGGAGAATTAGAAAGTGTACAAGTCGTACTATCCGAAAGCAAGCGAGATCGATCGCAAGTGGGTGCTCGTAGACGCCGACGGCCAAAACCTCGGACGGATCGCCACGCGTATTGCGCACGTCCTGCTTGGGAAACACAAGCCGACCTTCACACCCGGTGTGGAGATGGGCGATTACGTTGTGGTGGTCAACGCCGAAAAAGTGACCGTAACCGGCACGAGGACCAGCACCAAGCTGGAAACCAAGATGTACCACCGCCATTCCAATTACCCCGGTGGGCTCAAGTCGATCTCCCTGCGCGACCAGCTGCAGAAACACCCCGACCGTGTCCTGCGCGCCGCGGTCTGGGGCATGCTCCCGCACAACCGCATGGGACGCTCCCTGCTCAAGCGTTTAAAGATCTACGCCGGCCCAAATCACCCGCACGGCACGAACCATCCCGAGCCGTTGGTATAACGTAAGAAGAGGAAAGAAATATGGCACAGTATTATGAAGCAGTGGGACGCCGTAAGGAAAGCACCGCCCGTGTGCGCCTGGCTGACGGTTCCGGCACCTTCACCGTAAACGAGAAGGAAGCCGCAACTTACTTCCCGCGTGTTGGCGACCTGGGCGATATTCTGCGGTCATTCTCGGCTGTAGGCCAGGATGCGAACAAGTATGACATCACCGTTAAGGTGAACGGCGGCGGCGTCACCGGCCAGACCGAAGCGGTTCGTTTGGGCCTCGCCCGTGCACTCGTCCTGCTCAACGGTGAGTGGACCTCTGCACTTCGCAAGCAGGGCCTGCTGACCCGCGACGCCCGCGTCAAGGAACGCAAGAAGCCCGGCCTCAAGAAAGCCCGCAAGGCGCCTACCTACACCAAGCGTTAATCCGTTTCAGGTGGCAGGTGTCACGTGCGAGGTACGTCCTGAAATACCACGTGACTACAGTAAAGTCATAGACGTAATGCGTAACGCTGGTTTCGCATTACGTTTTATATTTAATAGATGAACAGGAACATCTCATGAATTTATCTCTCGTCTCCAAAGCCTTTGATGTTTTGCGCATCGTTCCACCGCCAAAGCTGGTCTTGCTGGAGGCCGGGACCCTTGCCGACGCCCATGTCCCACCTTATCCACCTGATATGGCGGTCCTGTTTACGAATGTGGATTCCCGCGAATCGGCCTCCCAGATAAAAAGAGTGCTGCTGGCAACGTATCCGGCTTCTCATGAAATCAGCTGGGTGAAGGACGAGGCCTCGGAGAACATCCAGATTGACGCCCTCGACGAGAAGGAATTTTACACAGACACCTGTCTGTATGTTCCCTCACTGGGGGAGGGTACATCGTTCGAATCGTTTGCCGAGATCGTGGCTCATCTGCGCGCGCCGGACGGCTGTCCTTGGGACAAGGAACAGACCCACGAGTCGCTGCGCAAGCACCTGCTGGAGGAGTCGTATGAGGCTATTACCGCCATCGATTCGGGTGACTTCGCCGATATGCGAGAGGAGTTTGGTGATCTTCTGCTGCAAATCGTCCTTCAATCGCAGATCGCCAATGAAGAAAAGCAATTCAACGTGAATGAAGTGATCGAGGGCATTCACTCCAAGATCGTGCGGCGGCACCCGCATGTGTTTGGGGAACTGGAGCTCGAAGACGTGCAGGGTGTGCTGGCGAACTGGGAAAAACTGAAGGAGAACGAACGTAAGGAAAAGAAGCAGGAGAAGGGCCTGCTGGACGGCGTGCCTGCGGCCCTGCCATCTCTGAGCCAGGCGCAGGAGTATCAGGACCGTGCCGCACGAGTCGGATTCGACTGGCCGGAGATCGAAGGCGTGCTGGACAAGGTTAGGGAGGAGATCGAGGAGATCAAGCTCGCCGAGACCGATTTCGAGCTTGCCTCTGAGATCGGCGACCTGTTCTTTGCCCTGGTCAATGTCTCACGCTGGAAAAATGTGGATTCTGAATCTGCTTTGCGGGGAACAAACTTGAAATTCAAGAAGCGCTTTGCCTATGTGGAACAGGGAGCCAGAAAACAGGGACGCGAGCTATCCTCGCTGACCCTGGATGAGATGGAGGCCCTGTGGCAGGAAGCGAAGATACAGGGAATATAAATCGTTTTATCCTGAGTCGAGGTCGATGGACATCAGGTACTCATCGTAGTATTGACCCTCATAGAGGACGGCACGCGGCTCGGTGCCGTAGGTTTTGAACCCGCAGCGCTCATAACAGCGGATGGCCGGCGTATTGACCGCGGCCACGCCCAGTTTTGCGAGTACGATGTTATGCTCCTTGGCCCAGTCCAGGCAGGAGCGGATGATCTCTTCACCGATGTGCAGTCCTCTCCATTGCGGAGTAACGTACACGCCCCATACCCAGGCGGCATGGCGTGTCTTGGGAGAATTGGAGCGCATGATACCGGTCATGCCGATGAGCCTGCCATCCTGTTCGGCGAGAAAAATGGTCGATTCGTCCGTGCGGGGGGAGAGCAGATCCTCCCAGTATTTCATGGGATGGTTAACGTTCTTCTGGTAGTCGGCAGTAAAAGCGATCGGGCTGTCTTGCAGGGCACCCAGCCGCAGCTCGCGAAATTTAGCAGCGTCGGCGGCGTTTGCTTCTCGGATGAGGATTTGTCCGCGGGGAGTGTCGATCGAGCGGTTCATTGGTTGCAGTCGAACCGTGACAGCGCCTCCTCGAACAGACCGGGCGCGGTCGTATCGTCGGGGGTGTAGGCCTTCCAGGCGAAGACGCGGTCACCGCAGGTCCAGGCTGCCGCTCCGCCGAATGGGAGGTTGGGTGAGGCGCTGGAGGTCATGGGGGTGTAGATCACATTCATATCGCGGACCAACTTGACTTCCAGGGTGCCGACGCGGGTGTCCGTTTCCGGATCCATGATCAAATTGAGGAGAAACTGTGGGTCGGCTGCACCGGGCGAGATCTGCCACATGACCTGGAGAAACAAGTTGGCATTGAACGAGGCCAGAATCCCCTGGCTGTAGGTACTGGGTGTACCGATGTTCTGCTGGGCATTGACATCATAGAACGCCATGTCCTGGGGATGACCGATGCAGAATTGATACTCGCAGAACAAGCCTCGTAAATCAAAAGGTGTGGATGTTGGCAGCACTGTGGGAAAAGGCGCGGGGGTGTTCGTGACGATGGAAGCGAGTGTCGTGGCAATGGCAGCATCGATCTGAATGCCGGGAGTAGGACCAGGCCGCATACCAGGGAGGGAACAGGACGTGAGGATGAACACCAATAAAAATAATCTTAAGAATTGTCTCATTCGTCGATTATACAGTTTTTCGGAACAAATCAAAAATCGGGACGTTATAAGGGAAAAGGAGTAAAGATGAAGAGAGTTTTGTTAAGTATTTCGATTTTGATCATGCTGCTGGCTGCCTGTGCGCCGCAGGCCCAGCCGACGGATCTCCCCCCGGGTATCGAGGACCAGGCCACCGAGATCGCGGAAAATCTAACCCCAGCCCAGCTGGCTGCGGTCAACGCTGTGGCGCAGAACCTGGGTCTGGCGGCTGAGCAGATCCGGCTGGTTTCGGCAGAAGCTGTGGAATGGCCAGACAGCTGCCTTGGTATCACCACGGAAGGGACCGCCTGTGCACAGGTGATCACCCCCGGTTTCCGGCTCATCCTGGATGCAGCCGGCAGGCAGGTGGAGTATCACACAAATGAGGATGGAACAGTGGTCCTGCCGGCAACCGAAGCCCTGACCTGGAGCCGGTCCGGAGGCATCGCAGGTTTCTGTGACAACCTGACGATCTATTTGTCCGGTGAAGTGCGAGGCACCAACTGCAACACCTCCCAGCCGGTTGTGAAGAGTCTGAGCGAGCTGCTAAGCGCGGAAGAGATCGCCACGATGAATGAATGGATCTCACGCTATGGCCTGGTCGAGATCGATGCCTCGGATCCGGAAGGGGTTTCCGACCGAATGACCATCAACTTGAAACTGGCAGGCACCGGGACGGAGCAGCTGACCGACCCCGCGATACAGCAGGTGCTGCTGCAATTTGTCCAGAGTCTGAACGATAGGCTCATGATTCCGTAACGAAAAGAGCCCCGCATTTTTGCGGGGCTCTTTTTGGTTCGAGAGGTTAGTGGCCGCTGCCGGATGTGACAGTGCCGTCGATAATGTCGGAATTCTCCGGGCCTTCGGCGATCAGGAAGCCTGCCAGTCCGCGCTGCAGGCGAGCCAGGGCATGGTCCACGAGGATGTAATTGCCGGGCACTTCGAGCGTGAACTCAACCATCGTCGCGCCGCCGGGGGGAACCAGTGTCGTTTGAACGTCGGTCAGCGGGGGGGAGGTCAGGGAGGCCTGGTCGTAGACCCGGTCAAAGATCTCACCGATCACGTGGAAGGAAGAGGTGAAGTTCGGGCCGCCGACACCGAAGAAGATGCGGACGGTTTCACCCACATTGGCTTTGAGCGGCTTCTGCTCGGTCAAACTACCCACCGCGCCGTTGAAGACCAGGTATTCGGGGTTTTCGTCCAGCAGGGCATCCAGGTTTTCGGTAAGCAGGCCAGTGGAGCCAAATGCTTCGTTGGTATAGATCTCGCCCTGCATCACATAAAACTCACGGTCGACAGGCGGTAGGCCTTCCTCCGGCTCGACCAGGATCAGGCCGTACATGCCATTGGCAATATGCTGGGCTACCATGGGCGTGGCGCAGTGGTAGACATACAGGCCGGGGTTGAGGGCTTTCGCCGTGAACATTGTTTCTTCACCAGGCGCAGTCTGGGTCATCGTCGCGCCGCCGCCGGGGCCGGTCACGGCATGGAAATCGACCGAGTGGGCCATCGTGCTGTTGGTCAGGTTCTTCATGTGGACTTCGATGGTGTCGCCGACGCGCACCCGGTAGAACGGTCCGGGCACCTGGCCGTTGAAGGTCCAATATTTGAATGTTGTGCCATCGGCAAGCTGGCCTTCAAGCTCCACGGCTTCCAGGTCGATGCGGACAGTTTCTGGATCGCGGACTGGCAACTTAGCCGGGATATCTGTCGGGTCGCGGACAATATCTGCACCTTTTGTGGCCGGATTATTCACAACAACAGGTCCACTCGAAACGACATTGTTAACCGATGCAGAGGCAGGAGAACTTTCTTCATTGAGGGCTGCACTGCCGGTGACTTCGAATTTGCCCACCATACCTGCTTCCTTATGACCGGCCAGCAGACAGCTATAGGCAAATGAGCCGGGCTTGTCAGCGACGAATTCGAATGTGTCGCTCGAACCTTTGCCGGCGATATGCTCCGACTGGGCGTTGAAATCCGGGAACGCCACATCGTGTTCGACACCGTCGCCGGCGGTCAGGGTGACCCGTACCAGATCTCCGACATGGGCGCTCAACGTCGGGTTCTGAACGCCGTCGATTCCGCCGCCTACGCCGATGAATGCCATCTGGCCGGCGATCATGGCTGTTTCCAGTCCATATTCCACGACCTTACCGTTGGTGGAGGGAGATGTCTCGCCGCCCGCTTGACTGGCGCAGGCGGTGATCAATAAGGTCAAGACCGCGATAAGGCTAAAAACTTTGAAAGAGATTTTCATTCGATGCTCCTTTGGGTTGGGTTGGTTTCCTCACACACTGCTCCAGATCGCCTACCAGGTCCTGGGCTGAAATCTCATAAGTGTCTGCCACGTCCTGGACGGAACAAAATCGCTGCAGGAGACAGCCGATGCAGTCGGTGTTCCACTTTCGGAAGACAGAATAGGTCTGCGGCCATTTCTTCAGAACATCTTCCACGGTCATCTGGGCGTGAGGGAAATTTGTGTCCATGTGCTATAGAATACAACGTTGGGCGGATTTCCTCTTTGCGCTGGCGCAAATAAGCGGGAATCAAAAAAGCACGCAGGCTCGCGTGCTTTTATCAGCTGGATCCGGAAATCCGGCTAGTTCAGCTCTTCGGCGATTCTCACCACCCCGTGTGGATTGCGGATCAGGACCCGCTCGCGGCCCGTCTCCACCAATCCCTGCCTCTCCCACTCAGACAGCACGCGGCTGACGGTGTAAAGCGTCGTCCCGGACATTTCGGCCAAATCCTGCCGGGTGAATGTCAATTCGATGCCGCCATCCACTTTAGTGCCCATCTGCGCAACCAGCCTCAGGAGGGCGCGGGCAATTCGGCGCTCCACTTTTTCGGTAGCCAATTCCCGATAGCGCTCCTGAATTTCCTGGATATAGCCTGTCATCAGGCGCATCAGGTCGAAGGACAGGTAGGGCCGCGTCTGCATCAGCTCCTTGAGATAGTCACTTTTCATGGCAAGGGCTGTGCTCTGTTCCATGGCCTGTGCTGTGGCGGGGTAGGTGGCATTCTCCCGGACTGCACCAAGGGCCCCAAACAACTGCCATTCGCTGATCGTCCGCAGGTTAACCTGCTGGCCGGCCGGATTCGTTTGCATCAGCTTTGCGCGCCCGGAGACCAGTACGTACAAATAGATAGCAGGATCACCCTGAAAGAAGAAAAACTCTCCTTCTTCAATGGAGCGCTCGATGGCGTGCTGGGCGATCAACTTCAGATCTTCATCTGTAGCGTTCTGGAATACACTGACCCGGCGGAGCAGGTTGGGATCGATTTTCATAGCTGCATTGTACCCGCAACAGTGTAATTCCACCAAATATGACAAAAATCAGGCGATTTAGTGACATCCGCTTGTTGACAGGCTGGGCGGAAGGCGATTATCATAGGGCGTATACCCATCCCCCCCGGGGGGGGGTAAGAAACCCTGGACATGAAGTATCTGTACCCAAGAGGTAACCATGGAAAACGATAGCACAATCCGACGCTTGAAAACCATCGAAGGACATCTGCGCGGCGTTATCCGCATGGTGGAGGAGGATGCCTATTGTATCGATGTCATCCGCCAGATCCAGGCCGTGGAATCGGCCCTGAACAAGGTCAGCTCTCGAATTCTCGAGGAGCACCTGAATTCCTGTGTGATCACGGCCATCCAGGGCAACGACAAGAAGGAACGCGAGCGCGTGCTCAAGGAAATCACTGAAGTCTTCGAAATGTCGACGAAAGTGTAAACCGCGTTACAAGAGTACTTCGTACGAATAATATATCCACCCAAGGAGAATTAAGATATGACCACTGTCACGTATACCATCCCTGCCATCCACTGTGGACACTGCACCCGGACCATCGAGATGGAAGTCGGCGAGCTGCAGGGTGTGCACACCGTAAAGGCCGATGAAGCCGCCAAGAAGGTTGTCATTACCTTCGAAGCGCCTGCAACTGAAGAAAAGATCAAGTCCCTTCTGGCAGAAATAAACTATCCTGCCGAAGGTTTGATCACTCTCTAGATCCAATGTTCTGCTGAGGAGCGAAGCGAGCCTACCCGACTCGCTTCGCTCAGAGAAGTCCCCTAAAATGTCTGATACCAAACAATTAACCCTTCCCATAACAGGTATGACCTGCGCCAACTGTGTTGCCACTGTGGAGCGCAATCTCAAGAAACTGGACGGCGTACAGAGCGCAGTCGTGAACCTGTCCTCTGAGCGCGCGACTGTCGATTTTGAGCCGTCCAAGCTGCAGCTCGGCGATGTCATCGCGCGTGTCAACCGCGCCGGCTACGGTGTTGCCACCGGTGAGGCAGACCTGGTCATCAAGCGCTTGTCCGACGATAACGATGCGCGCCGCCTTGAAAAAGCACTTTCCAGTCTGGAGGGTGTCCTTGAGGCGCAGGTAAACTATGCAAGCGAAAAAGCGCGTGTACGATACATTCCCACGATCATTACACAGGCGGAGCTCCGCCGGGCAGTTGCAAGCGCCGGCTTTGAAGCGGTCGAGCTGGGTGGTGAGGCAGAGGATGCCGAAGCCCGTGCTCGTGAAAATGAGATCAATGAACAGCGCCGTCTGCTCCTGATCGGTCTTGTATTCACGGTGCCGCTGTTCCTGCTTTCCATGGGCAAGGATTTTGGCCTGCTTCCGGCGTTCTTTTATACCAGCAATAGCATGGAAGGGATGCGCGATGCCCAACCGTGGTTCAACTGGCTGATGCTGGCACTGGCGCTCCCGGTCCAGTTCTATGTGGGCTGGCAGTATTATGTGGGAGCATTCAAGGCGCTGCGCAATAAATCGGCCAACATGGATGTGCTGATTGTCATGGGCACATCGGCTGCGTTCCTGTACTCCCTGCCGATCACATTCGGACTGCTGATGGGCCATGTCTATTATGAGACGGCCGCGGTCATTATCACGTTGATCAGGCTTGGAAAATACCTCGAGGCGCGCGCCAAGGGCCGCACCTCCGAAGCGATCAAGAAGCTGATGGGACTGCGTGCCAAAACCGCCCGGGTCGTTCGAAATGGGGCCGAAGTGGAAGTGCCCGTGGACGATGTCCGCGTGGGGGATATCGTGCTCGTCAGGCCGGGCGAGAAGATCCCGGTGGACGGCGCGGTTGTCGAAGGTCGAAGCACAATCGATGAATCGATGTTGACCGGCGAGTCCCTGCCCGTGGAAAAGAAGCCCGGCGATACCGTGATCGGCGCGACTCTCAACAAACAGGGCATGCTAAAGTTCGAGGCCACGAAAGTTGGAAAAGAAACCGCCCTGGCACAGATCATCAAGCTTGTGGAAGATGCACAGGGTAGCAAGGCACCCATCCAGAAGCTGGCCGACCAGGTCTCGGCGATCTTTGTGCCGATCGTGATCGTCATTGCCCTGCTAACCTTTGCGGGCTGGTATTTCTTCGGTCCGCCGCTGCCGATCAACTCGGATATCGACAATTTCACACGGGCCCTGATCAATATGGTCGCCGTGCTGGTGATCGCCTGTCCGTGTGCGATGGGACTTGCCACGCCGACCGCCATTATGGTCGGGACCGGGAAAGGCGCCGAAGCAGGTATCCTGTTTAGGAACAGTGAAGCGCTCGAGCGGGCCGGAAAAGTCTCGGTGGTGGTGCTGGACAAGACCGGCACGATTACAAAAGGCCAGCCAGCTGTCACCGATATCGAGGTCAGCGATCAATCCTCGCTGACGAGTGACGAGCTGCTGCGTCTGGCTGCCTCCGTTGAAAAGGGGAGTGAGCATCCGCTTGGAGAAGCCATCTGGGCGGAAGCGACCACGCGCGGGCTGAGCCTGG
>DASUOS010000445.1:0-4063 GCA_036276515.1 Anaerolineales bacterium | reverse complement strand
CGACGCGCATCGCACCCCTGCCCTGCAGCAAAGAGCTCTTCCCGATCGGTTTTCAGAGCACAGCGGATGGCAAAAGCGTTCGACCCAAGCCGGTGGGACAGTACCTGCTCGAGCACTATCGCCGCGCCGGAGCCCGGCGGGTCCATATCGTCATCCGCAGGGGCAAGTGGGATATCCCGGAGTACTTCGGAGATGGGAGCTCCCTCGATCTATCCCTCAGCTACCAGATCATGCGCCTGCCGCACGGCGCGCCTTACACGATCGACCAGGCCTACGACTTCGTCCGGGAGGCCACCATCGTGTTTGGATTTCCGGACATCCTGATCGAGCCGCAGGATGCGTTCCCGCGCCTGATCGCTCACCTGGATGAGACCCGCGCCGACCTGGCGCTCGGTCTTTTTCCCACCGACCAGCCGCACCTGTGCGACCCGATTATCTTCGACGACGACGGCCGCATCCGCGAGATCCTGGTCAAGCCGCCGCACAGCGACCTGCGCTTCACCTGGACGATCGCCGCCTGGACTCCCTCCTTCACCCAGTTCCTGCACGAGCAGCTGATCGTTCTGGAGCAGGAAGCCGCCGAATCCTCCTCCCGAAGTGAAGTCTATATGAGCCATATTATCAACGCCGCCCTGCAGGCCGGGTTACGCGTGGAGGGGTTGCACCTGCCCGGGGCGCGCTTTCTGGACATCGGCGTCCCGGAAAACCTGGTGCGGGCCATGCGCATGCAGCTGGATACGATGTAGCCGCTCTTGCCGTGTAATGGATAGCCATTGAACCTTCCTGCCATCTTCTGCGAGGCAGGCAAGAGTAGCATCGGACAAACAATATTTCAAAGGAGCCAAGCTGGTGTCTTTCACCGTTCTGTTTGCTGCGCTCGCCTTTCTGGCGCTGGTCGCGATCTTCGGAGGGACGTACGCACTCAAGGGTTGGAAAATTGCGTTCATCGCGACCGGGATCGCTTTTGTCCTGCTAGCCCTCCTGCTGGCCGGGCTGGTCTTTGTCATCGTCAATTCCATGCCGAATTGATCGCGCAGGGGACTCAGACAAGGCTTGCGGACGTTGATATACTGTACCCATGCACATCGAGTTCCAAGGCAAGATCTGGTTCTGGCGCGGTCCCGCTCCCTGGTTCTTTGTGACCGTTCCCGAGCAGCCATCCCGTGACTTGAAAGCGATCTCCAGCCTGGTGACGTATGGCTGGGGGGTCATTCCCGTCCATGTCCGCATCGGCAGCACCGAATACACCACCTCCCTGTTTCCCAAAGACGGCCGCTACCTGGTGCCGGTCAAGGCCAGCGTTCGAAGGGCCGAAGGCTTGCAGGAAGGGGATACTGTGATGGTCTGGCTCGAAATTCACTGAACGAGTGGTCCCCGGCAGCAAGGCGAAAGATGTTGAAATTGTGGATTACTACGGATGAGAGAAAAACAGAATTTATGGTTTGCTATTCGCTCCCAACCCCATTCGATTCATGAAGTTGTTGGAGGAACTCGATCATGAGAAACATTATTGTCCTTGAACACATCTCCCTCGATGGTGTCATACAAGCCCCAGGCGGGCCAGACGAAGATACCAGCGGCGGCTTCGCCTATGGCGGCTGGATAAGCGCCCATTCAGATGCAATTCTTGGAGCGGCCCTCAGTAAGCAAATGAATGAACCCTTCGACCTGTTGGTAGGGCGCACAACCTTTGAAATATGGGAGCCGTACTGGCCGCAGCATGCGGACGCATGGCCGGGTGTCAATACGGCGACCAAGTACGTCGCCTCGAATACCAGAACGTCCAGCCCATGGCAGCCGTCCGTGTTTTTAAACGGGGATATTGCAGAAAAAGTCGCCAACATCAAGCAGCAGCCAGGGCCGGACTTGCACGTCTGGGGAAGCGCTAATCTCCTTCAGACGCTTATCAAGCGTGATCTGGTCGATGCGTTCTGGCTGATGATCTATCCGATAACGTTGGGCAGTGGAAAACGGTTGTTTGCCGATGGCACAATCCCGGCGGCGTTCAAGGTGACGGAAAGCACAGTCACGCCAAATGGCGTCATTGTCGTGAATTACGAGCGTGCACACCTGCCCTTGCGGGCGGTGCAAGGGGGCGCAATCACAACCGGAAGTTCATGAATATCTGCGCCGCACCAGCGCCTCTGAAGGCAGGATCAGGATAACAGCAAAACAAAAAACACAGTGTACGGCTTTTTCAAGCTTTTTTCTGGCTTCGAGTTTTCTTTCCCCGTCTGCCCAGCGCCAGTAATGCCAGCCGCTTCGCGGCTCATGACCAAATACTCAAGAAATTTTGAATTCGTCTCTCAACCGTCCAGGGACAAAATGCCCTGCGCGCCATATAATTAAGCAGGCAAAGCAGAGCGCACTCTATACGAGTGCCGTCCGGATCAGGAGCAGCGATCCAATCGATCTCCCGGAAGGAAGGTGTGAAATGAAGCAAAATGCTCCACGCTGGATGCAGAGCGCGGTGAAGGACATCCGTAAGACGTACGGCTTTCTGTTCGAAAGAGGCTATGACGCTTTTTCTGTAGACGTGATCGATATGGGCCGGCAGGTGACGTTGAGAAAACAGGATGTATTGATCCGAATAGGGGAGTCGCGCGGCGAAGAGGCAATTTCTTTTCGAAAGGACACTCCGCTGCCCGATGAATTCACCGATATTGGAAGTGTGATCTACGCCGCCACGGGAGACAAGATCCCCCCCTGGGAAAGCAGCAGCCCAAAGGTCCTTGCACAGTATCTGGACAGGATCGAGGCCTATTTTGGCGGTGAGTATGTCAATAACAAAGACGGTCTGCGAACCGCCCAGGAGGAGTATTACGCAGGCTTCTCACAGGGGGGAGTCGTTGTGCCGCCCGAACCAGAGATCATCCCAAGCCCGCCTTCCCCAAAGATCATTCCGATCCTCCATTACCCGTTGATGGCTATTGTCCTCCTGCTGCTTTTTGGTGCACTGCTTACTCTATACATGGTCCTGCTGGATCGCCTGCTTGCAGCCTTCTCGCTGGAGGCTGACTCCTTTGGCCTATTCATGGGAGTCATCCCGCTGCTATTGGCAATCGGCACCATGCTTTTATTTCGGAGGCGGAGAAAAAAGGGTTGAGATCATTTCGCCCATGCGCGGCAGCCGAACCCCAAGGAACATCGAGGCAGGCCGCTCTACCCGACGCGAACGATACGGAGGTCCGCTCCCATGAAGATTTCGATTCTCGATGATTATTTCGACACACTTCGTACTCTGCGGTGCTTTCGCAAACTGGAAGGACACGAGGTGACGATCTGGAACGATCACGTCCAGGATATCGACATTCTCGCCGAGCGCCTTAAGGACACTGAGGTCCTCGTGTTGATTCGCGAGCGTACACAAATCCGGGAGCCGCTGCTCGAGCGCCTCGATCCGCTGCGGCTGATCAGCCAGCGCAGCGTCTACCCTCATATCGACATCGAGGCGTGCACGCGCCGCGGGGTGATCGTATCGTCCGATCAGCATGCCGGCAGCCCGTCCTATGCCACTGCAGAACTAACCTGGGGCTTGATCATCGCTGCCATGCGACAGATTCCCCAGCAGATGTCCGCGCTGCGCGCCGGCACCTGGCAGATCGGGGTTGGCAGCAGCCTGCGCGATAAGACGCTGGGGATCTACGGATATGGAAGGATTGGCACGACGGTAGCAGGCTATGGAAAAGCCTTCGGGATGAATGTCATGGTATGGGCGCGCCAGGCCTCGCTGGAGCGTGCGCGCGGGGATGGCTATTCGGTGGCACAAAGTAAGCGCGCGTTCTTTGAATCATGCGATGTGATCTGCCTGCATATGCGGCTGGTACAGGAAACCCGGGGAATCGTCACCCGGGACGATTTGTCGAGCATGAAACCCGGCGCCTTGCTGGTCAATACAAGCCGGGCGGGTCTGATTGAGGCGGAGGCCCTTGTCGATGCTTTGCGTGCGGGACGGCCGAGCATGGCTGCCATCGATGTGTACGAAGACGAACCGCTGCGAGACCCCGGCCACCCGCTGCTGACAATGGATAACGTTGTCTGCACACCGCATATCGGCTATGTG
>DASUOS010000444.1:0-3431 GCA_036276515.1 Anaerolineales bacterium | reverse complement strand
CGCCACCACCGATTTTGGCGCCCCGGATAGGGCACCGGGGAAGGATGCGGACCCGGTTTCGGAGGCAGAGCTGAAGCGCCTGCAATCCATCTTACAAGCCTGCTGGCGGGCACTGGATGCGGCCGTGGAAAATGCCCGCGGGAAGACGCTGCGCAGCGGTCCACGCGGCGGTGGCCGGAACCTGGACAAGATCCTGGAGCATATCCGCGAATCGGAAAAGGCTACCTCTCCAGCCTGGGCGGAAAAGCTCCATTGGCATCGGAGGAACTCCGCCCGGCCATTCTCGAAACCCTGGCCGCCTCGGCGCACGGAGAGATCGACGAAGTGGGCCCGCGCGGCGGCAAACGCTGGGTGGCGCGCTACTTTGTCCGCCGGGAAGCCTGGCATGTGCTGGACCACGTCTGGGAGATCGAAGACAGGCTGGAATAAATTGGCTGCATCTGACGAGGCCTCGATGAGCACGCTCGACAGGTGGTTCCATACCTGGGCTGAGCTTGGCGTCCCGGCCTCGGCGCGGCTCGAGCAGTTATTTGCCGACCTCCTTTCCCGTTACGCAGAGCCGCATCGCTTTTACCACACCCACCGGCACCTGGCAGAATGCTTCGAAAAGTGGGCCGACCTGCGCGGGCTGGCCGAGCGCCCGGCAGAAGTGGAGCTGGCGATCTGGTTCCATGATGCCATCTATGACACTCACAGCGACAAAAATGAGCAGCATAGCGCAGAGCTTGCACGCGATGCTGCTCTGGCTCTGGATGTTGAACCCGCCTCTGCACAGCGTATCTTTGATCTGATTATGAGCACCCGCCACACGGGAATGCCGGTGGAACAGGATGCCAGATTGATCGTAGACACAGACCTGTCCATCCTGGGAGCGGAGGCTGCACGGTTCAATGAATATGAAGGGCAGATCCGCAGGGAATACGCCTGGGTACCTGAGGAAGTCTTTCGAGAGCGGCGGGCAAGCATACTGAGAGGATTTCTCGAGCGGCCGTATATCTTCTCTACAGATCTATTTCGGGTGCGTTACGAGCAGCAGGCTCGTGAGAATATCCGGCGGTCACTGGAAGCAATGGAATAAGGTGAAACCAACCAGCAAGCCCATTGTCGGGTATATGCTCCAGTAACGATCACCCCAAAGGAGTCTGAAATGCGCAAACGGATCGGCAGCAATTTTGTCACGCTCGATGGTTATTACAATGATCAGAATAACTTCCTGGCCTGTTACCAGGTCAGCCGTCTGGGAGGCAGAAAAGCATGATCCGGAATTTCCAGAGTGCCCCGTCCGCCTGGGGATCCGCCCATGATGGAAAGGGATCGGTAAAAAATGCCCTGCTGTATGGTGACACCGATTTCAGCACGAACCTGCGCTTTGTGATCTATACCGAGCTGCCACCCGGCACGTCGATCGGCTATCACACGCATGGAAACGATGAGGAAGTGTATGTGATCCTCGAAGGACTCGGCACCATGACCATTGACGGCGAAGCGCATGAAGTCGGCGCGGGCGATGTGATCCTGAACAAGCCTTACAGGAGTCATGGCCTGGAGAACACCTCCGACGACATCCTGAAGATCCTGGTTTTCGAAGTCCAGGGCTGAGAGGCTGGCACTGAGATACTGAACATTTTTTGTTCCTTTCCTGTGGATAGAGACGTATCCCTCCCTACAATCCCGGGTTTTAATCGACAAGACCAACAAAACAGACCCAGAGTGGAAGGAGAAAATCTATGCGTCGCAGAAACTGGCGGGTAGTGAGTGCGGGTGTGCTTCTGATCATCCTGGCCGTGGCGTTCTTCTTCATCATGGCAGCCAACGCAGGGATATCCACCGATCCTCAGGAGCTGATGCGGCTGAGCGGACGATACGCAGGCATTGTCATTGGCGTGAGTGTTGCGATGATTGTCTACGGCCTGATCGGGAAGCAGACCTAGCTCAGCCTCTGCTTTGTGTATGTCCGCCGCCGAAGCGGCAGATCGAGCAAGCCCTCAATGAAACACGGACCTCACCATCCGCCTCCGCCGGTGGATCTCCCGCCCTCTGCCGCCGGCCAGTGGGAAATGATCGCGGCGGAGTTCCTCAACTCCGCCACGCATGCTGCCCTTTTGCCTACCAACAAAGTATTCATCTACGGCGGCTCATCCCTTGACCCGGACGAGTTCGAGCATCCCAGCCTGCCGCGCGCCGAGATCCTGGACCTGAACACGGATCCGTGGCGTACATACCCTGTGGACTGCGAGCCGATGGCCTGTGACCTGTGGTGCGGCGGTCACACCTTTCTGGCCGATGGCAGGCTCCTGTTCGTGGGCGGCACGAGCTACTACCCGCCGGACCCCGACCCATTCTATGGGGGCCTCAAAGAAGCCTGGCTCTTCGACCCATTCAGTGAAAGCTGGGAGCGCCTGGACGATATGAGGGCCGGGCGCTGGTATCCTACGCTGATCCGCCTGGCCGACGACCGCGTTTTGACCGTTGCCGGACTGGAATACCGCAGCCCGGACGAAGTCCCGCAGAAGAACGTTCTCAAGATCCTGTATGAATTGATCCGCAAGATGGAACAGCGCATCGTGCGCCTGCAGGAGGTTTTCGATCCCGTTACGAAAAAGTGGATCTCGCTGACGTCTCTGCAAAAGATGCCCCTGTATCCGCGCCTGCACCTGCTGCCCGATGGCGACGTGTTCTACACCGGCGTGTTCAACACCCACTTCCTGACACCGGGCCGTTATCCCTCCGCCCGCTGGAGCTCAAAGAGCGAACAATGGATGGAGACAGGCGGATCGCACTTCAGGAAGAATCGCGAGGAAGGCATCTCCCTTTTGCTGGCGCTCCGACCGCCGAGCTATAAACCGCAGATCCTCATCGCCGGCGGCGGGACACACAACGTCGGCCGGACGATCATGTCCCTGCTGCACAGCATCGGCAGGGATTCGTGGAGTCATTTCTTCGCCTTTCTGACCCGGGTCGAAGACACCGTAGAGCAGATTGATCTCAGCCGGCCGGACCCAGGCTGGGAATTCAAAGGCAAGATGAACCACCCGCGCGTCCATGCCAACGGTGTGCTGTTACCGGATGGGAATGTGCTCGTGGTGGGTGGGATGTCCAGCTACGGTCACGGCGGCGGTATCCATGGCGATACTGACTCGGTTTGTGAAGCGGAGCTGTACAACCCGGTCACGAACACCTGGACACGCATGGCCGCCCAGCAAAAGGCGCGGCTTTACCATTCGACCGCCCTGCTCCTGCCTGACGGGCGCGTCCTTTCGATGGGCAGCAATCCCGGCGAGAAGCAGATTGAACGGACGATCGAGGTCTTCTCGCCCCCCTATCTCTTCCGCGGGGAACGGCCGGTTATCGATCAACTCCCAGAGCAGATCACGTACAACCAGCCCTTCCGCATCGATGTAGACCACGCTCAACCCATCCAGCAGGTAGTG